>CAJOCT010000061.1:0-3792 GCA_905236725.1 uncultured Selenomonadaceae bacterium | reverse complement strand
GACGGCGTTTATCAAAAAATTTTTTCGGAAAATATTTTTCTTAAAGCCGATTTCAATTCAAAAAAACTTTTTTATCCGAAAAATTTAAAAATCAATCGCGATAATCTGAAAAATTTTTCGCAAAATGAAAATTTTGTCGTCTTTGAGTGCGTTCACAGACTTTTGCAGAAAGGTTATCAGCCTGAAGATATTGAGATTGAAAAATCTTGGAATATCGGTCACACGCAAAAAAGCGGTCGCGCTGATATTTGCATTTCAAAAAATAAAAAAATTTTTTTGATTATCGAATGTAAAACTTTCGGCGCGGAATTTAATCACGAACTTGAAAATTTAAATTTTGACGGCGGGCAACTTTTTTCTTATTGGCAGCAGGAAAATTCTTGTCAATGGCTTGTGCTTTATGCGTCGGATTTTGTCGGCGAAAAAATTATTTTTAATTCAAAATCTGTCAGTTGCAATGAAGAAAATTATAAAAATGCTCCGACTGTTCAAGAAAAATTTAAAATCTGGAATGAATTTTTTGATAAAAAATTGTTCGACGACGTAATTTTTCACGAAGATACCGTCGCTTATAAAATCGGCGCGAAACCTTTCAGAAAAAAAGATTTGAAAGAGTTCGACGATACAAAAATTATAAATCTTTACGAAGAAATTTTGCGCCATAATTCCGTCACGAACAAGCAAAATGCTTTCGATGCACTTCTTGAACTTTTTATTTGCAAACTCGCCGACGAATCGCAGAAAAATTTTTCCGATGAAGTCGATTTTCAATTTAAATTCGGCGCGGATACTTTTGAAATTTTTATCGACAGACTTCAAAAACTTTATCACGAAGGCATGGAAAAATTTATGCGAATCGAAACGACTTACACGCCGCTTTCCGTCGTCGAAAATCTTTTGGAGCAAAATCAAGGCAAAAATCGAAAAAATTTGGAAAATCTTTTCAAAAAAGAATTTAACAAGCTGAAATTTTACACGCCGAATATTTTTAATTTCATAAAAGTTTTGAATCCCGAAATTTTTTATATAAATGCAAAAGTTGTGCGCGAAGTCGTCGAACTTTTTAAAAATTATCAAATTATCGGCGCGAAAAATTTGCAAACGCTCGGCGATATGTTTGAGCAACTTCTCGACAAAGGTTTCAAGCAGGACGAAGGACAATTTTTTACGCCGCTGCCGATTACAAAATTTATTTGGAATTGTTTGCCGCTCGAAAAAATTATTTCTGCAGAAAAAAATTTTTCTCCGCCGAAAATTATTGATTACGCTTGCGGAGCCGGACATTTTTTAACGCAAGGTTTTGAAACGATAAATAATTTTGCGAAAAATTTGCCGAAAGGCTGGGAAGACGAAAAAATTTTTGGAATTGAAAAAAATGACAGGCTTTCGACGGTTTCAAAAATTTCTTTTTTTATGCATGGAGCCGACAAAGGCAAAATAAAATTCGGCGACGGCTTGGAAAATTATCCTGACGAAGGAATTTCTGCTGAAAGTTTTGATATTTTGGTTTCAAATCCGCCGTACTCGGTGAAAAATTTTAAAAAATTTTTGCAGATTGAAAATAAATTTGAAACGCTGGAAAAAATTTCAAAAAACGGCAATGAAATTGAAACTTTGTTTGTCGAAAGAATTTCGCAACTTTTAAAGCCCGGCGGAATTGCGGCGGTAATTTTGCCGAGTTCGATTTTAAATAAAGACGGCAAAAGTTTTATTTGTGCGCGAGAAAAAATTTTGCAAAATTTTTATGTCAGAGCGATTGCAGAATTTGGAAGCAAAACTTTTTCTGCGACGGGAACGAAAACAAATATTTTATTTTTGGAAAAAATTTCTCCGAGCGAAAAATTTAAAATTTTTGAGGACACTGCGAATATAATTTTTTCGCAAAATTTTTCTGAAGAATGGAACGACGAAAAAATTTTTTCTGCATGGATTTTAAAAAATAAAATCGAAAAAAAAATTTATCAAAAATTCATCACCCGCGAAAATGACTTTTTTGACTGGAAAAATGACGCTTATTTCGGCGAATATTTTACGAAATTTGTTGATATGACGCCGATAAAGGAATTATTGTACGCCAAAAAATCAAGAAAATTATTTTTTGTACGCCAAAAATTCCTGAACTCGAAAATTTGAACAGAAAATTTTATGACTTCGCTCACGAAATTGAGAAAGAAAAAATTCAATATTTCGCGCAAACTTTCACGCAAACGACTTTGATAATTTCCGCGCCCGACGACAATTCCGAGCAAGAAAAATTTCTCGGCTACAAGTGGAGCAATCGAAAAGGCGACGAAGGAATTAAAATCACCGGCGCAGGTCTCCTCAATGAATTGGCGACCGCTGTCAAAAAATCTTTTTCCGGCGAAAAAATTTCTCTGCAAAACTCGCAAAAATATTTTTATTATCTCAACCTTGCCGATATGATTGACTTCAGCGGCGCAAATTTTTCTAAAATTATTAAACTTACAAAAAAAGTTGAAATAAATTACAGCGGAAAATTTCCTTTGAGAAAACTTGGAGAATTTATTACACAAATTCGCGGAGTTTCTTATAAGCCTAAAGACTTACACTCTGATTTAAATAAAAACAGTTTAATTTTGTTGCGAGCGAATAATATTCGTGACGGAAAAATAAATCACGATGAAATTCAATTTGTTTCAAAAGAAAAAGTTTCTGAAGAACAAATTATTCGTGCAGGTGACATTTTAATTTCTGCGTCAAGCGGAAGTTTAAATCACGTCGGAAAATCTGCAATTTGTTCTAAAGAAGTTGTCGGAGAAACTTTTGGAGCTTTTTGCAAAATTATTCGTACAAAAGGAGAATTATTAGCAGAATATATTTCAGTTTATTTTTCAACAGACATTTACAGAAAAATTATTATGCAACTTGCAAGTGGAGCAAATATAAATAATTTAAAAAATGAACATATCGACAATTTAAAAATTCCGATGCCTTCGATTGAAGAGCAGAAAAAAATTGTTGAAGAATTTAAATTGATTGATGAAAAAATTTCTGTGCAAGAAAAAATAATTTCTGACGGCGACTTGAAAATAAAAAATAAATTTGCAGAAATGTTTGGAGGATTTGAGAAAAATATTTCATTTTCAAAAATTTGCATTGATGACACAAGGAACGGCGAAAAAATTCCTGCGTCAGATTATTTGACTGAAGGAAAAATTCAAATTATTGACCAAAGCATAAATGAAATTGCCGGATACAGTAATTTTGAAAAAAATTTTTATGAAAATCTTCCGTGTATAATTTTTGGCGACCACACAGAAATTTTTAAATTTGTCAGAGAAAAATTTTTTCTTGGAGCAGACGGAACAAAAATTTTAATTCCGAGTGATAGAAATAAAATTGATACAATTTTTTTATTTTATATGCTGAAATTTGAACACAAAACTACCGGAGGATATTCAAGACATTTTAGAAATTTAAATTCAGAAAAATTTTATTTGCCGCCGAAAGAAATTCAAGAAAAATTTTCAAAATTTGTAATGGAAGTCGAGGGCGAAAAAAAATCCGCGATTGAGTCGAAAAAAATTTTGGAAGTTGAGCGCGAAAATTTGGTAGAAAAATATTTTAAGTAGTTGAAAAAAATTTTGTCTTGTGATAAAGTACAGGCATTGAATAAGAAATTGTTCAAAGAAGAGTTGAGCATTTATGGTAGCAAAAAAATCCCCGACTTGGACAATCGGGGATTTTTTAGTGCGTTTTATAGAGTAACGCTAACCACAAGGCTTTTTTAGAAATGTCTGTCAAGCCATTTGCAGATGAAGTGAACAGCTA
>CAJOCT010000060.1 GCA_905236725.1 uncultured Selenomonadaceae bacterium | reverse complement strand
CAGGCGGTTTTGTCCCCAATGCTTTATGAATTGCTGATAATTTTGCTCGCGTTTCAGGCGGTGTCTTTTTTCCTTTATTTGCGACAGAAAGTTTTGCTTTATGTTCTTCAGTTTTGGGTATGCCTTTTTTGGCGGCAGAAATTTTTGCTCGTGTTTCAGGAGTAACCTCATGCCCGATTTGCGCCGCACCGATTTTTGCCCGCGTCTCTTCGGATAAAGTTTTTCCTTCACCTGCAACACGCAATTTTTCTCTGGTTTCGTCCGACACAGTGAAATCACTGTCGCCGCCCGAAGTTAAATTATAACCTTTCGGAGCCATACAATCATAGAACTTAATCCAAAACTTTTCGCGCTCGTTAAGCATTTCGCGCGGACACTCTTCAATAATTTCAGCTTTGAAATTTTCCCAGCCGTATTTGCTGATGACTCTGTCAACGAGTGAATGATCTTTTCTTCTCTCGTGCTTATGCTGACGAAGCCGCTCATTCAATTTTTGCACGGTCTGCCCGACATAAACCTTTCCGTCTTCAAGGTTTGTGATCTTATAGATTATCCCCGTGCGCTGTTGACAATCTTTTTCCGAATTGCTACAATCTGCCATATTAAAAACTCCTTTGTGTTGAATTTGTTTTTGAACAACTCAAATTTTAGCAAAGGAGTTTTTTAATGTCAATAATTATGGTTGATATGACTAAAAAATATATCAATGCAGATATTTTTTCAGCGTCGCCAAAAGTTTTGGGATGTCGAGCGGCTTGGCAACATGGTCGTTCATACCCGCGTTGAATGCGCTGGTTTTGTCTTCCTCAAAGGCGTTGGCGGTCATGGCAATAATCGGGATATTTTTCGCGTCATCTCTTTCAAGGGCGCGAATTTTTTTTGTCGCCTCGTAACCGTTCATTTTCGGCATTTGAATATCCATCAAAATTAAATCGTAGTAATTTTTCTTCGACCGCTGAAAGATTTCTACCGCGTCAATTCCGTCCGGTGCGTCCTCAACTTCCAAGCCGGTTTCTGAAAGGACGGCTTTGGCAATTTCGCGGTTGACTTCAACATCTTCGACGAGCAAAACTCTTTTGCCGGTGAAATCGGTTTCGGTCAAGTCGTCAGTCTTTTTTTCTTCGACCTTAAAATTGCCTGTCGCGCGGGACAAAACTTTTTTCAAATCGGACATAAAAAGCGGCTTGGTGCAAAATTCCGTAACGCCCGCCGACCGTGCCTCGTTTTCAATATCGGAATAATCGTAGGCAGTCAAAATTACAATCGGCGCATCGTTGCCCACGACGCGACGAAGTTGCCGCACGGTTTCAATTCCGTTGAGTTCGCGCATAAGCCAATCGACAATATAAGCGTTGAAGGGGTCTTTGTCGTTGAGAGCTTTTTTTGCGCGAAAAACCGCCTCACGTGGAGAAGTAGTCCATTCACTGCGCACGCCGAGATTTTTCAAAATTTCCGTAACCGAATCGCAAGTTTCAAAATCATCATCGACAACAAGAACGCGAAGCCCTTCAAGTTCGCCATTAATCAGATACTTGACATTTTCTTGAAGTTTAAGTTCAAGCGTGACGATAAATTCACTGCCTTTGTCAAGTTCGCTTTCGACTTCAATTTTTCCGTTCATAAGCTCAACCATTTTTTTTGTAATGGTCATGCCTAAGCCCGTGCCCTGAATCCCCAAAGTTTTCGTGTTCGATAAATCGCGCTCGAACGGGTCGAAGATGTGTTTCAAAAATTCTTTGCTCATACCCATGCCGTTATCTTTGACGCGAAATTCATACTTTGCATAACCGGGTTTATCTGAATCGAACTGAGAAATTCTGAAAGAAATTGTTCCTGTGGCGGGCGTGTATTTAACGGCGTTGCTCAAAATATTTATCAAAACCTGATTTATTTTCAGCTGGTCGGCGTGGACGTATTCGTTTTTGACTTGAAAAGCGTCAATGTGAAATAACTGTTGCTTAGCGGTGATTTGCGGCTGAATGATGTGAATTAAGCTGTGGACGAGTTCGGACAAATTGCACTCCTGCTCTTGAATTTCAACGCGCCCGCTGTCTATGCGGCTCATATCCAGAATATCGTTAATCAAGCCCAAAAGATGATTCGACGAGGACAAAACTTTTTCCAGAGAATCTTTGACCTGCGCCTGATTATCAAAATGACGCAGTGCCATCGTGGTGAAGCCGATAATTGCATTCATCGGCGTTCTTATATCGTGGCTCATGTTCGACAAAAAAGTTGTCTTGGAAATATTTGCGTGTTGAGCTTGAGCAAGAGCGTCAGCCAAAATTTGATTTTGCGCCATTGCCTCGCGGGTTTGTTCGTCGACGTTTGCGAAACCGACTCCGACCGCGTGAATTTCTTCGCCGTCGTCGATTTTTGCAACGCGAATCATTTCATAATATTGGCGATTGTTTTGGGCGGCAAGGTAGCGATAAGAAATAATATTTGTCAGCTGAAGACCTTTTCGCAGATTTTCGGGACGAATAAATTTCAAGACGTTATCCAGATAATTTTCGACGACGCTTTTTTTTAGATAATCCTCAAGCATTTTGCTGAAAGGAGAAATTATTTCGTTTTCGTCGTGAGTATTTCTGCGCGAGCGATAGCAAACGCCCTCATCTTTTTCCAGATCGTAATAAAAAACCGAACGGTAATCGGAACTCAAGGCACGAATCATTTCGTCCTGCCGATGCCGCTGTTTTTCTTCTTCAAGAATTTTATTTTGCAGGCGAATTTTTTCCTCCATTTCCTCCTGCTTGATTCTGTTCGCCGTTTCGTTGATTTCCTTTTCATGAACAATTTTTGCCGTGCGCCGCGCTTGAATGATTATGACGGTGAAAATTGTAATCATAACGATGACGGTTAAAATTATTTGCATGACTTTTTCCTCAAAAATTTCTTGAATAAACATTTTGCAGATTATAACTTTTTTGCTTGAAAAGTGTCAATTTGCAAAAAAAAGCCCGAAGGCTAAAAAAAATTTTTTTACTGAAACATTTCCGAGATTAAACTGTCAAGAAAAAATTTTTTCTGAACGCAATTCACCGGCGCAAATTTTTCCAACGCCCAAAAATTTTTCGTCCGCGAAAACTCTGACAATTTTATCCGATTCGTCCAAATTTGTCGGCAAACCGTTTAAAAATGCCTTGACTCTGTGAGCGCGCAAAAAAAATTTCTCGAAAGGCAGATAATTTTCGACCGGCAAAAGAAATTTTTCGGGAGAATTTTTTAAATCTTCAAGCGTCACTGAATTTTTAAGTTCAAAATTTCCGACTCTGATTCTCTGCAAACTTTTCAAAGTCGCGGGCAAATTCAAACTTTTTCCGAAATCTGCGGCAAGAGTTCTGATGTAAGTTCCCTTCGAGCAATCAATTTCCGCGGTGACGAAATTTTTTTCGACGTTTAAAATTTCAAAGCGAAAAATTTTTATTCGTCGTTTTGGAATTTCAAAGTCGATATTTTTTCTTGCGAGGTCGTAAGCCTTTTGACCGTTAATTTTTATCGCGGAGAATTTTGGGGGAGTTTGTTCAATTTCGCCGAGAAAATTTTTTGTTTTTTCTTTTAAAATTTCAGTTGAAGGCATGGAAAAATTTTCGATTTTAGAAATAATTTTACCGTCGAGGTCGCCGGTATCTGTTGAAATTCCGAAAAAAATTTCTGCGCGATAAGTTTTGTCGAAGTCAGCGAGATATTCAAGAAATTTTGTTGCGTGACCGACTGCAATCGGCAAAATTCCCGTCGCGGCGGGGTCGAGAGTGCCGCCGTGCCCGATTTTTTTTGTTTGAAAAATTTTTCGCAAAAAATTAACGGCGTCATGACTTGTCATGTTCGCCGCTTTATTAAAATTTATAAAACCGTTAATCATATGAATTTTTTCCTCTAAAAAATTATTTTAAATTTCAAAGTCCGCGAGAGAAATTTCTTGATTCAATAAAAATTCTTTCGACGTTAATTTTTCTGTTTCAATCATATATTGCCCGATTGCGTGAACCAAAATATTTTTTGCCTCGAAAAAACTTTTTTGAATCGTACAGCCAGCCGCGCGAATGTGACCGCCGCCGCCGAGTTTGTTGGCAATTTCGGCAACGTTGACGGTTTTTGAACGCATACTCACGCGGCAAAGATTTTTTTCCCTGCACGTCAAAACAAATGCCACGTCAACACTGTCAATCACGCGAATTAAATCGATAAAACCTTCAGTCGTGTCAGTCTGCTTAAAAAGTTCTTCGTCAATGAACATTCCAACGACTTTGCCGCCGAAAAAAAGTTTTGTAGTTTGAAGTGCCGCGCTCATAACTTTTAATTCTCGAAAAGTGCGTTCCTCAAATTTTTCTGCGATTAAATTCGGTTGAACTCCGCATTCGACTAAAGATGCCGCCGCGCGAAAAGTTGCGGGCTTTGTGTTGGAATAGTTGAAAAATCCCGTATCCGTCGCCAATCCTGAATAAAGGCAAATTGCAATTTCCTTTGTTATATTCGCGCCGAGTTCTTCGCAAAGTTTGAAAATAATTTCGCAAGTTGCCGCCGCAGTCGGTTCGTCGTATAAATAAATATTTTCGCCTTTGTTCGTGACGTGATGATCTATGTTGAGAATCGGCGCATCGGTTATGTCAATAACTTTCCCTGTCCTGTCGATTGAAGTGTCAAGTACAACGAGTAAGTCGGCGGAAATTTTTTCACCTTCCGCAGGTCTCTGAATTTCTTCTACGCAAGGCATAGTCAAAAAATTTTTCGGGATTTTATCGTCAATGTAAGCGGAAACATTTTTTCCCATCGCGCGGAGAATTTGCAACATCGCTAAAGTTGAGCCGATTGCGTCGCCGTCGGGATTTATGTGCGCCGTCAACAAAATTTTTTCTGCGGATTTCAATTTGTCCGCCGTCTCTCTCAAAGTAATTCTCATTCAGTCCCGCTCCCAACTTGCAACAAAAGTTTTTGAATATGTTCGCTGTAATCTAACGAAGTATCAAGCGCGAAAGAAATTTTCGGCGTGAATCTCAATTTGACTCTTTGACCGATTTCGCGACGAATAAATCCGAGTGCGGACTGCAGACCTTTCCAAGATTCTTTAACTTTTTCTTCGTCGCCCATAATGCTGACATAAATTTTTGCCTCGCGCAGATCTCCTGTCACTTCAACGTCGGTGACTGTGACGAAACCGATTCGCGGGTCTTTAATTTCTGTAAGCAACATTTTTCCCGTCTCTTGTTTGATAAATTCCTGAAGTTTTTCAATACGAAGTTGACTGCTCATTTATTCACCTCATCAAAAATTTAAACTCATCAAAACTTCACCGCTGTCCAAGTCGAAAATCTGAATTTTTTCGTCGGTAATGACTGCGACGGAAGTTTTTTTGTTTTCATTATTGGAAAGATAAGGCGAAATGGTGCCGGGATTGAGGAAAATTGTATTGCCGCGTTTTTC
The DNA here is from genome assembly GCA_905236725.1 of uncultured Selenomonadaceae bacterium. Lineage (GTDB taxonomy): Bacteria > Bacillota > Negativicutes > Selenomonadales > Selenomonadaceae > Quinella. The sequence continues at coordinate 5,812 of CAJOCT010000060.1, read as the reverse complement.
CAAAACATTTTTATGAACGTGCCCCGTTATGAAAATATCCGCCTTGAGATGCGCCGCCATTTCGTCTTTTTCCGCGTCGCTCATAACCGTATGTCCGTGCGTTACGACAATTCTTTTCCCGCCCGCAAAAACATAAGCGTACGGAGATTGAATCGGCACGTTGATAACCATCTGATCGACTTCGGAATCGCAATTTCCCCTGCAAATAATTACGGGAATTTCGGAATTGTTAATTCTGTTAGCCAAAGCCTTCGGGTTATAATCGTCGCCCTTGCAGTTCGGATTGTTCGGTCCGTGATTCAAAACATCGCCCGCGTGCAAAATTAAATCCGCTCCGCCGAAAAATTTTTCAACCGCCTGAACGAAACGCCTTTCATATCCGTGAGTGTCGCTGATAACTCCGATTTTCATTTTTATCACCTTTTCATTAAAAAAAATTTTTTTTCGCGGCAAATTATAAATTTTTCCTCGAACAATTACAATCGAAAATTTTTTCAATGCAGGAAAATTTTTTTGTGCGCTGAATAAAAAGCCAAGCTCTGCGCGAGCCGTAATAAATTTTAGGAGGGAAATTTTTATGGATTTAATATTCAGCACAGTTTTTATTTTGGTAATCGCCGTAATTTTTGCGGGAACTTTTTTGCATTTCGTGCCGATAGGTTTATGGATTTCGGCTTTGGCGGCAGATGTTCACGTCGGAATTTTTACTTTAATCGGGATGAGAATGCGCCGAGTACCGCCGTCGAAAATTGTAATGCCGCTGATTAAGGCGAATAAAGCCGGTCTCGACGTGAATGTCAATCAGCTTGAGGCGCATTACTTGGCGGGCGGAAATGTTGACAAAGTCGTTGACGCACTGATTGCCTCTCAGCGTGCGCAAATTGTTTTGCCGTTTGAAAGATCTGCGGCGATTGACTTGGCGGGGCGCGATGTTCTTGAAGCGGTGCAGATGAGCGTCAATCCGAAAGTCATTGAAACGCCGATTGTCTCCGCCGTCGCAAAAAACGGTATCGAATTAAAAATAAAAGCCCGCGTGACCGTTCGCGCAAATATCGACAGACTTGTCGGCGGCGCGGGTGAACCTACAGTTATTGCGCGTGTCGGCGAAGGTATTGTCACAACCGTCGGCAGTTCCGAAAGTCACACCGATGTTTTGGAAAGTCCTGACGATATTTCAAAAACTGTTCTCGGCAAAGGTTTGGACGCGGGCACGGCGTTTGAAATTTTATCGATTGATATTGCTGACGTTGATGTCGGCAGAAATATCGGCGCACAACTTCAAACTGACCAGGCGGAAGCTGACAAGAGAATTGCGCAGGCGAAAGCTGAAGAACGTCGCGCAATGGCTGTTGCGAAAGAACAAGAGATGAAGGCCTATACTCAAGAAATGGAAGCGAAAGTCGTCGAGGCACAGGCGGAAGTTCCCCACGCAATGGCTCAAGCTCTCAAAGAAGGAAAGTTGGGCGTTATGGATTATTACAACTTGATGAATTTGCAATCCGATACGGAGATGAGAAACGCCATAAGCCGTTCGGGGCGCGAAGCCAAAAATATCCCTGTGACGCAAAAATAGGTGAACGGCAATGGATATTTCATTTTGGATAGTGCTGTGGATAATTTTTTTGGTAGTGCAAAACGTTTTCGACAAGAAAAAAAAACCTAAGCAACCGCCGATAAATTCCAAAAATCCGCATGACTTTGAAATTCCGACTTTATCGAACGACCCGAATTTTCCAGGCGAAGAAAATTCAATTTTGATTGAAACTCCGAATCAATCGGCAGAAGTTCGCGAAATAAATCTTGCGGAAATTTATCGGCAAAAAAAATCTGCCGCACAAAATTTTTCTTCCGAAATTTCCGCGAAAGATGAAAATCTTAATGAAGTTGAAGAAAAAAAATTGCCGCTCAATTTAAATTCCGAAACGGCAATGAACGCAATTATTTTCAGCGAAATTTTGGGTAAGCCGAAGTCCTTGCGCAGACGGTGAACGGCTTGACAACTTTGCGGCGCGGTTGTAAGATATGCGCGATGAAAATTGAATATCGATTGGGTTGAGTGTCGAAAGACTCAATAGAGAAGTCGGTCAAATGCCGACGCGGTCACGCCACCGTAGCGGGGAGCGAATCTGCATAAGTTATGTCACTGGAAAATTTTTTCCGGGAAGGCGCAGACAAGCCGAGATCCGAAGCCGGGAGAACTGCTCAATTAACAATCACCGTTTGACCTGCGAGTGACGGGAATGGGGATTTATGAATGAAAATTCTGAATCCGGCTTTTGTCGGATTTTTTAAATTCAGTCTCGAAATGCTCGCCCGATTTCGGGGCTTTTTCAATTTTAATCGAAGTTTTTTTCAACCCTGCAGTTGTCGGGGACATTGCTCATACATTTCAAATTGAACTCTGTCAAACTTGACGGAGTCTTTTTATTTTGCAGAAAAAAATGTTATAATTTCAAAAAATTTTACGTACAGGAGGTGCGACAATGTTTTGGATGGTTTTGACAGGAATTTTGGCGTTGATACCTTTCGCCGTCGTGAGCGTACATTTTTTACTTGATGCGCGGAGCAAGCGCAGGATGTACAAAATTTTTTCGTTCGCGGCGGTTGTTATAATTTTAATTTTGGTTGCAAGTCTTTTTTTGAGTTCGCAATTTCCAAATAATATTATGCATTGGATCGGAAGTTTGGCGACGATTTTTTTCGCAACGCAGTTAATTTGCGGAAGTTTAGTTTTGATTGCCGTGATAATTCGCGCGGTTTACAGAAAATTAAATCCGCCGACGACTTTCAGCCCCGAACGTCGAAAAGTTTTGCGTTGGGCTTTTATGTATCCGCTCATTTCCTTCGCGACGGCAGTTTACGCCAACAGAATTGAAAGACTTTCCGACGTAAAAAATTTTTATGATATTCCGATAAAAAATTTGCCGCCTGAACTCGAAAATTTTAAGATCGCGCAGATAAGTGACGTTCATCTCGGCGCAAATTATTCCCTCGAAAGACTTGAAAAACTTTTGCAAAAAATTTCTGACGACAAACCCGATCTTCTCGCGATTACCGGCGATATTTTCGACTGCAAATCACTGAACGCGCAGGCAATTCAACTTGTTGACAGCTTCACCGATAAATTTAAATTCGGAATTTATTATTGTCACGGAAATCATGAACATCATCGCGGAATTTCCGAAATTGAATCCGGTCTTTCAAAAACTAAAATTCATTGGCTTGTAAATCGTTCTGAAAATGTCACGTCGAAACTTTATATTTTGGGCGTGGATTATCCGAAGTCTTCGCCGATTATGAGCAGCGGCGGACGCGGTGACGCGGATAAAATTTTTGAACAGCAGAAAAGAAATTTTGTCGAATCTGCTCTTCAGGGCGTGCCGTTCGATTCAGTCTGCATTTTGCTGGCGCATCACCCCGAATTTATTGATGACGGCTTTGAAAAAAATATTCCGCTGACTTTGACGGGACACACTCACGGCGGGCAAATCGGGATTTTCGGAATGTCGTTGATGCCACTTTTCAAATATACTCGCGGAATGGTCAAAAATGACAACTGCTTCGGTTATGTTCACGTCGGCAACGGCAGTTGGTTTCCTTTCAGGCTCGGTTGTCCGCCGGAGATTGCTTATTTTACTTTGAAACTGCAAAAAATTGATTGACGGAGGTTTTGACGATGAGACAGGTGGGAATTTTCGGCAAGCGCAAAAGCGGAAAATCCGCGCTGATGTACGCGTTGACAAAATACACGATGGCGCGGGAAACAGAATACAGCGCAATGGAAATCGGCGGCGTGGGAAAAATTATGTTGGTCGATACGGTCGGCGTTGACGTGGAAAAATCCGGCGCGGAAAAATCTGCGGAAAGCATGGAACTCGCGCTGATGTTAATCTCAAACGATTCTTTCGACCTTGAAATGGCATGGCTCAGCAAACTCAGAAAACTCGGCTTGAAAATTATTTTGGTGATAAGCCAGGCGGATAAATTTTCTGACGGCGGAAAAAATCTTGCGGCGGCAGTTCATGAAGTTTCGGGAATTGAACCGATTTGCGTAAGTGCGAAGACCGGAGAAAAAGTCGAGGAGCTCAATAAAAAAATTTTGAAAAAACTTGCCGAAATCTAAAAATTTATGTTCACAGCTAAAATTTTCGAAAAAAAAAGAGGCGCGCACGGACGCGCGCCACTGCCCGCCTAGTGAGCGTGACGCGAACGAAGCGGGCGATTTTTCTTTGCTTCGTCTCTTTTTCTAAAAAAGAAATGAAGTCTACAAAAAAAAATTTTGAAAGAAAAATAATTTTTAAAGATTTAATTTTTTAAAAACATTTTCTAATAAAAAAAATTTTTTGGAGGCATTATGAAAGATAATTTGATTTTAATCGGTTTTATGGGAACGGGCAAAACCAGTTTGGGAAAACTTCTTGCAAACAGATTGGGGCGCGGCTTTGTCGATCTTGACCAAAAAATTGAGCGTGACGCGGGTATGAGCATACTGAAAATTTTCGAACTGCACGGCGAAAAATATTTTCGTGAGCTTGAAAAAAAAGCCGTCCGAGAAGTCAGCGAAAGAAAAAATTTGGTCATCGCAACCGGCGGCGGCACCGTCAAAGACGCTGAAAATGTTCGTCTTTTGAAAAATTCCGGCGTAATTATTTGCTTGACGACCGAACCCGAAGAAATTTTTCGTCGAACTGAACGGCGCGGCGAAAGACCTTTACTCGACAAAAACGATCAACGCCTTGAAACTATAAAAAAACTTCTCGCCGAGCGCGAAATTTTTTACAGCCAAGCCGATTACACAATCGATACAACAAATTGGTCGCCGCTGCAAATTATGAACGACATTTGCGAACATTTCAAAATTTAAAATCAAAAAATTATTTTTTTAATTTCAAAATTGCTTCGGAAAAACCTTCCGCCGATAAAATATTTTTCGGCAATTTAAAATTTTTTCGGCGTAATCTGTCTGCAAGTTCAACGGGCGCGGGTACATCCAAGCCCGATTTTTTTATTTCTTTCACGTCTGAAAAAATTTCTTGCGGAGTTCCGCGTTTGATAATTTTTCCGCTTTCCATTAAAAAAATTTTTTCTGCTTGCGCCGCCTCGTCCATAAAATGCGTGATCAAAATTATCGTCAAGCCCTGCGCGTGCAATTTTTTTATCGTTTTCAAAACTTCCGCGCGTCCTTGAGGGTCTAACATCGCTGTCGGTTCGTCGAAAACAATTATTTTTGTTTTCATCGCGACGGCTCCCGCGATTGCAATTCGCTGTTTTTGTCCGCCGGAAAGTTTCGACGGCGAAAATTTTTTATAATCAATCATTCCGACCGTATTTAATGCAAAATCGACGCGATTTTTAATTTCTTTCGGAGAAATTCCTAAATTTTCCGGACCGAATGCAACATCATCTTCGACTATCGCCGCAACTATTTCGTTATCCGGATTTTGAAAAACCATTCCGACTTTTGATCGAATTTCCCACAAATTTTTTTCGTCCGCCGTGTCTAAATTTTCGACAAAAACTTTTCCTTCAGTCGGTTTTAAAAGCGCGTTGAAATGTTTCGCCAAAGTCGATTTTCCAGAGCCGTTCGTCCCGATTATCGCAATAAATTCTCCAGAAAAAATTTTTAAATTTATGTCGTCGAGCGCAATTTTTTCTCCAGACGCAGTTTTGTAAATAAATTTTAAATTTTCTGCTGTGATAATTTCCATTTTTATCACCTCGCTAACAATTTTATCACAAAAAAATAAAAAATCCCAACGACTTTTGCCGAAGGGATTTTTTTTATGCAGTTTTTTTTAAATTTTTTCTGCGA
>CAJOCT010000059.1 GCA_905236725.1 uncultured Selenomonadaceae bacterium | reverse complement strand
GAGAAATTTTGTTTCGGGATTTTTAATTTCGTCATCGATAACGGCGAGCATTTTTTTTACAATAAAAATCGGCGTAAAAACTTCGCCGAAAGATTGCACACGCTCTTTAGATTTTATCAGTTCGTTCAAAATTTAAATCAGTCCCGTTGCCAAAACGTAATAGTAGAAAACCGGCGCGGTGAAAAAAATGCTGTCGAATCTGTCCAAAACTCCGCCGTGACCGGGAATTATGAAACCGGAATCTTTTATGCCGGTGAATCTTTTTATTGCGGACTCAACCAAGTCGCCGAGCGTCGCAACAATCGCCAGCAAACAACCCGCCGCCGCCATATGAATGAGCGGAAAGCCGAAGAGAAAATGACCGACGACAACGCCTGTTAAGGTTGTGCCGAAAATTGAGCCGAGAAAACCTTCAACCGTTTTATTCGGGCTGATAGACGGCGCGAGCTTGTGCGAACCGATTGCCGAGCCGACGAAATAGGCGAAAGTGTCGCTTGCCCAAGTGCAGGCAAATAAAATCCAGATTAACGCGCAACCCAAGTCGATGTTTGAAAAAAGTTGTCCGACTTGTTCGACTCCGCCCGCCATTAAATTATTTACGTCATCCGACAAAACTTTGAACGCCTCGAACGGGTCGCGCTCTTCGGTTAAAAATCTGAGCAAAATTAAATGCACGAAGGGCAACCCGATATAAAAAACCCCCGCGATTGAAATTCCCGCTTCGGACGGATTGAGTGACCATAAAACCGTCAACAAAAATATTGCGAGCATTCCCAAAGTCAGCACGGCGAAAATTTCTTCGATGTTGCCAAGATACGCGCAACATAAAATTAAAATTAAATTCAATGCGCCGAAAATGTACGCCGTCGAAACTCCCGCTTTGTAAAACGCGGCAGAATATTCATGCCAGGCGATTAACGACAAAAGCGCGGCAAAAACTGCGAACGGCACGCCGCCGAATTGAATCACGATCGCCGCAATAACTATCCCGATTATTCCCGTGATAATTCTTAAAATCAATTAAAAAAAGCTCCTTTCAGTCGCTTTTCAGCGGACAGCGAACAGGTTACAGAAAAACTATCCCCTGTCCACTAACCACTAGAATTTATGAGCAATGCCGAGCGAAAAACCGAGCGTATTATAGCCGGGGTTGTGAGTTTTCATTCCGTTTGAAAAATGGCTGACGGAATAACCCAAACTGATTGAATCATCTTCGCCGTATTGCCAAATCAAGCGCGGCCCGGTCCTCCACAAAAAACCGTACGCACGACCTTCGGCGGGGTGAGCTCTGTTGTAAAACATAATGCTGCCGGAAAAATCCCACGCCGCATGAAGTTTACCGGAAATTTTTTTATCCCAGCGCAAAAGAAGAGCCGGACCGAAGCCCACGCCGTTTGAATCTTTCCAGATGCCTTCCAAGCGCGGATTGGTTGCGCCGACCGCACGAGTAAAAGTCAAGCCGCGATAAACAGTCAACGCGCGATGCTCATGAATTTTTTGGAAAAGGTGAACGTTATAATTGTTGACGTTGCGACTGGAAAAAGCCTTGCCCGATAAATATTCAAGCTGAAGTTCAAAATTATTTTTTACGTCGCTTTTTTTTTCGGCAGTCAAAATTTCTTTGTCGGAAACTTCCTCCGCCGCCGCAAAATTGCAGAAAAAAATAAAACTCAACAAAAAAAACGCGATAAATTTTTTCATGAAAAATTCCCTCCGCTTATTTGCCGCCCGAATTTTTCTGCCAACCTTTTTGCAAAAGTTCGGTTACAGCTTTCATCGCCTCCGCCGCGTCGGTTCCCTCGGTTTTGACGGTGACGTAAGTGCCTTTTACCAAACCGCGAACTTTCAACATGTTGACGCTCTTCGCGTCGATAAACTTGCCTTCGTGCTTGATGAAAATTCTTGACTTAAATTTCATGGCAGTTTGCGCAATGGCGGCGGGGTTCAAAGAATCTGCCAAAATCATTTGCGTATCGGAAAGGCGAATCGTCGGAAGTTGCGGCTCGGGTGCGGGTTTTTCTTCAACAACCGGCTTAACTTCGACGGGTTTTTCTTCTGCAAAAAATTCTTGTTCGTCCTCGACAAATTTTATGTTCCTGAAGGAAATATTTAATTTTCTGAAGTCAATCGGCTTTTGGCTGTCAATTTTTACCGCAACCTTGCCCAAGCCGACGTAATCAATATTGGTTTTTCTCAAAATCCCCGAAGGGAAGCGGAAAAAATTATCGCACAGATAAATTATGTTCGGCAAAAAAGCGTCGCGCATGATGTCTTCCAAGTCCTCTTGGTCGAAGGCAACGTAATCGACTCTTTTGATAATTCTTTCGTTGTCGGTATATTTGCGAAGTTTTTCGCGCCTCTTTTGTCGCCAAGCCACAGTTTCCGCGTCGTCGAGTTCCTCCGCGTACTCTTCATAATCAACGCCGAGAGCCTCACAAATTTTTTGCGGCGCGTTCGGATCGGCAGGTTTCAAAGATTTTAAAGCGTCCGCCTCGTCAGAATAAAATCTGTCTTCCAACCAAGCCATCAGTCGCCGATTTTTGAAATACTCCATAATTTTTTTTAAATTAAATTTTTCGCGCAGTTCCTCCATAGTTTGAATTTCCGCACCGTCGCCGAAGTCCAGCCCGAATTTATTTTTGCGTTGTCGCATAATCTCACCTCAATTTTGCCGAAATTAAAATTTCATTGTCGCGAAGTTCGACCGAATCATATTGCAAATTTAACGGCAAATTTTCAGAATCCAAAACTTTTACGTCGCCAAAAAATTTATCCAGCTGAACATGACGAAGCAAAGAATTTTTCACGTTTAAATTTGTGCCGCGGAAATAAATATTGCCGCCGTCCTCAATAAAAGTTCCCGCCATTTCGACTTCCGCCATTCGCCCCATAATTTTAATTTGCCCCGTTGCCTCAATGCCTTCGGGAGAAATTTTTACTTCGGCGTTGTCGAAACGGTCAACTTTTTTCGCGATAAAATTTTTCAAATCCTCCGCCGTGATAATCCCGTGCATTTCGAGTTTGCTTATGGATTTTAAAATTTTATTCGTGTGTTCGCGCGCGGAAATTCCTTCAGTCGGGAAAAGCAATTCAAAAATATCGACTTGCACTTTTTCGCCGTCAAGTGCCAATTCTTTAAAATCGACGTCGCCGATTCTGCCCAAACTTGCCGTGCCGTGAACTTCGTCGACGTAACCGGCAAGAATTTTAAAATTCGGCGAAGAATTTAAATTTAAATCGACTTCCTGCGCCCCCGTCGCACCGGTGACCTGCTCTTCCAAAACTTTCGCTAAAGTGGTCGGCAAAATAAATTCCAGCAAAGCCAAAAGTATCAACAGCAAAACCGCCATAAATACCAAAAATTTTTTCATTATCAGACCTCCGAAAAATTATCTGCAAATTATTGCGCAAAAATTTTCTGTGAAACTGTGTTCGTAAATTGCAAGGCAGAACCCGCGCTCACGGATGAGCGCGCCTGCCCGCCTAGTGAGCGTGACGCGAACGAAGCGGGCGAGCTTTCTTTTGCTTACTTTTCTTTGGCGGCTCAAAGAAAAGTAAGTTTCAACATCTTTTTATCTTAAAAGCTCGATAAAAAAATTCATCCTTTGAACACACGTTCTCAAATTTTTTTGCCGATTCATCTTGCGCAATATCAAAACCTCTTCAAAAACAATATCAAAAATTATAAGTCAACCTGTAAAAAACTTCAATAAGAAATATTTTTTGCCAACGAAAAAAGACCTCTGAAAAACTCGGAGGTCTTTTTTGATGAAAAAATTTTTTCGATAATTTACGCTTCGTCTTTAACTTCGGCAGTTTTGTCTTTAGTTTCGGGCTGATAGCGTTTGAAATTTGCGCTGTCGGCTTCGCGTTTCGCGCGGTTGATGGAAAGGGAAATGCGCTTGCGTTTCAAGTCGATTCTCATAACTTTGACCTTGACAACGTCGCCCACGTGAACAACTTCTTCAGCGTTTTCAATGCGGCGATCGGAAAGTTCGCCCATCGGGATTAAACCGTCAAAGCCCGGCTCAATTTCCATAAACGCGCCGAATTTCGCAAGTTTGACAATTTTTCCCTCGATGAAGTCGCCCTCAACATACTTTTCCGCCCTGTCAAGCCAAGGATCGCGCAAGGTGTCTTTAATCGAAAGAGAAATTCTCTTGCTTTCGGGATCGATATTTTTGACGGCAACTTGAACTTCGTCGCCGACCTGCATGACTTCCGACGGGTGAGTGACTCTGTCCCAAGAAAGATCGGAAATGTGCGCAAGTCCGTCAACTCCGCCGATGTCGATAAACGCGCCGTAATCGACCAAACGTTTGACAACGCCTTTGACCACGTCGCCTTTGTGAAGGTTATCGAAAACTTCGCGCTGTTTTTCGTCACGTTCTCTCTCAAGAAGTTGACGGCGGCTCAAAACCAACCGCTGTTTGTTTTTGTCAATCTCAATGGGCAGTGCCTCAACGACTTGGTCAACGTAGACAGACAAATCCTTGACGAAATGCAACTCCATTTGAGAGGCGGGAATAAATCCGCGAAGACCGTTCACCGACGCAACCAAACCGCCTTTGACGATCTGCGTAATTTTTGCCTGCACGGTTTCGCCGCGTTCCTTGATTCCCTCCATGTCCTTCCAAACTGACATGCGATCCGCTTTGATTTTGGAAAGAGCTCCGCCGTTTTCGCCGCCGAGAGATTGAATATAAACGTCAATCTTATCGCCGACTTTGACGACATCTTCCGCAGATTCCGGTTCGGGATAGGCCAATTCTCTTTTCGGCACGGGAATTTCCTGCTTGTAACCGATATCGACAAAAGCCTCGCTGTGGTTGACTTGAACGACCGTACCTTCCACAATGTCGCCGACGGAGAAGTTAAAATCTCCCGCCTCATCGAGCCAATTTTCCATGTTTTCTACGTTTTTTACATCCTCTGACACTTAAGATAAACCTCCTTGATAACCCAGTCCGGTGTTGAGGCTCCGGCTGTGATACCAATTTTTTTAATTTTTGTAAACCATTCGGGCAGAATTTCTTCGGCAGTTTCTATGTGATAAGTTTGGCATTTTTCTTCGCAAAGTTTCGCAAGTCTTGTAGTATTTGCACTGTTCCTGCCCCCGACAACAAGCATCACATCAACTTCAGAAGCCAACTCCATCGCCGCAGTTTGCCTTTGATCGGTTGCCGTACATATTGTGCGTAAAATTTTTATGTCCGACGACTTGTCCAGTAAGTGCATAACCATGTTTTTGAAGTGCGCTCCCGAAACTGTTGTTTGCGAAACTATGCCGAGTTTCGGACAAGGAGCAAATTTTTCTGCTTCGTCTTCGGTCTCCAAAATTATCGCTTTTTTATTTGCCCACTCGAAAATACTTTTGACTTCGGGGTGATTTTTTTCGCCGACAATGACAACCGTGTAATCATCGCCGACCAATTCCCGCGCCGCCATCTGTGCTTTTTTCACTCTCGGGCAAGTTGCGTCAATAACTTCAAGACCTTTAGCATCGATTTTTTCATAAACTTGAGGTCCCACGCCGTGAGAACGAATTATGACCGTACCTTCCGCCATTTCGTCCAAATTCTCAATCGTGCCGACGCCTTCATTTTTAAGACGCTCGACCATTTGAGGATTGTGGATAATCGGTCCGAGTGTACAGCTTTTTCCGTCCGCGTGCTCCCTTGCAATCTTTATTGCGCGCTTTACTCCGTAACAAAATCCCAAATACTCCGCCAAAACAACTTCCATTTACTCCGCCTTTCCAGGTTCACGATAAATCTAAAATAAAAAAAACAATTTCTTGTTCTGTTTTAGTTTACCACATTGAATATTCAGAATCAACAGAAAATAAAAAAAAACGACAACTTTTGTCGTTTTTTCAGCCCGCAATTTTTAACTTTTTTTTGCGACGAATATTTGCCCTGAATCTTTCGATTTCTTCGTCCGTCAACGGAGGAATATCGCTGTAATCAATTTCCCTGTACTTTAATGCGTCGAGCCGCTTAATTTGTTCTTCCGTCAAAGGCGGAATATTTTTTTTAGAAATAAAACTGTTCATAATACAAAGCCTCCTCTTTTTTATCAGCTTGTCGTGCGGAAATAATTCTGTTAGTGTCTCCGCGTTCGGTGTAAATTACTGTCAAAATATTTCTTACTCGACCGATAATTTTATATCTGTCCTCAAAATCGCTGTGAATTTCATCAAATTCATCAATTCGGTCATCATCAAGAAAAACTCGTGCGGCATCTTCAAAATAAATTCCGTGCTTTTTAAGATTTTTTTCGGTCTTTTCACTGTCCCAAACAAATTTCAGGTCGCCAAGCTCATAATTTACGTCCACCCAATCACCTCATAAAGATTTTAAAAAATTTTTTTAAGCGTGTCAAATAAAAAAACTGTCCGAAGACAGCTGAAAATTTTTTTAGAGATTGCGAATTACTTTTTCTGACGTTCGCAAACTTGGTTACCTACCGTGCAACTCGTTTTGCAAGCCGACTGACACGACGCCTGACATTCGCCGCAACCGCCGACTTTAATCGTGCTTTGAAGATTCGGTTTGTTTACAGTTTTGATGTGTTTCATTTTTTCGACACCTCACAAAAATTTTTCCAAGTAAATTTTAGCACAACTCATTTTTATTTCAAGGGAAAATTTTTTCAGGATTTTATTTTTCCGTTGAGATAATCCTCCAAAATTTGCTTCTTGGAAATTTTTCCTGTCGAAGTGCGAGGCAGTTCTTTGAGTTCGTGAAATTCGCGGGGAATTTTATACAGCGCGAGATTTTTCTGCAAAAACTTTTTCAACTCACCGGCTTTAACTTTTTCGCCTTCGTTGACGGTGTAAAAACACGAACCGACCTGCCCGCGAAGTTTGTCATTCACGCCGATAACTGCCGCGTCAGCAATGCCCTTGAACTGATAAATAACCTCTTCGACTTCGCGCGGATAAATATTTTCGCCCATGCTGATAATCATTTCTTTGATTCGGTTGACGATGTAATAATAACCGTCCGCGTCCGCCTTCGCAACATCGCCGGTGTGTAACCAGCCGTCTTGGTCGATAGTCTCCGCAGTCGCCGTCGGATTTTTCCAGTAACCGAGCATGACATTTCCGCCGCGTACCAAAACTTCGCCGGGTTCACCTGCGGTAACTTCATTGCCGTCCGGGTCAACGAGTTTAACTTCTTCGTTCGGCAAAACATTTCCGACTGAACCGATTCGCGCTTTTCCGTAAGTCGTCAAAAAAACTGCGGGAGAAGTTTCGGAAAGTCCGTAACCGTCGTGAATGTCCAAGTTAAATTTTTCTTTGAACTCTTGAAAAGTTTTTTCGGGTAAAGTCGTTCCGCCGCTCATTGCAAAACGAACGGTTTTAAAATCTTCGGGACGCGCAAGAGCCGTAACAAGTCTGAAAATCGACGGGACGATAATTAAATCCGTCAGCCCGTACTGCTTGACCATGTCGATCATTTCTTTCGGCTTGAAAATTCTCATCACGTAAGCCGATGCGCCGCGATAAAAAGTATTCAGAACCGCGCAGGTCCATTCAAAGCAGTGGTACATCGGCAGGACGCAGAGAACTTTACATTCGCGAGTACATTTGAAAACTTCACACTGCTTGGTATTGTGGATTAAATTTTTGTGAGACAGGACCGCGCCTTTCGGATTTCCCGTCGTGCCGGAAGTGTAAATTATTACGCAGGGAGAATTTTCATCAAAATCTTTCGGAAGGTCGGGAGCTGTGACATCGCAGGGAATTTTGTCGAAAGTTGCAATGTCATGCTGAATAACTTTTTCGTCGTCATTTTTGAAAAATTCGTCAATGTGGAGCGGCTCATAAGTCAAAACGTGTTTGACTTCGGCATTTTTCAAAATGTAAGCGGTTTCACGGGCGGAAAGTTGAAAGTTTATCGGAACGTTTATCGCGCCGAGAGAACTCACCGCAAAATACGTAAAAATAAATTCCGCGCTGTTTCTGGAAAAAATTCCGACGCGATCGCCTTTTTTCACGCCGAGAGAATAAAGCCTGTCGCGATATTTTTTTATCTCCTCAATCGCCTGCGCGTAAGTAAATTTTCTGCCCTCGTCAACGATTGCAATGTCTTCACTTCGCCCGCAATTCATAACCTCATGAGCTAACAAATAAAACTCTCCTTTCAGTCGAGTTTAGTGGTCAGTTGACAGTGGACAGCGGATAGAAAATTTCCCCTATTCACTGTCTGCTATCCACTAATCCCTAATCTGTAATTCACATACTCAAAAAATTTTTTTGTATCAGTATTGACAACCAATTCGGCGGGAAAATTATTTTCTTCGATAACTTCCTGCGAAAATTTATGATTGCCGACGTCAAATTCAATATGTGCGTCGCTGCCCATTATAACCGCCGCGTTATATTTTTGGCAAGCGGCAAGCATTATTTTTGCATTTTCACGACTGCCGACGCGGTAACCGTTCGAGTTGTAGGAACTGTTATTTAATTCAAGCAAAACATGATTATCCGCCGCCGCCCGAGCAACTTTGTCGAAATCGACGGGATATTGCGGGTTGTCGGGGTGACCGATTATAACGACGTGCGGATTTTTCATCGCGCCGATAACTGCGGAAGTATTTTCATCGACCGAGCCGGAAGTTATGCAGGGCTTATGCAGACTGGCAATGGCGTAATCAATTTGTTGCAGAGCAAGTGAAGGCATATCGGTACTGCCCGAATAATCGAGAATGTTCAACTCCGCGCCCAAAATTAAAGGAACTTCGTAACCGTCGCGGGGAATTACTCGCAAGTTGTGAAAATAAAATTCGTGACAGGTGCCGGGCATATTTATCGAGTGTTCGGCAATTCCGACAAGTTCAAGTCCTTTAGCCTTCGCCGCCGCCGTGACTTCGCGAATTGTGCTGTAAGCGTGACCGCTGGCGATTGTGTGAATGTGTACGTCCAAAATATCTTTCAAAATTTTTCACTCCCGCAAAATTTTTTCCAAGTCCGCGACAAGTTTGTTGATTCTGTCGAATTTTAATTTGTAACTGACGCGGTTGGCAATAAGTCGAGCCGTCGCGTCCATAATGCTGACAATTTCTTCAAGATTATTTTCTCGCAGAGTCGTTCCCGTTTCGACAATATCGACAATACTTTCTGAAAGATTGACTATCGGACCGAGTTCGATTGAGCCGTTGAGTTTGATATATTCCATCTGCATACCGCGTTCAGAAAAAAATTTCTCTGCAATGTGCGGGAATTTCGTCGCAACTCTGGTATGAGAATAATCTTCCAACTTCGTACGCTTTTTATCTTTCGGGACGGCCATCATCAAATGACATTTGCCGAAACCCAAGTCAAGCAGTTCAAAAATATCTTTGCCGGATTCCGCGATAACGTCTTTTCCGATAATTCCGAGGTCTGCCGCGCCGTATTCGACGTAAGTGGGCACGTCCGCAGTTTTCGTTATGATAAATTTTAATTTCGCGTCTTCATTCGTGATAATGAGTTTGCGCGATTTTTCGTGAAGACCTTCCGCAGTCCAGCCGACTTTTTTAAAAAGTTCAGTCGATAAGCCGAAAAGTTTCCCTTTCGGCAAAGCAACCGTTATATAATCATTCATTGAAAAAATTTTTTCCTTTCCATCTTTCCATCTCTTAAACTAATTTTCCTCATCTGCAAGGCGCAAGAGTTTTAATTCTTTCGGGTCGTCGGGTTGCGGCGGTGAATGATGACGGGCAATAATTTTTGATTCGCGATATAAATTTAATTTCTGCAACTTCCGCGCCCCGATTTCCGCGTGGTGACGATAAATATAAATCGCACGATTTCCGCGCCGTTCAAGTTTATCGGCAAGATTCGGCGCAAATGTCACGATTAAAACCGCGAAAATTTTTCCCGCAATGCTCATATCTCCTTTGACTCTGCCGATGTCGTGCAAAAGTGCGCAACGAATCAAAAAGTCGCGGTCGATATCTTTTTTGTCTTCGATGACAAGCCTTTCGATTGTGTAAGCCGTCTGCAAGCTGTGACATTGATCGACAATGCTCATTGCGAAAAATAATTTTTGTTCCGCGCCGTTCAAGTGCGCCGAAATATATTGTCCGTCTTCAGCCGTCACTTTTGCCGCCAACGCCCGAAAAAATTGCTTGGCTCTCTTTATAATCCATATCAACATAGATTAAATTATCATAACCTTTCGCATTTTGAAATTTTTCGGCATCCTCTTTGCTCTGCGCGGTCAAAGAAATTTCCGCAACTTTCCCCGCCGCGCGAAGTTTTGCCGCAGTTTTAATCGCCGCGTCGATAAATCCGTCCGCGTAACCGATATAAATATTTTTTTTGCGGAAGTCTTCGAAAATTCCCTGCCGTTCACGCGCAAGCAAAATTCTTTCGATACCGAGCGCAAAACCTGTCGCGGGACAAGCCATTCCGAAATCTTTCAGCATATGATCATAACGACCGCCGCCCGCAAGCGAGTAACCGACATTCGGAGCATAAGCCTCAAAAACCATTCCCGTATAATATTCAAAGTCGCGAATAATTCCCAAATCGAAAGTGATTTTGTCAGCCGCGCCGTAAATTTCAAGAAGTCTGTAAATTTCCGCGAGATTTTTTAAGGCGTTCAGAGATTTTTGACTTTGAGCGAATTTTTTTGCCTCGTCCAAAATTTCTTTGCCGCCTTGAAGTTTCGGAAGTTTTTTTAATGCGTCAACGTTCGTAATTTTTTCAAGCTCAACAATATCGTGACGTTCTATGGCGATTTTAATTTTTTTCTGTTCGTCAGGCGATAAATTATTTTGCTCCATTAAACCGTTTGCAAATTCGACTTGACCGAGACAAATTTTAAATTCCTTCAGCCCCGCAGATTTCAAACTTTCGACGGCAAGAGCGATAATTTCAGCATCCGCCGCCGCGTTCGATGCGCCCAAAAGTTCAACGCCCGCCTGATAAAATTCGCACTGCCTGCCCGGCTGATTCCGTCTGAATCGAAAAACATTTGTGTTGTAGGAAAGTTTCAGCGGCAAAGTTGAATTTTTCAGCCGACTGACTGCCAATCTTGCTATCGGCGTTGTCATTTCGTGATGAAGTGCGAGAGTTCGATTATTTTGGTCGAACATTTTAAATAAATCTTGCTCAACCGTCCGCCCGCCTTCGATTGTCAAAGTTTCCAAAAATTCCATTGCCGGCGTAACAACTTCTTCGTAGCCGTAACTTTCAAAAAGTTTCGCCAGCCGAGTTTCTATCAATCTTTTTGCCGCCGCCTCTTTCGGTAAAAAATCCCGAGTGCCGAACGGCGTTTCCAATATTTAAATAAATCGCTGTGAGTTCCCGTGCGAAAAAGAATTAACGTTAAAATTTCTTCGTCGGTTTTATAAACCAAAAGCCAATTCGGTTCAATATGACATTCACGATAATCGCCGTAATTCCCGCGCAATCTATGATCTTTGTACTCGGGCGGCAGAGGTTTTTCGTTGACGAGATATTCCAAAACTTTTGTAAATTTTTCAACCGAATGACCTCGACCAATCATTTTCTGAAATTCTTTTTTGAGGCGGTTCGTGCGCTGAATTTTAAGCATCGTCCAATAAGGTCCGTACATATTTATTCCGCGCTCCGCCTCTTCAATGGTTTTTCGCGTGAGTTCATTGGGATAATAATTTTCGTTTTCTTTCAGTTCAATATCATCCGAAAATTTTTTGTGATGAAAATTTTTGACATTGACCGCAAGATTTTCCATTTAAAACCCCTCCCATTTTAATTTACTGCCTCGTCGCCGAGATATGCGCGAATGACTTCGGGATTGTTTTGAATTTCTTTCGGCGTACCTTCGGCAATTATCATTCCGTATTCAAGGACGTAAATTCTTTCGCAAATTCCCATGACCAAACTCATATCGTGTTCAATCAAAAGAACGGTCAAGCCGAATTGTTTTCTTATCCAGCGAATCATTTCCATAAGTTCATGAGTTTCCTGCGGATTCATTCCCGCCGCCGGTTCATCAAGCAAAAGTAATTTCGGTTTCGCCGCCAACGCTCTGGCAATTTCCAAACGTCTTTGCGCTCCGTAAGGTAAATTTTTTGCAACTTCATTCGCATGCTCGTCGAGTTTGAAAATTTTCAGCAAGTTTAAACTGTCTTTCTCAATTTCTTTTTCCTCGCCGAAATATCTGCCGAGCCTCAAAACAGATTCAAGTAAACCGTATTTAACGTGGCAATGATAAGCAATTTTCACGTTGTCCAAAACGCTGAGTTCACTGAACAGGCGAATATTTTGGAACGTCCGCGCAATTCCTCTTTTGGTAATTTCATACGGTTTCATTCCGACGATTGAGCTGCCGTTAAATAAAATTTCTCCCGTCGTGGGAACGTAAACGCCCGTCATTAAGTTAAAAATTGTCGTCTTACCCGCGCCGTTCGGTCCGATAAGCCCGACGAGTTCGCCTTTTTCGATATAAAAATTAAAATCCGCAACCGCTTTCAATCCGCCGAAAACTTCGGAAACATCGGTCGTTTTGAGCAAAATTTTA
>CAJOCT010000058.1 GCA_905236725.1 uncultured Selenomonadaceae bacterium | reverse complement strand
CGAAATTGTCAGCGCATATTGCACATTTGCGAACAGCGGCGTTCATATTCCCGCAATCGCCGTCACGAAAGTTTTGGACAGGAACGGCAGAGTTTTGGAAGAGGCCGCGCCTGAAGGTAAAGCGGTTATCAGTCAAGAAAGTGCCGCCGCTTTGACAAGTATGCTTGAAGATGTTATCTCTCGCGGGACGGGTAAACGTGCGGCAATCGGCAGACCTGCGGCAGGTAAGACCGGCACGACTTCGGATTACAAAGACGCTTGGTTTGTAGGTTACACTCCCGATTTGGTTGCGGGCGTTTGGATCGGCAACGACGACAGCACCAGCATGGACGGGATTATGGGCGGACAAACTCCCGCCGCGACTTGGCAATCTTTCATGAGTAAAGCCCTGGTCAACGTCCCCGCGCACGACTTCGACGAAGTTGTTGCAAGTTACAGGCAATCGGCTAAGCAGGAAAAACCTTCCAACAACTATACGCCGAATCAAAGCGATAATGAAGCTCAAGGCCCTCGACGCGATGAGCCTCAACCGCAACAAACTTACAATGAGCCTACTTACAGCGAAACTTATACGCCGCCTCCTCAACAAACTTACACGCCCGAGCCGACTTACAACGAGCCGCCTCCGCAAACTTATTACGAACCCGAGCCGACTTATAACGAACCGCCTCCTCAACAAACTTACACGCCGGAACCGACTTACACTCCCGAACCTGCGCCGAGTTATGATGATGCGCCTTCACCCGGCGGCGACCTCTCGAAAGGCAGAAATTAGCGGACGGAAAATTTTTTGCTTACATAATTTTGGAAGGTTGAAAATATGAATTTGGACGAAAAAATTTCTGAAGTGAAAAAAATTCTTGACGACGCGAAAAATATTTTAATCGGCGCGGGTGCGGGACTTTCGACTGCGGCGGGATTAAATCACGGCGGCGAACGTTTCAAAAAATATTTCGCGGACTTCGAGGAAAAATATAATTTTCACGACATGTACAGCGGCGGTTTTTATCCTTACGAGACGATGGGCGAATTTTGGGCGTTTTGGGCGAGAAATATTCTTTTCAACCGTTACGATCAACCGAAAAGCACGGTTCATCAAAAACTTTTGCAAATTGTCCGCGATAAAAATTATTTTGTTTTGACGACGGATGTTGATCATCTTTTTCAAAATAACGGTTTCGACAAGTCAAAATTATTTTACACGCAGGGAGATTACGGGCTTTTTCAATGTTCAACGCCTTGCCATCAAAAAACTTACGACAATGAAAAAATTGTTCGTGAAATGTTTGCGCATGAAAAAAATATGTCTGTGCCGGAAAAATATTTTCCGAGATGTCCGAAATGCGGCGAAATTATGACGACGAATTTGCGCATTGATGATAAATTTGTTGAGGACAGCGGTTGGAAGGCAGCGGCTTATCGTTACAAAAAATTTTTGAGCAGTCATTTGAATGACGAAATTATTTTTTTGGAATTGGGAGTCGGCGGAAATACGCCGGGTATTATAAAATTTCCCTTCTGGCAGATGACGGCGCAAAATCCGAAATCGAAATATATTTGCATAAATTTTGGCGAAAGTTTCGCGCCGAAAGAAATTTTGCCGCAAAGTTATTTAATCGACGCGGATATTAAAGAGGTCTTGGAAAAATTATGAACTTGACGAAAATAAAAATGCTGAACAAATATTTGCTGTCCGAGATGCCCGACGTGCAAATCGGCGAATTTCCGAACGATTTAATTTCGCAGAGAAAACTTTTGCGTGCGTTGATGAATATCCGCCCGCCGATGCCGCTCGACGAAAATTTTTTGAAGTTGCAGGACGAAATTTTATCTGAAGAAGTTCAAGAGCGCGGGACGGTGAAACTTTCAGAAATCCCCGACGTTGAAAAAAATATTAAACTTTGGCAGGGAGATATTACGCGGCTGGAAGTTGACGCGATTGTAAACGCCGCAAACTCCGCATTGCTTGGCTGTTTCATTCCGTTGCATAAATGCATAGATAACGCAATTCATTCTGCGGCGGGTCTTCAACTTCGCGACGCTTGCAAAAAAATTATGGACGCGCAGGGTCACGAAGAAAAAACAGGTCAGGCGAAAATTACTCCCGCCTTCAACCTGCCGAGCAAATTTGTTATTCACACGGTCGGCCCGATAATTCCGCCGAATCGCGAGCCGAATCAGTCGGAAAAAAATTTGCTTGCGTCCTGTTATGAATCTTGTTTGAAAATTGCGGCGGAAAAAAATTTGCGCAATATAGCATTTTGTTGCATTTCGACGGGCGAATTTCATTTTCCGAACAAATTGGCGGCAGAAATTGCGGTTGAGACCGTGAAAAAATTTTTGTCGAAAAATAATTTAATTGTAATTTTTAACGTCTTCAAAGATTATGATTTAGAAATTTATCAAAAAATCTTCTCTTAAAAAAAATTTTTCTCCTTCGGGGGGATTTTTTTTTGCCGTTCTGATAGAATATCGGAAAAAATTTTTTTGAAAGCGGTGATTAAATGGAAAAACGCAAAAAATATTTTTTTATCGCAATTCCCGCGGCGATTTTGATTTTTTTTATCGTGCTCAATATAATCAGTCACGGTGCCGCCGCGATTTTTAACTTGGCGATGGAGGAGCAAAATATGTTGCTCGGAAAAATTACGGCTGAAGAAATTCAAGCCAATCCTTTCGGCGAAGTTACTTTCACAAATTTACTTTGGCAGGACGAAAAAGGCGGGACGATTCTCGAAGTTCCCGAAGGCAGTTTCAAAGTAAAAATTTTTGACGTGATTACAAAAAATTTTCGGTCAACGACGATTGAAAAACTTTCTCTGAAAAACGCAAATATTTCGGTGAACTTCGATGAAAATATGAACGTCGATTTTATTCGCCAGTCTAAGGATTTTAAAAATGTTCAGCAAGATATTAAAAAAAATCCCGACTCTTGGGAAAAAAAAATCAGTTATACAAACAAAACTGAAGAAGAACTGAAAAAAATCGGCGAACAAAGGCGACAGTTTCAAGCCTCGAAAATTGAGCAAGGCTGGAAAAATTTTAATCTCGAAGGACGAAAAATAAATTTAAATTTGAGTTTGGAAAATTGCCGTTTTGAAGTTTTTTATCGCGACCGCCATTATTTACTGGACAGGGTGAATTTTGAGACGAAAATAAACACTGATGACGCAATGACTTTGAAGGTGCGCACGGGAGTTTTCGGCGGCACGATGATAGGGCGCGGCGTGGAGGTGAACGGCAAAATTGATTTTAAATCCGCCGACCTTCCTCAATGCGACGTGACGGTTATGTTTCGCGAGGTTGATCCTTCGTCAATGGGCTTCGGAATGAACATTCACGATAAAATGACTCTTACGGCAAATTTTACCGGCTCTGTTGCAAAAATTATCGGCGAAGGAAGAGTTCATCTGGACGAACTTCACATTCCCGGAATTGACTTCACGAATGTTGACGGAAAAATTTATTATGAAGACTCGATGTTGAATTTTAAAGACGTAACTGCCGATGTTTACGGCGGGAAATTGGCGGCACACGGCGACTATAATATGGACACGCGCTATTATAATATTTACGGACACGGCGAAAAATTAAAAACCTCTTACGCCCTGCCCAACGCGCATTTGCATTGCGACGTTGATTTGGATTTCACTATTCAATCTAAAGGCAGCTCAAAGAATACAACTGCTTTCGGCACTTTTTCTTCCGGCAAAGGCCGTTACAGCCTTTTGATGTTTAAAAGTTTGTCGGGAAGGGTCAGGAGTGCGCAGAACGAGCTGGATTTTTATGACGTGGCGATAAATTTTGGCAATCACAAAATAGAGACCGATGCTTTGAGCATAAAAAACAAAAAATTGACTTTCGCCCCGATAAAAATTGCCAACAAAGACGGCGAAATTGTTTTTACTTACGTGCGTTGATTTTGCCGGTTGAGTGATTGAAGTCTTTTTTTCATTGAATTATAATCAGACAGAAAAAAATTTTTTGAAATGGTGAGCGATATGGAAAGAGGTTTATTGATACTTGTTTCGGGAGCGAGCGGCACGGGCAAAGGTACGGTTTGCAAAAAAATTTTGAGCGATATGCCGGAAATTTTTTATTCGATTTCTGCAACGACAAGGCAACCCAGACCCGGCGAAGTTGACGGCGTGGAATATTTTTTCATTACGAAGGAAGAATTTAAAACTTGGATTGCCGAAGATAAATTTTTGGAGTACGCGGAAGTTTACGGGAATTTTTACGGAACGCCTTTGCACAAAATAGAAGAGCGTTTGAGTCGCGGCGAAAATGTTTTACTGGAAATCGACACTCAAGGCGCGTTGAACGTCATGAAAAAAGTTCCCGACGGCATTTATATTTTTCTCCTGCCGCCGTCACTTGAGGAACTAAAAAACAGAATAAAAAATCGCGGAACTGAAACGCCCGAAACTTTGGAGCGTCGTCTTAATGCCGCGAAAGCAGAAATTGAAATCGGCAAAAAATATCAATACGTCGTCGTCAATGACACGGTTGACGAGGCTGTAAAAAAAATTAAGGCGATAATTTCTGCCGAACTTTGCAAGACTTCACGAAATGAAAAAATTTTTGAAGATTTAATCGGCTGAAAAATTTTTCTTGAACTCGTGTTCAAAAAATTTAAATTATTGAACCCGGCGCACAGGACGTGCGGTCAAAAGAAAAGTATCATTCAAAAAATTTAAAATCCGATTGCTGAAAAATTTTTCTTGAAAAGTCGATAAGTTTTGTGGCAAAATATAAAAAAATTTTTCGGAGGCTAAAAAAAATGTGGAGAGGACTTTTCACGGCGGCAACGGGAATGATTACCGAACAAAAGCGTACGGACGTTATCTCAAACAACATCGCCAACGCCGCCACTACCGGATACAAACACGACAAGGCTATTCACCGCGAATTTGAAAAAATGCTGATACGCAGAGTTTACGACCACGAAGACGGCGGAACGGTCGGCTTGAATGTTTCCGCTTTTAATTCGCTGGCAGGTCTCGGCACAAGCAGCGAAGACGTCACGCAGTTTAAAGGTTTCGACGCGGATCCTTTCTATCGCCCTTCGATCGGTTATCTCGGGCTCGGCGACTACATCGACGAAATTGCGGTTGACTATGAGCAGGGCGCGTTGGAAAGTACGGGAAATACTTTTGACTTGGCGATTGCGGGGCAAGGCTTTTTCACCGTGCAAACTCCCGCCGGCGTTCGATACACTCGCAACGGCGCATTTTTCAAAAATCAAAACGGCGTTCTGCAGGACATTCGCGGCTATAACCTTCTCGACACGAACGGCAACGCGATAACGATTCCCGCAAACGCTTCGCAGGACCGAATTGTCATAACCGGCGACGGCACAATTTCCGTCACCAATCGAAACGGACAAAATCAGCAAATCGCGCAGATTCAGCTTGTGCAATTCGCCAATCGTTTTCAAATTCAAAAGCAAGGCGACAATCTTTTCTACGCGGTGACGGACAACAACGGCAATGTTGCTCAACCTCAACAGGCGACGGGCGAAATTATTCAGGGGGCGCTGGAAAAATCCAACGTCGAAATCGTCCGCGAAATGGTCGAACTCATTCACAATCACAGAATGTACGAAGCCAACGCGAAGGCAGTTCTCACGCAGGATACAATGCTTGATGCGTCCGTCAACAAAGTTGGTGCTCTCGGCTAATTGCAGGATAAAGGAAATAGGAATTAGGGGTTAGGGGATTTGTCGCAAATTATCTGTAACCTGTTCACTATCCACTGTCCACTAAAAAAGTAAGCGTATGTAAAAAAATAAATTTTTGTCGACGGATCGAAATTCGTCGATTTTTTTTTGAGAAAGGTTGATTATCATGAAAAAATTTTTGACGATTTTTATTTTCGCGCTGATGCTTTTCTCAACTTGTTTCGCAAAATCCGTGCAGGTCACGGGACGCGGTCCGACGGAAAGCAGGGCGATTCATGACGCAATGAGATCGGCGGTTGAACAGGAACTCGGCGCATTTATCGACAGCAAAACTCTTGTGAAAAATCATCAAGTCATTTCCGACGAAATTAACGCGAACAGCGACGGATTTATTTCAGGTTACGAAATTATTTCAAAGGGCGTGGAGAACGGAATTTTTTTTGTGACGATAAGAGCCGAAGTAAATTCTTCCGCCGTTCAAACTCGGCTGATGAGCAGACTTCAAAAAAAATCTTTGATTGACATAAATGCAGACAGTCCGCGCATTGCCGTTTTGGCTTACGATTCGGCGGGAAAAGAATATTCGGAAGTCGAAAACGAAATTTTATCAGCACTTCAGCAACAGGGTTTTACGCGAACGGTCGATTTAAATCAAATTAACCGCACCGTGAAAAACAGAATGGTTGCGGCGGAAAATGATCCCACTCTTCGCAAAACTTTGGCGAATGATTTTCATGTCGATTATCTTGTTTTGTGCGAGGTGAAAATTTCGGGAAAATACGGCGCGAATTTGTCAAGCCGACTCATCAGCGTGAACAGCGGCAAAATTATTTATGCGGGAAATACGGCGGGAATTGCGGGAATGTTCACGGCGAACGCTCAAGGCGAGGCAATAAAAATGGCGGCGAGGCGTGCGGGTTACGAAATTTCTCAAGCCGCTTTGAACTCTGCCGCAGAAATTGAACAACATATTATTTTGCTGATAACCGAGCCGACTTTTAAAAAAATCGGCGGAACTTTGAGCGCGGTCACCGAGTGCGCAAAAAATATCGAAGGCGTGAACGATGCCTTTGTTCGTCACATGGGCGACAGCTTGGAACTTGATGTGGATTACGACGGCACGGCGGCGGATTTTGCCGTTGAACTTGAGCGCGCGGGTTTCAAAATTTTGGAATTGACTTCAGATTTTATCAAAATTTAATTTTTTTGTGATATAATAGCCGAAAATTTTCGGAGGTGATTTTTTTGCGTGCGGTGCGCATATTTTTTTTTCTTGCAATAATTTTTTCCGCGATAATTTTCATTCTGCCCGAGCCGGAAGGATTTCCGATTTTGGAATATCACACGATTACCGAAAACCCCGAGCCGATTTCCGAAGTTTACAACGTCACGCCCGCGGAATTTGCCGCCCAGCTTGATTATCTGCAGGAAAAAGGGTATACTACCATAACTTTGCAGGATTTTATGCGCGTTTTGCACGGCAAGGGATCTTTGCCCGAAAAACCGATAATTTTGACTTTCGACGACGGCTACGAAGACAATTATACAAAAATGTTGCCGATTCTCGAGGCGCACAAAATGAAGGCAGTCGTTTACGTCATCACGAACGAAATCGGCAAGCCCGGCTATTTGACGCTTGAACAGATTAAAGATATGCAAAAGCGCGGAATAGAAATCGGCTCTCATACGGCAGATCATCTTTCATTGAAATTGCTGGACGATGAATTGCGCTTGCATGAAATTCGCGACTCGAAAATTTTTCTGGAATGGAGCGGGCTGGAAACGATTTACAGTTTTTCTTACCCGAACGGCGCATATTCCCCCGAAATTATAGAAATGCTCAAGCAAGAAAAATATTTGTCGGCGGTGACGGGCGATGTCGGCTTAAACACTCTTGAAAGCGATCTGTACCTGCTTAAGCGCGTTCACATCCGCAAGCCGCATTTCGGAATAACTGAATTTAAATGGAGACTTCTCAAAGCAAAAATTTTCGCCAAATTTAGAAATTAAAAATTTTACAGAGAGTAGGAAATAAAATTGAACTTTGCAGGAAAAATTATCGCGGCAGTGATGAGTTTATTCGCCACGATTTCCGCAACCTTCCCCGCACTTGCCACGCCTTTTCAAGAACCTTTTACCTCAAACGTAATGAGCCGCCTTCCCGTTGACGTTAAAGACACGGGAGGCACTTTAATTTTTTCTGACAGCCCCGAATACGTTCACCGCAACGGAATTTTGTACACGGACACAGTAAGCGGCGACGCGCGAATTTTGTTTTATCACCTCAACGACACGGGCGTTAAGAAAAAACTTGCGGTAATCGTCGAAAACACTTCTTTTGAAGAAAATCGAATTGAAATCACGCGCGGCGGTTTTTCTGCGCCGAGTGATAATTTTTTATCCGTCGGCAAGGCAACGCAACTGATGTATATGAAAAATGATTTTCACGACACGCTGAAACTCAAAGGCCGTGAAAGAAAACTTTTTCAAGAAGAAATGCATAACGTCATCATAGACCCGGGAAATTTGGTTTACGGCGTGTATGATTTCCATTCTCTTCGCCCCGTGAAAATTTTTGTGCTTATGTATCCGCAATTTGCCGATCCTCTTGCGTTTTTGAATATCGCGGAAATTTTGCCGAAAGATGCCCAAAAACTGCGCGGAACTTTTAAAAATATGAATCGCACGATTAAGCTGAAAAAATCTTACGACCCGAGTGTTGACGGAATCGGCTACATTTTGATTTGCGACAACGCGACCGATTTTTTCAAAAAAGGTATCGACGCGACGGACGGTTCGGAAGTTATCAACTATGGAAATTACGGGATAAATTACACGCTGAATTTTTACACCAAGTCTAAAACGCGTTTTTATTTGAGTCCTCTCGGCGGAAAATACGCGGGCGCAGTTCGTTACAGCAACGGCGAAATTTCCGGCACGATTGCCACGCCAAACGACAGAATTTATTTCGGAGACAAAACACCCAAAGAGCCGCCGCATGTTCAAAAAGCACGCGAAGAGGGAATTTCTTACCTCACCAGCCAAACCGAAATCAGCGAGCTTGGAAGTTTCAGCGGAAATGTCAGCTTTGAATATTCTCCGCCGGGCGCGTCAAATTTGCCCGTGAATATTGTCTTAATGCCCGAATAAAATCTGTCGATCTACCGATCTAAAAAAAGGAGTTGTTGCCATGAATATATCGGCGAGGCAGTTGACCTTGGATTTATACAACTGCAATGCAAAAAAAATGAACGACATAGAAACGATAAAAAATGTTTTGACGGAAGTTATCGGCGCGGAGCCGAATTTGACTTCCGAAAAAATTTCCGCAGAACATCTTGCAATAATCGGCGCGTCATTGAACGGCCATATCGCCCTGCACGTTTACCAAAATTTAAAATACGTCGCGGCGGATATTTTTACTTGCACGGAAAATTCCGAGCCGGAAGAATTGTCTAAGGCGTTGAGAAAATTTTTTCAGCCGGACAAAATGAAATCAACTTTTTTAAAACGCGGAGATTTCGGGCAAGAAAAAGAAATCAAGCCGAAAATAAAAACTCAAGTTGCTCCCTTGAGAAAAGTACGAAACGCCGGCGCAAAGGTCGTAAAAAATTTGGTTCGGAGGGGCGATAAATGACATTTACTGAACCTGCGACACTTTATCGCAGTATTGGAAAAGCCAAAAAGTGCACGTTTATTTTTTGCGCGGATCATGGCGTGGCGGAAATGAAAGTAAGTGCCTACCCGCAATCGACGACCGCAAGCATGGTGAAAAATTATCTTATTCATCAAGGCGGCGCGGCGAATGCTTTTGCTCAATTCGCAAATTCCGAACTTGTTATTGTCGATGTCGGAGTCAAAGCAGACTTGTCGAAAGTTCCGGGACTTGTCAACAAAAAAATTGCTCGCGGCACAAAAAATATTGCAGAAGGTCCCGCAATGACAAAGGCTCAAGCGCGAAAGTCAATTAAAATCGGCAGGGAACTTGCTGAAAAAGCGATTGAGGCGGGTTTCAACTGCTTTTTGCTCGGCGAAATGGGAATCGCAAATACGACTGTTGCGTCAACAATTATTTCGGCAATTACAAAATCAGATCCAAAAGACATTGCAGGACGCGGCTCAAATATTTCTGAAGACAGACTGCAACATAAAATCGACGTTGCGCGACAAGCTCTTAATGTAAATCGCCCCGACCCCGAAGATGCGATTGACGTTTTGTCAAAAGTCGGAGGTTTCGAGTTTGGCGCAATGGCGGGGGTTATGCTTGCCGCCGCTGAACATAATTGCGTTGTAATTTTGGACGGGTTTAATACCGCCGCCGCCGCCGTGCTTGCCGACGCAATTGACCCCGAAGCGTATAATTATATGATCGCTTCCCACGTCAGTCGCGAGCCGGGTCATGAGGTTGCTTTGGAGCATTTAGATATTACGCCGCTGTTTTGTCTTGACCTTGCTCTCAGCGAGGCGATCGGCTCTTCAATCGCGGCAAGAATTTTGGACAGACTTGTTTATATTTATGTTTGCGGTCCCGAAGATGATTTTCACGGCGACATCGGCGAATTTAAAGAAGAAGAGCCGGACGAAGCCGAAATTTTGACTGAAATGTTGGAGCAAATGGGCTTAAGTGATTTGCCGGACTTTGAAAATTTTGAGGACGTTGAAAATTATCTTGAAGAAAATTTTAGCGATGCGGTGCAAATTAACGAAGTCGATATAGATTTTCAGCTTGCGGACGATCAAAGGCTTGAGAGTTACACGCCGCCTTTCAGCGTCGAACAGTCAAATATTCCGCGCTCTTATCCGATGATGGTAAGGATGATGGACGAGAAAAAAGATGATTTGGTTGCCGCGACGGACAAAACTTTCAACTTTTACCTGCAGACGATGCCGAAACTCCACTTTAAGGCGATGGACGCTTGCAAGGATTATCTGAACAATTTGACCAAGCCGAAAAACAGTTTGGGTCTTCTCGAAGATATTGCCGTTCAAGTTGCGGGAATCACTAACGAAAAACTGCCTGCAAACAGCCTTCGACACGCCGCCCTTGCTTTCACAAATTCAGACAACGCACCGAGTCCCGGCAAAGAATCTTACAAACCGCACAGGATAGGACGGCGACGGCAGGTTGTCATGGATTTCAGCATGACGGCGCGAACTTTTGCAATGAAACTTTTTGCGGGAATTGTTGACGACAAGGCAGATCCGACCGTTGCTTTTAACTTCGGCAGAAATTTGGCGGAAGAGATTTCTTTTTCCATCCCGATTATCGCGATAACCGAGCTTTCCGACTGGAATTTTGACAGAATGGACGAAAAATTTTTCAAGGCCTTACTGAAATCTTCGCAAATGGAATTAAAAGTCCCGCCCGAAGAATTTTTGAATCACGTCCCGAAAAAATTCCGCTGTCTCACTTCGGCGATAATCGGCGCGATGGTTGCGGCGGCTCACAATTCGACTTTGATTGTTATCGACTGCGGACCGGTTGAAATTATCGCGCGTTACCTTGAAAAAATTTGTCCCGAAGTCCGCCCGTTCCTGCTTTACGGTACAAAACTTATGCAATACGACTTCAACGACCCGCAAGTCAGAATCGGTCTTGACGGCGAAGTTGCTTGCATGGGCGTTGAGATTGTCGAAGCGGCTTTAACCGCACTGAACGAAATGAAAACTTTTCGCGAAGCCGACGTTGAAGTTGCCGTTGACGGTGCGGGTAAAGGCGTTCAGAAAAAAAATTTTAGTTTTGATTCAGAAGACGACTGAAAAATAAAAAACCCTCCGAGAATTTCGGAAGGTTTTTTTATTGCGCTAATAAATTCGCCATTCCTTCAAAGTCAATAATATCAACGTTTATCAGCTTTTCTTTAGAAAAAATTAGTATAAATTCGTCTGCGTTCGTGCGGGTAGACTACAAACAGGCTACAAAAATTAAATCCGATTTATCGCGTCAAT
>CAJOCT010000057.1 GCA_905236725.1 uncultured Selenomonadaceae bacterium | reverse complement strand
GTAAATCACCGCGAAAAAAGTACAAAAGTTTTGGGACCGGGACGGCGTTACGCACTTTGGCTGCAGGGTTGCAAAAAACGCTGTCCCTTTTGCATAAATCCGCAAGGGCAACCGACAGACAGCGGCGGCGAATGGATTTCGATAAAAAAAATTTGGCGGGAGATAAAAAGCGTCGGCGGTCTTAAAGGAATCACGGTAAGCGGGGGAGAACCTTTTTTGCAGGCTGAAAAACTTGCCGAGCTGATAAAAATTCTGCGCGAAGAATCAAATTTGGACGTGATGATTTTCACCGGCTACAAGTTGGAAGAGTTGCAGGCGCGACAGGACGAATCGATAGATTTTTTGCTGGCGAACACGGACATTTTAATAGACGGCGAATATCGAGAGGAACTCAACACAAACAGCCTTTATCGCGGCAGTGACAATCAGCGCATATTTTTTTTGACGCAAAAATATTTGCCGTTCAAAGAGGCGATAGAGCGGACGAAAAGCCGAAATATCGAATTTGTTTGTCGGGAGGACGGCGAACTTTTTATGATAGGAGTCCCGCCGAAAAATTTCGACAAAAAGTTTATGAAAAAAATTTTTGAAGAGGTGTAAAAATGAGCGGAAGAAAAAGTACAGAAGTGGCGGCGGTCCTCAAGCAGGGCGAGAGCGTGCGCAAAATGACTGACGGCATCTTCAGCCGTGAAATTCAACGCGCTTACGAAAAATATTTGCAAAGTTTGAATCTTGAGCAGGCTATAAAAAATTCCCCTGTTCAAGAAATCGAACTTGACGGCGCGGCGGTTGAAATGTTCGGCGCAGAAGGAAAAAAATTGTCTGAAGAACTCAAAACGCTGAAAAAAAATCTTCGCGCGGAATCCGTCACGGACAAAGGAAAAAATATCGTCGGCAAGTTGAAAAATTTGGACAGAGAACTTGAGGCGGCGGACAGAGAGGCGGCATCCATTCGCGCCGCGATCCGAAATAAAGATTGGTATTGCGATGAAGAATATGCGCGGGCTGAAGATTTGGTTTATCGCTATCAAAATTTGCGCGACGAGCGGGCGAGTCTTGAACGGCGAATGAAATCTTTGCAAATGCAGGAGCAACAGAATTTGACGGCGATGCAATCTAAGTCTGACCGACTGAAAAATTTAATTTCGCAGATGGAAAACATGAACAACACGGCCAAAAAGCGTGTCGAGGCGGACGGCTATCGGCGCGAGCTTGAAAACGCGCTCAACTCAACCGACGCAAAATCTGCCGAAAAATTTTTTGCTGATGAATTTTCTAAACTCAAGGCGAAAACTTCCGAGTTAAAAAATTCGAGTGACGATAAAGTTTTGAAAAATTTTCAAGAAAATTACACCGCGATAATAAATTTTCAAAAACAAGTGGCGGAGCGTTTAGCACTTTGGAAAAAACAAAAAGCCGATGCAGAAGAAATGTTCGCGCAGATGGAGCAGGCGGCGGGTGAAAGTTTCATCGAGCCGATTGAATATTACAACGAGGGCGAAAACGGGCGGCGTATGAAACTTTTTGCGTATCTGAAAAAATACGGCGGCAAAGATTTTTCCGACGAATTTTTTAAGCAACACGATTTGGCGGCAAAATTTATTCGCGAAGAAAAATTTCTTGAAAGTCTGGACGCAATGAAAGCGGGAATCGACATTGCGGAAAAAGCGCGGCAGGACGGCTTGATTTTGCAAGAATCTATGTTGAAAAAAACGGAGCTTGCCGGTGCAATTCAAGACGTTATGACAGAGTTGCGCTATGATACAAATTTGGAAATCATCAACGACAACCCGTACGACGGTTTCAAAATTACCTGCAAGGTCGGCGACGAGACGATTGATTTTGAAAAAGTCGATATTGACGACGACGGAAAGGTTAAAATTGACGTGAACCACCAAGAAGGCAGAGGAGGAAATTGCGCCAACTCCTGGAAGACCATCGCCGCACGTTTGCAAGATATCGGTATCCCCGTGACCGACGTTAAACTTACCGGAGGTCGAAGCGTTTTGCGTCCCGCAGTCGTCAGTACGCCCGATAAACCTGGAAAGAAGGTTGAAGTCAGTGGCCGTTGAACCGAACAAAGAAAATTTTTTGGCGCAGATGAAGGACGCGGATTTTGACATAAGTCAGTTAGACGCGGACGCAATGCAGGAAATTTTTTGGTATTTGAATCGCCCCGCCGAAGTTTTGGGCGACGTTTTCGACAAAAACAAAACTTCGCGCAGAGAAGCCGAACAAATAATTAAAAATTTGGCAAAAATTTATCCCTTGAGTCGCGAAATTGTCTTGGCGATAATGTCAAATTCCCGCTCCCCGCAATATTCCGACGGCAAAAAAATTTATCGCGACGCGGCATTTTTGGAAGGCTTTGACGTTGCCGAAAAAGTCAAACAAGAAATTTTATCGACGCTCAAAGACATCGAAGATCGTGTCGTGCTTTTAACGAAGGACACCAGAGACTATCGGCAAAGTTTGGAAAATTTAAAATCGGATCGTCAAAGATTGGAGCGGGCGGCGGCGGATTTGGATAAACTTCGCAACGAACGCAACAGGTTAGAACGTGAAGTCGAAAAACTCCGCGAGGACACGGACGAAAAAAAATTGCAGTCTAAAATCGACGAATTAAATGTCGAAATTCAACGACTCGAAGGCAAAAAGCGACGGCATAACGCGGACGTTGAAGAAAAATCGCGGCGAATAAACGAACTCGAAGCCGAATTGCAGGCGTTGGAAAAAAATATCGACAACGAGGAAGAAATACGCCTGATAAGAGAATTGTTGAGAAAATTTCCTGCAGATGCGGAGGGTTGAGCAATGATTTATCTCGGACGGCACCGCGTCATCAAGGAAATCGACAAACAAATTGCGCAAGGTCAAGCACTTCATTTTTTGACGGGCGACGGGGTGAACGATAATTTTTTCTACGACCTTCACGACGGCATAAAAAATTTGGCGGACACTCTCAAAAATTATTACGATTACGATTATTTTTTACAAGTCACGAGCGCGACGGGTGATCCGACTTGTTTTCAAAAAGAGTGCGGAGAAATTAAAAACATTTCTTTTGACGACGTGATAATTCCCTCCAATCGCAGTGGTGCTTTAAAGCCAAGAAAACGCGAGAGCGAATCTGCCAAACAAGGCGAAAATACGGCGCGAAATGAGGTGAACGCCGGAAAACCTGTAGTAGAAAAAATTGAGGAAGTTATAAAAAAAGGCGAGAAAAAATTTTTCATTCTCATAGAAAATTTTGAGTGGATGTCCAAACTTTACGAAAGCGACCCCGACACAACTTGGATTTCAAAATTAAAAAGCTGGGAAAATTTCCGCAACTTGAGAATCGTCGTCACGCTGAAAGATATGGAATTGCTGAAAAAATACAGCTTCAATCAAAAAGAAATTTTTATCGGCTTCCCTTCTGCTGAAGAAATTCGTTACGCCTATTTGCGCTGGCTGATGAGAAATACTGCGGAAAATTATAATTTGAATATGTCCGCTCTTGACGAAATTGCGCACGGAATGAGTGTCGGCGAAAAAACTTTGTTCGCGTGCATGAGAATTTTGCGCAAAGTTGTTGAAAAAAATCCGTGCGAATTGACTTTTCAAGATTTCAACGAAAGTATCGAACACGGCATAGAAGAAAAAATTCCGTGGGAAAAAGTTCGCCTTGAGCAAGGTACGAAAGATAAAATTATGACGGCGATTGATGCTTTTTTGCAGGCGGGCGAGGACAAAAAAGCACGCAGCGG
Organism: uncultured Selenomonadaceae bacterium; assembly: GCA_905236725.1. GTDB lineage: Bacteria > Bacillota > Negativicutes > Selenomonadales > Selenomonadaceae > Quinella. Next base: position 8,756 of record CAJOCT010000057.1, on the reverse strand, counting down.
AATGATTTTCACGGGGCCGCCGGGTACCGGAAAAACTTTAATTGCGAAAAGTTTGGCGAGTGAAAAGCAATGTTATTTTTTGGCTCCGACTTTGGCGGAACTCAAGGGCGAATACCTCGGGCAATCCAGCGCGAAAATCAAACGAATTTTCGACAAAGCGCGGGCTAATCAGCCTACGATAATTTTCATAGATGAGGCGGATACGGTTTTTCCGAGCAGAGCTTTTGGCGACACAGACGAATACGCGATGGATATGGTCAATCAGTTTTTGCAGGAAATTGACGGCGCAAAAACCGGTTTGCAAAAAATTTTCGTCATAGCCGCGACCAATCGTCCCGAGTCCATTGACGACGCGATAAAAAGTCGCCTAAATAAACCCGAACTGATTCCCCTTCCGACAAAAGAAATTCGCAAATCGATTTTTGAAGATAATCTTTCTGAAGGCGATGTAAAATTTGATTTGACGGGAAAAATTTTTGAAGAATTTTTGTTAAACAAGTCAGATAAAATGTCCGGGCGCGACATCGTCAATTTTGTAAAAACTTTGAAAGAAACTGCAACGCGCGAAGGCTTGATTATCGGCAACAACGCCGAAACTTTCGGAATGATTCGTGCGGCTTTTGAAGATTCCGAGAAAAAATTTTTGAACGAACTCATTTCGCGCGGAATCTTCACGGAGGCAAATATCATCTCTCCGCAAAAAAATACGAAAAAATTGCGCGACATAATCGGCTACGAGGCGCAGAAAGAAAAAATTTGTCGGCAGGCGGAATACATCGAGGCGACCGAAGCGCGGAAGAACGAATACAAGCGAATGAAAGTCGAGCCGCCCAAAGGCGTTTTGCTTTACGGACCGCCCGGCAACGGCAAAAGTGAATTGGCTCAAGCCGTCGCAGGCGAGCGCGGATTTTATTTTTTCAAAGTTTTGAGTAAAGATTTTGCGTCGGGCTTTCCGAGCGAACAAATTCGGCGACTGGAAAACATTTTCACCGAGATTGAACGTTTTTCAAAATTGACCGAGCAAAAAGGGATCTTGCTTTTTTTCGACGAGTTCGACTCTCTTGCCGGAAAAAATAATTTAAATCAAGTTGTTCGCGGTTCTTTGCTCAATTACATTGCCGACGAAAAAACTTTGCGCAGTCGAGATTCAAAGATTTTGTTTATGGCGGCGACAAATTTTTACGACGACATCGATGACGCAATGAAGCGAAAGGGCAGAATTGACGCGCACATTTTTATGGACAATCCGACAGAACAGGACGCGCAGGACATTTTGAGCGCGTTTATTGCTGAAGAAAATGTGGTGACGGTCGATTCGGCAAATTTTATTTCGAACGCTTACGACAGATTGCTTAGGGAGTTGCGCGAAAATTATTTGCTCAACAAATATCAAACGAACAATTTAAATTTTTTGACGCAGGAAAATTTAAATGCGCAGAGGCCTTCGGGCGCGGATTTAAAAACTTTTTACCGTGAGTTAAAAGAACTTGCCTTCTTAAATAACGTTATGCAGGACGGAAAACTTTTATTTAACGAAGAAATTTTGAATCGGCGTTTTTTATCCGGAAGGTGATTTGATGACAGAAAAAAACAGCGACGCGGATTACCGTGAAGAATTAAAATGCATCGGGCTTCGCATTGCCTATTTTCGCAAGCTAAAAAAAATTACTCAAGCACAGTTGGCGGAAAAGTTGCACATCAACAAAAATTATCTGTCGCATATTGAAAGCGGTTCGGCTAACAAAGCAATTTCTCTGCCGCTTTTAATAAGATTGTCAAAGGCGTTGGGAGTCGAGTTGGCAACTTTGACCGATACATCCGACATGAACGAGAATAATTTCGGCGATTTTGTGCGAGATATGCGGCAAATATTTGAGGAAGTAAAAGAACTCAACACCGAACTGGATAAAATGTTGGACGAAATGAAAGAAATGGATTCTATAGCTATAGAATAGCTTTATATATCAAATGCACCGCCGATTCAAAATAATTTAATTCGACAACAACGTTATTTTTGATTCGGTATATTTTTTTATACGTTGCATATCTTTTTCCGGCAAATTTTCGATAAATTCGTCAAGATTTTCATTATCTTTGCAAAGTCTTGAAAAATCCAAATTGTGTTCAAGATCACAGAGTTTAACTTTTCGTGCGAGCGGATTTTTTTTTATCGTCTGTATGTATTCGGGATAAGAAATATTTTTATCGTGAGTTAAAAGAGTTAAGGCTTTAAGTTCTTCGTCAGTCAGCGGAACATTTTTTTTCAGATACTCCAAAGTAAAATCCGTGTCTTCCGCAACGTCATGCAAAAGTGCAACAATCATGGCGGAAATATCTTCTTTGCAAAGCGATGCAACAGTCATCGGGTGAAAAATATAATCTGTTCCGGCTTTATCGACTTGCCCCGCGTGCGCTTTTTCGGCAATTTCAAACGCCTTTTGAACTCGAAATTCGGCGTGATTTCTAAAAAATTCTTTAGCTTGCATAACCGATTTTCAGCCTCCTCAATTTCATTCTATAGCGATAGAATAAATTTTTGTCATCAACAAACAAAAGGACTTCACAAAAATTAATTTGCGAAGTCCTTTTGTTTGCACTCAATTTGTTTCAGTTTGCAGAATTTTTTTCAGCGCGTCTTTTTGCGCGACGGTCTTTTTTAAGGCGAGTAAATTCGTCTTTTATATCATTTTTTGAAAGAAAAATTCTTTTGACTGATCCGAGTTGATGTTCCAATTTTTCAATCATATCGAGCTGTTCAACACTTTTGTTTATGTCGTTGAAATCAATTTCGGATTCATAGCGCGGAATTTGACTCCAAATTTCTCCCAAATCCGTCAATTTTTTTTCGGTGACAACTTTATTGCGCACTTTTGTGGAGGTTTTGATATTCTTCTCAACTTTATAAGCCTGTACGCAACGATAAGCCATAGCCGTCGCAATTCCGAAAAGTTCTTCGCCGATTTCCGCAATGTCCTTTCCCTTCGACATTTCATAAATAATTTTTCCTTTCTGCACGACGGTCAAGGGAATGCCGGTATTCATTCGCAGGGCAATTTTTACGTCCTCCATTTTTCTGGTTGACATCGGCGGAATTTCTTCGTCATTTATTGAAGCCAAAATTTCAGTTTGACCATTTTTTTGCGCAATTCTGAAGCGGTGTTGCCCGTCGATAATTCCGAACTCCGCGCCGTCTTTAACAGGTCTGTTTGCGCGATCTTCGTCCGTCAGGCGGCGAATGATAATCGGATATTTTTGCTTGTCTTGCCTGATAACCTCGCTGAGAACTTTGAAAGGCTCCGACTCCTCGTCAACCGGGCGAATCGAGTAAATCGCATCGGGGTCAATCTTGTACATTTCAATCATTTGAGCTTCCATAAAAATCGCTCCTCTCTCTTTATTATAAATCAGATTATAAACGATTTTTTGGAATATGCAAGTTGCGAAAGAAATTTATTCTATCGCTATAGAATGATTGTTCATGATATTTTCTGCCGTTGTCCGAATTATTTCGCGAAGTTTGATCGGCTCGACAATTTCGACAAATTCGCCGTACTGCATCGCCCAAAATTTTATAGCGGTTTCATTGACTTTTACATTGATTAAAAATTTTTCATTTTCATTGCGCAAAATTTTAAAATCTTTTCCAAACCAATCGACAAGAGTATCAAGCATAAATTCGGGTGTCCAAAATTTTATCCAAATACTTTCACCGCCGAACATATAAATATGTTCAGCCATATGTTGAGGAAGATTGAAACTGCCGCCGATAAATTCCGCGATTTCACGCTTGGGTTTAATTGCCGCCTTCAACATTTGCACGTCGGTCATTTTGTCAATTCGGTAATGCGAAATATTTTCATGGCCGTCGGTGTTGCAAATTAAATAATATCTGCCGTTCGTCGCCGCCATTTGATACGGGCTGACGATATAAGGCTCATTGCGTCGCGGCTGAAGTTTTAATTTCGCGTTGTAACGATTGTAAATAAAACTGACTTTTTTTTGCCTGCTTATCGCGTCGTTGAGAACGTCCAAGTTGACCATAACGCGCGGATTGTCCGAGTGTTGAAGTTCCGGCAAGTTTGCAATGTGCGTAACTTTCGCCGAAAATTGATTACTGCCGAGATTTTTTAATTTTTCAATCAACCTTTTTGCCTGACTGCGCGAAATATTTTTTGAAAAAAGTACGCTGTCGATGAGCATACGAAGTTCCGCCTCTTCAAAATCACGGCGAATAAAAATTCCGTTCTTCAAATTTATGTCGTAATCCATTTCTTTCAGAGACATTAAATTTGATTTCACTGAACGCCGATCGCATTTCATATTATATTCCATGTCCAAAAGTTCGACGATTCTTTTTTGCGTCAAAGGCTTTTTTTCATCGGAATACTGCTCCAAAATTTTTAAAATCATCAAATTCAGAGCTTTTTTTGTTCCTGCCATTTTACATTCCTCCTTTGACAAATTATAATTCGTGCCGAGTGCAATTTTTTGACAATTTACTGCAGAAAAAATTTTTTCGCAAGTTGAAATGCTCAAAAAAATGTATGTCGAAAATGTTATTATGATGAAAAAATTTATTGGAGGGAAAAATATGTTTGAGTTTGATGACGTGGAAATGACAAATTTTGCAAAAATAAAAGTCGTCGGAATCGGCGGCGGCGGCAGTAATGCCGTTAATCGAATGATTGAGTCGGGCTTGGAAGGCGTGGAATTTATCGCGGTGAATACTGACGCGCAGGCTCTTTCGATGTCGAAGGCGCGGAACAGAATACAGATCGGCGAAAAATTGACTCGCGGACTCGGCGCGGGAGCTCGTCCGGAAATCGGCGAAAAGGCGGCGATTGAAAGCCGCGATAAAATTTTAAATGCTCTTCAAGGCGCGGATATGATTTTTATAACGGCGGGAATGGGCGGCGGCACGGGTACAGGTGCGGCTCCGATTGTTGCGGATTGTGCGCGGGAAATTCAGGCGTTGACCGTTGCAGTCGTGACAAGACCTTTCACTTTTGAAGGACCCAAGCGTAAAAAAAATGCCGATTTCGGAATCGGAAATTTAAAATCTAACGTTGACTCGATAATCACCATTCCGAACGACAGGCTTTTGCAGGTGGTCGATAAGAAAACACCGATGACAAAAGCGTTTCAGCTCGCCGATGATATTTTGCGGCAAGGCGTGCAGGGAATTTCGGATTTAATCGCGGTGCCGGGCTTGATCAGCTTGGACTTTGCGGACGTGAAAACGATAATGAGCAACGCAGGATCGGCGTTAATGGGAGTCGGTGAAGCAACAGGCGAAAATGCGGCAGTCGATGCAGTTCGCGCCGCGATGGATTCGCCGCTGTTGGAGACGGGTGTCACGGGCGCACGCGGAATTTTGCTCAACGTTATGGGCTCGACGGAGGCTTTGTCGATGTTTGAAGTCAACGAGGCGGCAACGACGGTTCAAGAGGCGGCAGACCCCGAAGCAGAAATAATTTTCGGCGCGTCAATAGATGATTCGCTTGGAGACAAAATTATTGTCACGATTATCGCCACGCAATTTGAAGAAAAAATTTCTCGTCCCGAGCAGAAAAAAATTGTCGAACCGACTGTCGGAATGCCGGGAGAAAAACCTGTTGAAAGACCTGTTGAGAAAATTTTCGAGCAAGTTCAGCCGAAAAAACCCGAGTCGAAAGGCTTAATAGATATTCCGATTTTTATGCGCAGAAAATAATTTGCAGGAGGTTGAGTAAATTGTTTGAAATGCTTTATACAAAATTGTTTCTGAAAATAAAAGTTGTCGGCATTGATGCGGCGGGAATTTCTGCAGTTAATTACCTGCTCGAAAAAAATATGGCGGGGATAAATTTTTTTGCCTTCGCCGAAGACATTTCTCAAGCGAAAACTCTCAAAGAGCATAAAATTTTAAAATCCGATACCGAAAAATTTTTGAAAGAAATCGGCAAAGCGGATTTAATTTTCATTGTCGGCGAAAAAGATTTTGACGTTGATATTTTAAAAGATTCGGGCGCGTTGATTATAAAAATTCCGCACAAAGATAATTTTGAAGAATTTTCTTATAAATTCGTGAAAAATTTTGTCGAAATTTTTACTTTGCCCGGTTATCCGAAAATTGATTTTCCGAGAATTTTTGAAGTTGCAGGGAATTTTATTGATTTTGCCGAAAACTCAACGCCGATTGACGCAATGCAAAATGTTATTCACGCAACGGAAAATTTTGGCGAGTCGAAAAAAATTTTATTTAACGTGACGACTTCGGCGGGAAATTTTTCTTGCGAGGACGCGGACGAGATTGTTAATTTTCTGCAGAGACTTGCGCCGAATGCAGAAATTTCTTTCGGCTGTTCGATTGATAATTTTATCGGCGACGAGGCGAAAATTGTTTTGATGGCGCGATAAAATTTTTTAGGGGCGAGATTATGGCGGTTTATGCTTACGGAACGCCGGAAAATGAGGCAATTCCTTTTGTTTACGAGTCTTTGACGAATGAAAAAATTTCGCGTTTTTTGTGGAGTTATTTCGACAACTGCGATTTGAATCGGCTCAAAAATTTGTCTTGGCAAGATATGACGGAGGACGAGAAAAATTGTTGGGGTCATGCGCACAGACTTTTGAATTTTAAAATCGGCGATTGGATTATGCATATAAATGTGCCGAGTTGGGGACTTGTCACGGCGGCGAAAATTTGCAGTGAATATTTTTATCAAAATCCCTTGCCTTACGCTTTGAACGACGGGCGACACTGTTTCGAGGTCGATGAAGTTTTTACATTTGACAGAAATGATATTCGCGTTCACCCGAAATTCAGTTCGCGTTTGAAGTTGCGCGGCGGACTTTGGCAAATTTATTGTGAAGAAGAATTTAAAAAATCTCTCGACAATTTGAAAAATAAAAATTCTGAACAACTCCCGCAAAATTTTTATCTGTCTGAAGAAGTGAAAAATACTCTGGACAAACTTACGGAAAGAATTCAGGCGAATAATCCCGGAAAAACTTTTGAAACTTTTTTGGCGAAAGTCTTCAGAAATGTGCCCGGCGTGACTGAAGTTATTGAAAACGGTTTCGGATGGGGAACGGATCACGGCGCGGATTTGATTGTCAATTACACTTCAACGATTATCGGCGATTTGACGGAAGAAAAAACTATGGTCGTGCAGGTAAAATCTTACGAAGGCGAACACTGGGACACTAAGGCAGTCGATCAACTCAAAGACGCGATAAATAAATATAATGCCGCGTCGGGAATGATAATCACCACGGGTAAAATGACGGAGGCTCTGGATAAAAAATTTAACGAACTTGTCGAAGAAATGAAAAAAAATAATATTTCGGTGTTCATCTTGGCGGGTGCGGACGTGACAAAATTTATTTTGAAATATTGGAAAGAATATTCGGCAATGATTTAATTGGGAGTGTAATTTTTTTGTGTAGTCGCAAATCTGTACGATTGCCCGTTAATTTTAAAATCAGTATTCATAAAATTATCACCTGCTTTAATTAAAAGGCGACAAGAATTTAATCCTGTCGCCTAATTTTTTTTACGTTTTTTTTTTGCCTCAATGTCATCGGCAAAATTTAAACTTTCGCCGCGAAATTTTTCGCAAAAAAAAATAAGCCCGAAGGCTTAAAAAAAATTTTTTTAAATATCAAGAGTAATTTTCGTGCTTTCAACGATGTCCGCCGTCAAAATTCCTGCCGAATCTGCGCCGTATTTATCGCCAATCAACAAATTATTTTCTTTAATAAAATTTGAAAGCGAATGAATTTCCGACGCTTGCAAGTCACTTTTCGGATTATCCAAACTAACATTGCGCGTATCGCCGTCTGCAAAACCGAATTTAATTTTCAATGCGTAAGTTTCTTTTATCTTGTCCGCCAAATTATTCACCTTCAATCGCTGTCGTCACAATTTTATCAACGCCGACAAAAGTGTTATCGGTCAAATTTACATCGGATTAACGTAGCCGATATTTTTTTTCAGTTCGTTATTATTCGGATCCAACATATTTATCTGAAGTTTTACCTGCATTTTTTATCCTCCATAAGTCGCCGCGTCATAAATTCGCGTGATATTCGACGTTGTAATTGTCGCCGATTTAATTCCGGTAATCGATGCTCCGTTATCAGATTTCAAAACTTCATTCAAATTCGTAAATTTTTTATGCGAAGTTTCATCGACAGAATTATATTTTTTCACGCGATCTTTAAAATTTTGAACCGCACCGGAATTCATTGCATAATCTCCGACAGAATAACTTTTTGTAGTTCCGTCGCCAAATGCAAAATTTACCGCCAAAACCGAACTAGACATCATCAATTTCCTCCGTAACCGTTCGAGTAATATTTTCGTTAAAATTTCCTTCGTCGTAACCGCTGAAAAGCCACATCAAACCTGCAACGCCGTTATGAAGTGCGGGAGAATTTTCTGTGTTAATCGCCTCGTCCGCGGTAATTGAACTTGCAAAACCTCCGAAAGTAATTTTTTTTGATCCGGCTACAGTTTCGCCGGGCTGTAAAATATTTCCCTGAGCGTTTGTAAAAATTTCAACTTTTACACTGCTGACAACATCTTCAACAAATTCTTTCGCCATAATTTCACCTCCAAAAAATTTTTTCAAAAACTGTTTCGACTTAAAAAATTATTTTCCTGCAAAAAAATCCCAACGACTTTTGCCGAAGGGATTTTTTTTCAAAGATTTTATTTATTCTTCGCCGTCTTCTTCTTCGCCGTCTTCTTCTTCAACGTCTTCTTCTTC
>CAJOCT010000056.1 GCA_905236725.1 uncultured Selenomonadaceae bacterium | reverse complement strand
AATAGAAGAACTGGAGTAAGTGCCGAAAAGGTAATCGTTGCCTGCGCCGCCGTCGATTTTTGAACCTGAGAAAATACCGTTCAGAGTATCGTTGCCCGCATCTCCGAGAAGTGTCGAATTGTTACTGTTGTTGACGATGTAATCATTTCCGGCTCCCGCGTTTATACTTGCACCATTTCCGTTGACGATGATATTGTCGTCGCCTTTAAGAGCTCTAAGATTAACATTTGAGGCACTGACGGTAAGCAAGTCTGCATAATTACTACCTTGACGCCAAGAATTGCTTGCCGAACTTACAGTAATCGGAGACCAAAGTTGACCGCCTTGAGAACCGCTTATTGTTGTAAAGGGAAGAGAAACGTCTTTCAACGTAATCGAGCCGCCGGAGGTAGTACCGCTTTTGTTATAAGTACGGAGCACAATGTCATTGCCGGCTTTTATGGTCTGATAGAAACTTCCCGAAGCAAGTGAAACATAACAAGTTGGGATACGAGCCGCGTAAACTACATCATTTCCGTCGCCGTTTGCAAAATTATACGTAATGGAGCCTGAATAACCTGTTACGCTGACTTTCCGCCGTAAACAATTCCCGAGCCGATACTTATGTTGTCATTGCCTGCGCCTCCGTCCGCATAAGCATTCTCCCCGACCTGCAAAGAATCATCACCCGCACCGCCGAGGAGAGTCGCACCGTCGTCGCCGTAAACGGAATCATTGCCGGCGTCGCCACTTGCGTAACCTTTCGCTCCGACCATTATAGAATCATTTCCCGCACCGCCGTAGATTGTTGTGCTGTAAGCACCCGAGAGATAGTCGTTACCGGCATCGCCGTAAAGAGTGGAGGAAGTATGACCGATGTTGTTAATAGTGTCGTTGCCTGCGCCGCCGTAAATTTTGGCAGTCTGAGAATTACGGATATAATCGTCACCGGCATCGCCATAAATGGTACTGTTCAAAGCGTCATTGGTTATTGAATCGTTGCCCGCGCCACCGTAAAGTTTGGATTCAGCTCCCGCGTTGTAGAGGGTATCGTTACCTGCGTCGCCGTAAACAAAACTTCCCGAAGCCTCATTTTTTAAGGAGTCGTCACCTGCGCCGCCGTAGATTTTTGAGTTTGCGCCGGTGTTGGAAACGGTGTCGTTGCCCGCATCGCCGTAAGCAAAACTTCCGACAGTATCGTTCTTTAAGGTATCATCACCTGCGCCGCCGTAGATTTTTGAGTTTTCTCCCGCGTTGTAGATGGAGTCGTTGCCGCCGTAGCCGTAAACGACATTTTTAACGGTGTAATTTCCAAATTCGTCGTCACCGTTAGTCAGCTTAGTGACAAAACGCTGAATGTCAAACGTAATTTTCATCATAAAAACCACATCCCTTTCAAAAAAACCTTCCCTACCGAAAAAACTTTCTGTAAATGAAAAACTCCCTTCACTTTTATTTAACGTAATTTGATTTTATATTAATTGTTAAAAATGTCAAGAAATATACAAAAAAATACAGCAAGCCGAATTTTTCAGCTTACTGTACTTTTTTTTTGCAAATCAGCCTGCGTGTTTTTTCAAAAAATGTCCAATGCGGTTGAGAGCCTCGGAAATTTTTTCAATGCTCGTTGCATATGAACAGCGAACATGACCCGCGCCGGATTTTCCGAAGGCAGTTCCCGGGACAAGCGCGACATGCTCGGAAAGAATAAGTTTTTCCGCAAATTCTTCGGAAGTCAGACCGCTTGAAGTAATGTTCGGGAAAATATAAAACGCGCCTTTCGGTTCAAAACTGTCCATGCCCAATTTTTTAAATCCGTCGTAAATCAATCTGCGACGACGATCGTATTCGGCAACCATTTTTTTCATATATTTTTCGCCGTTCGTCAAGGCCTCAATTGCGGCAACCTGCGCGGTTATCGGAGCGCAAAGCATTGTATACTGATGAATTTTCGTCATCGCGGCAATAAAATCGGGATTGGAAAGCGCGTAACCGATTCGCCAGCCCGTCATAGCGTAAGCCTTGCTGAAACCGTTGAGTAAAATTGTTCTGTCCTTCATCTTCGGAAGAGTCGAAAAACATTCATGAACGCCGCTGTAAGTCAAGTCGCCGTAAATTTCGTCGGAAATGACAATTAAATCGTTCACGTCGGCAAAGTCGGCAATTTTCAATAAATCCTCGCGCTCCATAATTGCGCCGGTCGGGTTATTCGGATAGCCGATTAAAAGAACTTTGGTTTTTTTCGTCAAAAACGGCTCAAGCTCTTCGGGCGTGATTCTGAATTCATTTTCAATTTTCGCGGGGACGGAAATCGGAACGCCTCCCGCCAAAGTTACGCAGGCCTGATAAGAAACGTAACACGGCTCGGGAATTAAAACTTCGTCGCCGGGATTTAAAACCGCACGCATGGCAAGGTCAAGAGCCTCACTCACGCCGACGGTAACCAAAACTTCTTTGTCTGCGTCGTAGTCGAGATTATATTTTTCCTTGTAATAATTTGAAATCGCGTCACGAAGTTCAAACATTCCGCGGTTGGCGGTGTAACTCGTGTAACCGTGTTCCAGTCCGTAAACGCAACTTTCACGAATTGACCACGGGGTTACAAAATCCGGCTCGCCCACGCCCAAAGATATAACGTCCTTCATCTTTGCGGCAATGTCGAAAAATTTTCTGATACCGCTCGGCGCGATGGATTGAACAGAATCTGAAAGTTTCTCGCTCCAACTCACGGCACAATCACCAGCCTTCTGTCCTCTTCCTCATTGTCGAGAATTGCGCCGTCTTTTTTGTACGCCTTCAGCAAAAAATGACTGCGCGTTTGAGTTACGCCTTCGATTGTCGAAAGTCTGGTCGAAACGAATTTTGAAACGTCCTTCAAAGATTTTCCCTCGATAACGACAAGCAAGTCAAAATTTCCGCTCATCAGGTAAACGGTTTTAACTTCGTCGTAACGATAAATGCGCTCTGCAATCGCGTCGAAACCTACTTCACGTTGCGGAGTCAAATTGATTTCAATAATCGCCGTAACGACATCGTCGCCGTAACGTTCCCAGTTGATCAACGCGCCGTAAGACAGAATAATTTTTTCTTTTTCGAGACGCTCAATTTCTTTTTCAACTTCGTATTCGGATTTATTGAGCATTGCCGCAATTTCACCGACGGAAACTCTGGAATTTCTCTCAAGTATTTCTAAAAGTTCACGCATAAAAAATCTCCTTTCAGCCGATTTTTAGTGGACAGAAAAAACGCTGTCACTTATTGCCTGTCTGCTGTCCTCTAATCCTGTATCGGAAACTCTTGCCGCCTTTTGTCCGAATAAGCTCATATGAATCGGGGAAATCGCTCATAAATTCATGAAGCAAAGAGTAGCCGAAATCTTTGATCCCGAAACTCAAATTTTTTTGCTTTATGTCATGTCCGGCGCGATTCAAAGGCGCAAAACCGTTTGCATCAGCGTGAGCTTTTGCCGATTCGTTCAAGATGTCGTGAATTTGCTGAAATTTTTTTTTCGGATTTTTTAAACCGTTTTGCCCGCACCAAGCAAATCTTTGCTGAATGGACATTTTTTTTTCGGGCGATTTTTTTTTGACGGAAGATTTTTTCGCAACGGGAACGGGCAAATTTTTTTGAACGGGAATAATTTTTGAGACCGGCGCAACTTTGACGGGCGCAATAAGTTCGGTTTTAATTTTTTCGCCCGCCGATTGTTCCGCCGAATTTTCTTCCAAAAGATCCAGTTCGATAAATTCATTGCAGGCACTGCGAAAAGAAATTGACGCGGTACCTTTTTTGCCCAAGCCGATAACATAAACGCCGCGCTCACGAAGTTTAACGGCAAGCGGAGTAAAATCGCTGTCGTCGGAGACAATCGCGAAAATTTCCGCCTGCCGCTGATATAAAACGTCCATCGCGTCAATCGTGAGCGACATATCAGTTGCATTTTTTCCGCTGGAAAAATCCATTTGCTGAACTGCAAGCAAACCGTATTTCAAAATATTTTCGTTCCAGTTGTGCAAAGAATTTTTTTCCCAGTTGCCATAAACGCGGCGAATAAAAATTTCACCGCGATTTTGCAAAGTTTCGATAATCAACTTTCCATATTTTGCGGAAATGTTGTCCGCGTCAATGAAAAGAGCAATTTTTTTTTCGTCCGCCATAACTTAAAAACATTCCAGAGCTTTAATCGCTCCGAACTGAATATACTGACTTGCCTCTGTCGGATCGCCTTCCATAATCAAATTTTCGATGGTCTGAAAATTTTCCTGCGAAATTTGAATACGCTTTTCGATCGCCTCTTCTTTAATTTTTTTCAGAAGAGCCTTGCGCGAAGTTTTTGTATCCTTATAGACCGCGTGATTGTAAAAAATGTTCATCGAACCTTCGCTTTTGTTGCCGTCGCAATTAAAAAAAACAAAAACTGTTCCTGCCTTAGCCATCAAACAACCTCCTCAAAACAAAAAATTTTTGAATGAAAACCGAACTTCCCGCGCAGTATAGCATTTTTTTTCGCTTATTGCAAAGTTGCAGGAATAACCGCGAATTTTGTTGAAAAATACGCGCAAGAGGTTAGAGAGATGAAAAAATTTTTGCTGATTTTTATTCCGATAATTTTGCTGATTGCTCTCGGAGTCGGAGCGTTTCGCGCTTACAAACAAATTCAAACAACGCCGACAAGTTCGATAAAAATGATTCGAGATGCAATTTCTTCACACGACGCGGCAACTTTCAACAATCTTTTCGACGTTGACGCGGTTTTGAACATGGCGGCGGAAGAAATTTTGACGGCGCAAATAAATTCTGAAATAAATTCTACAACTTACTCGGCGCAGGATTTGGCGAATGTTTACGAGACGAGGAAGGCGGATTTTTTACCTTCCGCGAAAAATGCGATTGAAAATTATGTTTCGAGCGGAAAAATAAATTTTCCCGACAATCCGACACCGACTCAAAAATGGCTCAAAGATTCCGAAGTTGTTCACTGCTCAATAAAAAATATTTCAAAAGTTGTTGTGAATGACGGAAAGGCGAGAACGGAAATTGAATTTTATAATTCGGATCTGCGATTCAGTTTTGAATTGAAAGTCACTCTGGAAAAAATTGACGAAAAAAATTGGCGCGTTATCGAAGTGAAAGGCTTTGAAAATTATCTTGCCGGGCTTAATCGTGCGTTGAAAAAAAAGTTGGAGTCTTTGAACGCTCCGATTCGCGAAGAAATCAGCGATGTTTTTGTTATAAAAGGTTTCGACGCGAAAGTTGTTGAGGGCGACGAATACGGATTCTCAAAAACTATGAAACTCACGATAAAAGCCGACGTTAAAACTCAAAAGCCGCTCGCGAAAATTATCGGGCAAATTATTATTGAGGGGCGCAACGGTTCTGAGGGAATTACGCCTTTTGAAATTGATATGGCGTATAAACCGACGGGCGTGCAAAATTTCAACGTCGATAAAATTTTGAATCCGTTCGTCCGCGAAGATGCCGACGCAATGAAACACGGCTTGCGGAAAAGTGATTTGCACATTGAAATAACTGAAGTCGTCTACCGCGACGGCTCGACTTTAAAACAACTTGACGAATTGCCGCGTTAAAATTGGGAGATAAAAATTTTTATGAAAACTGAACTTAAAAATAAAATTGCCGCTGAAGTTGAGGCGGCGAATTTTTTTGACGAATTGCCGAACGAACTTTGCGGTTTTACTCTGAAAAAAATTTTTGATGAAGACGACGACAAATTTATTTATTTTGCTTACGAAAATTTGCAGACTCATCGCGTCTTCATTGCGTATTTTCACGAGGAGACGAAGGAATATAAAGCCCGCGTGAAAATCGGGCTGAATGAATTTTGCTTGACGAAATTTTTCACTCAAAATTTTAATCAATTCGGCGAAATGATTACTTCCGAACTTGAGACGACTTTAAAAAATTTTTCCGAAAATCCGAATGAAAAAAATCCTCTCATCAAAGAAAAAAATTTTTCGGCTTGGGAGTACGGAAAAAATTTGCCGAAAAATATTGCGGGCTTTGAACTTTTCATCACGCCCGAAAATCCCGTCGAACTCACGAGCGGCGATTGCGTTATCATAAATTACAGCGATTTTTCCGCGCAGAGCGATTTTACTTTGGTTTACAACACTTACCTGGAAAATTTTTCTGTCGAAATGAAAATAAATCGTGTTTCGCAGGTCAATTATCTTTTCGATTCAGAAAATTTGAACGATCTTGAAAAAAAACTTGCGAAAAATCTTTCGACGGAATTGGAGCGCATTAGAAAAGAAATTTCATAGGAGGGCGAAAATTTTGGAACAACGCACGGGCGAGATTATAAAAATTCTCCTTCAACAAAAAAATTTTCAGACCACAGCCGACATCGCAAAAAAATTATGTGTAAGTTCAAAAACAATTTCGCGGCAAATTCCGAAAGTCGAAGAATTTTTGACTTCAATCGGCTTGCAACTTGAAAAAAAATCCGGTGCGGGAATTTTAATCACCGGCAGCGATTCAAAAAAATATTTGCTGGAAAAAAAACTTTCTACCGTCAAAAAACGCGAATATACGCCGAATGAACGCCGCTCAATCATCATCAGCAAACTTTTGACGAGCAACGAGCCGATAAAATTATTTGTGCTGTCAAACGCGGTAAACGTCACCGATTCGACAATTTCAAACGACTTGGACAAACTCGAAGACTGGTTTAAGGAACAGGGCTTGAAACTTTTGCGAAAACCGGGCTTGGGAGTAAGTTTGCTCGGCGACGAAAAAGATTTGCGGCGGGCGATTGTCAGATACATTTACGAACACGTTGCGGAGGGCGAACTTTTAAATTTGGTTCAAGACAATTTGTCGGAAGAAAAAATCGCTCAAGTACCGAAATTTTTTTTGGAGTTAATCGACGCGGGCAACTTGAAAAAATTTGAGAAAATGATTTCGGAGCTTGAGCAGACGGCGGGACAAAAATTTTCGGACAACGCATTTATCGGCTTGACAGTCCATCTTGCTTTGTCGGTGCAGAGAGTAAAAAATCACGAACCCGTTGCAATCGACGAAGAAATTTCCGAAAAAGTTCGCGGAACGAAGGAATTTTATTTGGCGGCGCAACTTGCCGAAAAAATTTCTGCGGAATTTGAAATTATTCTGCCGAAGAGTGAAATTTTTTATCTTGCGACGCACATTCTGGGCGCGAGAAGTCGATATAATTCCGCAAGTTTGAGAAATATTTCAATGATGGATAATTTTCGCGTGGTAAAAATGGCGCGACAAATTATGAAAAATGCGGCAAAAATTACGGGGCGTGACATCGAAAAAAATCAAAACTTACTTGCCGGGCTGATAAATCATCTCACGCCGTCGATCAGCCGAATAAAAATGCATATGGACATCCGCAACCCGCTTTTGGGCGAAATGAAAAAACATTATCCCGAACTTTTGACGCTGACGAAAAAATCTGTTGTCGAAGTCGAAGAAGAACTGCAGACAAAATTGCCCGAAACTGAAATCGCTTACCTTGCAATGCACATCGGCGCGGCTTTGGCGGACAGCGAAAAATTTTTGCACACAGCTCACAGAATTGTTGTAGCTTGCCCGACGGGAATGGGAACTTCAAGACTTTTGGCGAGCAGACTCAAGGCAACCTTCCCGACGTTGAAAATTGTTGACGAAGTGCAAATTTTAAAAATCACGCCCGAATACATTGCGGAAAAAGATTTTGAGTTCATAATTTCAACCGTGCCGATAAATCGCGCAGATTGTCCCGTGTTGGTGGTCAGCGCGGCTTTGACGGAAGACGACATAAAAAAAATTGAAACTGAACTTTCGCGGCAGAGTAAAAATTTTTTGCGGAGCGCGGAAGAATATGATAATCGTCCGCCTTTTTCCGAAGCGTTGAAAAGTTTGACGGCTTACGGGCAGGCAATTATTTCTTTAATGGCAAATTATTTTTTTCATCGCGAACATTCCGACAACATTAACGACGTTTGCAAACTTGCGGGCGAGCTTGCGGGGGACGATGAGCATGGAAAAATTGAAATCGCCAACGAACTTTTGATTCGCGAAGATAAGGGCGGCACGGTGATAACCGATCATCATATGGTTTTGCTCCACTGCAAAAGCAAATTCGTCAAAACCGCGAAGTTCGGAATTTTGCAACTTGGCGACGGTTTCAATTATCCCGAAGACGGCGAAATAATTCGAACCGCGATAGTTTTGCTTGTGCCTTCGGACGCGGACGAATACACAATCGACACAATCGGGCATATTGCATCGGTTTTACTCGACCGCTGGGGATTTATCGAAATTTTGCACGAAGGCGACGCTGAAGAAATTCGCGGCGAAATGTTGAGGATTTTTGAAGAATTTTATAAGACAAAACAAAATGAACTTATGAAACCGACTTGAGAAAAAAATTTTTTTTCAAAATAAAAAACTTCGACAAAATTTTTTCTGTCAAAAAAATCAAACGTATAGAGCAAACGATTTTCAAAATTTTAATTTGCAAACAAAAATATAACTTGTAACAAAATTTTTAGAACTAATTCCCAACTTTGTTGCAGAAATTTTTTCTCGACAAATCAATTCAGTCTCATAGCCGTACATTTCGGATTTTTTTTCAATGTAATTTTCAGGATCACAATCAATATCACAACAAACAAAAAAAATTCTGCCGTCATATGTCAATAATTTTTTTCCTGAAATCAAAATATAATCCGTTAAGTCCAGACCTTGTCCATCACACCAACTGTTAGTCAAAAATTGATATTTTTCAAAGTCAGACGGAAAATTTTTGTTTAAAATTTTTTTATCGACATCTGTATTTATAGGCGAATTGGAAACGATCAAGTGAAACTTTTTTAAAAAATTTTTGTAAACCTCTGCATAATTTCCCTCGATCGCAAAAATATTTTTCTGCAAATTGTACTTGTTAATATTTTTCCTGCAACATTCTATCGCTTGACTGTTTATGTCAACGGCAGTAACTTTTGCCTGGAATTCTTCAGCGAGATAAATGCTTATGGGACCGACTCCGCAACCTGCATCCAAAGCACAAAAAAATTTTTTTTCCTCAATAAAATTTTCAGCAAAAAATTCCGCCAACCCGAATTTATTGCAAACAAATTCGGTAACAAAAAGTTCATAAATTTTTTTTCCGGTTTTAAAAATTGAAATCATAACTGATCTGAAAACCTTCTAACATATCGGGTGAATTTTTAATTTTAAAAATTCATCTTTGTGTTCAATCCAAATTCCTGCACAAAGTTCATCCATCAGACAATTTTTACAAAAACCGGCTCTCCAACGCATTCCGTTTTCCAGCTGGCTGAAGTTTGAAAAAATTTTACTTGCACCGTTATAGACATCTAAAACCTCAGGCCAATAACTTTCGCCTACACATTCTTCAAACCCGTACATCGAACAAAACGGTAAGCCATCAGTCTTTAAAATTTCACGATTTATTTTTAAACTGCGAATTTTTATTGCAGAGTCTTTTAAAGTTGTACGCAAATTTTTTAAATTTTTTGTATGCATCATTGCAAATTGAATTATTTCCGGCTGAAAATTTTTTACCAAGTCAACAATTTCCTGAAGTTCATTAAAATTTTTTTGCGTCATAACTGTATTTGTAAAAATTTTGCAGGAAGTTTTTTCAAAAATTTTTTTCATCGCCGATAACAAAATTTCAAATGCTCCGTACGAGGAAGATAATTTCTCTCGCACCGTCGGAATATGCTTTCTCAATGACTTTCAATAAATCATTCAAAGGCAAATTTTGACCTTTCAGATGCTTGGAAAAACAAAATTTGCAATCATTTGAACAATCGTAAGTCAATTTAAGGTTCAGACAATGCACAATCAACACCTGCCTTTATGTAATTTACTAACTTGTGTTTTCCTGCGCAATATTCGGCAAAAAGTTTTTCAGATTTATTTTTCAATTCATAACGTTGTGGGAGACAACCGCCGTGACAAAATTTAAAAATGTCGCAACCCGTGCAGTTTTTTATCAAATTTTTGTAAAAAGTTTGATATTCGCAAAAATCCGATGGCTGCAAGAAAATTTTTTCAAGTTCATCATCGGTCAACATTTCTTCCTGCAAAATTTTGTCGTCTTTCATTTTAATAAACCTCCTGTAAAAAAAGTTAAATTATGTCACCAATTATACCTCCCCCCCAAGTTTAATTTGTCAAGAAAAAATTTTTAATTTTTTCAGCCGATAAAAAAATCCGCAAAAAAAATTCTCCGCAAATCACGGAGTTTTTTTTATAAAAATAATTTTTTCCGTACAATAATTATTTTTCTTGAATTTTTTCCGTACAATAATTAAAAATAAATTTTTACTGCCGAAGTGCGAAAAATGCTTGTCCGACGCTGATTTCGCCATCATTTGCAGGTATCATTTTATTCAGCAGAACCTTAAAATCAGCCTTCGACAATTTCGACAAAATTTTTTCTGTAAAAAAATTATTTTGAAAAACTCCGTCGCTCAACGCAACTGTAAAAATTTTTTCACTATATTTTTTTATAGTAACTCAAAAAAAACTGCGTACTTGTCAAAAAATTTTTTTGTGATATATTTGCGGAAAAATTTTTGAGGTGATTGCAATGAAAATTGAAATTTGGTCTGATTATGCGTGTCCTTTCTGCTACATCGGCGAAAAAAGACTTGAAAAAGCAATTTCGCAAATTAAAACTGACGAAAAAATTAAAATTATTTTTAAAAGTTTTGAACTCGATCCGACTGCTGATAAAAAAGTTGTTTCCTCGACTGCAGAACGTTTCGCAAAAAAATATTTTATGAACATTGCCGACGCAGAAAAAAAAATTGAACAAATTTCTTTGCTTGGTCGCCGCGAAGGTATCGATTTTAAATATATTTCAACAAATTATACAAATACTTTCGATGCTCTTCGACTTACAAAATTTGCAGAAGAAAAAAATTGCGCCGAAATTGTTGAAAAACTTTTTGACGCGTATTTTACAAAAAATCTTGAACTTGCCGACCACAAAATTTTAAAAAAAATTGCCGCTGACTGCGGACTTGATGAAAATGAAGTTGAAAAATTTTTGGACAGCGATAAATTTTCCGAAGAAGTTCGCAAAGACGAATTTGAAGCGGCAAAACTCGGTATTCACGGCGTACCGTTTTTTTTGATTGATGAAAAATTTGCTTTGTCAGGAGCTCAACCGACAGAAATTTTAAAAAATGCAATCGAAGACGCTTTGGCAGAAAAAATTTCAGAAAAATTTTCAGGAATGACTTGCGGAGCTGACGGCTGCAAATTTTAATTTTGTTCGCTTACCCATTGCCGAATATTTGAAAGCGATTCGACTAAATTTTTTCCGTTTTCAGTCAAAGAATATTCGACGTGCGGAGGAATTTCATTAAATTGAACTCGCTCGACAATATTATTTTCGACAAGAATTTTTAAAATTTTTGACAACATTAAATCGGTAATGCCGGGCAGCTCGCGTTTCAAAGAATTAAATCGAATAATTTTTTTTGTGTAAATCGTCCAGATAATTTTTATTTTCCATTTTCCGCCGAGAATTTCCATTGCGTATTCAAGCGGACAATCCGAATAATTTTTTTCCATAAAAATTCTCCTCAAGGTGATAAAATGATTTTAAAAACTGAAGTTCACGGAATTTTTGCGACAAATTCATATTTTTATATCGACGACGAAACTTTGCACGGATTTTTGATTGACCCCGGCGCAGAGGCTGAAAAAATTTTGCGAATTATTTCCGAAAAAAATTTTGTGATTGAAAAAATTTTGCTGACTCACGGACATTTTGATCATATCGGCGCGGTTAAAGAAATTCAAAACAAATTAAAAATTCCTGTCTGCATGCAAAAAAACGGCGGCGATTATATAAAAAATCCTGTTTGGAATTTATCGGCGTATTTTAACTTAAATATGACGCTCGATAATGTAAATTTTCTTGAAGATTACAGCGAAATTATTTTAAATGCAAACAAAAATTTTTTCTTGAAAAT
Organism: uncultured Selenomonadaceae bacterium; assembly: GCA_905236725.1. Taxonomy (GTDB): domain Bacteria; phylum Bacillota; class Negativicutes; order Selenomonadales; family Selenomonadaceae; genus Quinella. Next base: position 402 of record CAJOCT010000056.1, on the reverse strand, counting down.
TATTCCCTGCGCGGGACACACGACTGACAGCGCGATTTTTTACAGCGCGAAAGAAAATTTTGCATTTGTCGGCGATACAATTTTTTTGGGAAGTATCGGACGAAGTGATTTTCCCGGCGGCAATGAAAAAATTTTGCTGAAAAATATCGTCGAAAAAATTTTTACTCTGCCTGACGAAACAATTTTGCTTTCAGGTCACAGCGAACCGACAACTGTTGCGAATGAAAAAATAAATTTTGTTTAAAAAAAATCTCCGCAAATGTCGGAGTTTTTTTTTTGAAATTTTGACTGAAAAAATAATTTAATCTACCTAAAAATTTTTTTCTTGAATAAAATCTACCTAAAAAATCGGAGCGAAATATTTTAAAATTTTTACTGTTGAAGTGCGAAAAATGCTTGTCC
>CAJOCT010000055.1 GCA_905236725.1 uncultured Selenomonadaceae bacterium | reverse complement strand
CTGTGTTGACCAAGAGCATGCCGCCCGTATGCGTGAGGCACTTGTTAATGAAAATGCCGATTTATGTGCTGTCAATGATAAGTATGTCATGCGAATTACTTCAGATGATGACGAAGGAGTAAGGCAACTGGACAATTTTCGAGATGTTGAAAGTGAATATCCAGTTCTTGTGACCACTTCCAAATTGCTTACGACAGGCGCAGACATTCAGACAGTCAAAAACATCGTGCTTGATTCAAATATTCGTTCAATGACGGAATTTAAGCAGATAATCGGACGGGGAACAAGGTTGAGGGAAGATTTAGGCAAGTCGTATTTTACGATTTTTGATTTCAGGAATGTGACGAGACTGTTTCATGACGAAGAATTTGACGGACCGATAGAACAGGACGAAAATTTTAATCCTTCGACGGGTAAAGAAATATCGCCACCGCCGAAAAAAATTGAGCCTTCAAATTTGGAAAAGAAACCGAAATATGTTCTCGGTGATGAAACAGTTGCGATTTCTCATATTCAAGAGCAATATCTCGACGAAAACGGCAATCTCGTTACGGAAAATTTCATAGATTACACTTGTCGCAAAGTAAAAAATTCTTATGCAACTTTGCAAGATTTCCTTACGGCTTGGAGTTCGGCTGAACAAAAGAAAGTTATCATTGACGAAATTAAAAATCAGGGAATTTCCTTTGAGGAATTGAGCAAAGTCGTCGGCAAAGACCTTGACCCGTTCGATTTGATTTTGCACGTCGTTTTTGAACAGCCGCCACTTACAAGAAGAGAACGCGTTGAAAATACGGAGAGCAAGCCGCCGAAGTTTTAAAATCACTCCTTGAAAAATATGCAGAAACCGGGATTGACGATTGGGAGAATTTTGACATCTTGAAAGTTGACCCGTTGAAAAATTACGGCACACAGGTCTACATCATAAAAAATATTTTTGGAGGCAGGGAAAAATATCTGGCGGCAGTTCGTGAATTGCAAAATGAAATTTACGTCGCTTGATTGAAGGGGAGAATTTTTAATGGCAATGTCGGCAATGATAAAATCATTTGAAGATATTATGCGCCGTGATGCGGGATTGAACGGCGATGCGCAATATATCGAGCAGATAACTTGGCTGTTATTTTTGAAAGCCTTTGATGTTAAAGAAATGGAATGGGAACTCAAGGAAAATTATTCGGCAGTCATTCCCGAAAAATTTCAGTGGCGGAATTGGGTGGAAGACGGAGAAGGGATAACGGGCGAGGAACTGATAAAATTTGTTGACAAACTTTTCTCGGATTTAAAAGACCTTGATTTTTCTGACGGAGATAAAAGAAAAAAACTTGTGCATGATGTTTTCAGCGATATTAACAACTACATGAAAAGCGGAATTTGTTTGCGTGAACTCATCAATCGCATTAACGAAAAAGTTGACTTCATCGACGCTAAACAGAAACATACTTTTAACGACTTGTACGAAGGAATGTTGAAAGATTTGCAGAGTGCGGGACGTGCGGGAGAATATTATACGCCGAGAGCAGTGACAAATTTTGTCGTCGAAAAAGTCGATCCGAAACTTGGCGAAATTGTTTTAGACCCTGCTTGCGGAACTGGAGGATTTTTAACAAGCACCATTGCACATTTCGGAAACATTCAGACGACCGACGATTGGAACACTTTGCAGACATCGATAAGAGGTTGGGAGAAAAAGCCGTTGCCGTATCTGCTCGCCACTACCAATTTAATTTTGCATGATATTGAAGTTCCGCAACTTGAGCATAAAAATTCTTTGGGAAGTTCGCTGAACAATTACGGCGAGAAAGACCGCGTTGATGTCATTGTTGCCAATCCTCCTTTTGGCGGAGCGGAGGACGATACAATCAAAGATAATTTTCCTGCAGAATTTCGGACGAGTGAGACGGCTGACCTGTTCCTCGTGCTGATAATGAAACTTTTGAAAACCGGCGGGCGTTGCGGAATTGTTTTGCCCGACGGATTTATTTTTGGCGACGGAACAAAAGCCGCAATAAAAAAACGTTTGCTTGAAGAATACGGACTGCATACGATTATCAGACTGCCTGCAGTGTTCAAACCGTATGCGAGCGTCAACACGAATTTACTTTTCTTTCAGAAGGGCGTTAAAAGTTCGGGAGTTTGGTTTTATCGGCTTGACTATCCCGAAGGCGTGAAAAGTTTTACCAAGACAAAGCCGATGCAGGATAAACATTTCGATCCCGTGCGCGAATGGTGGGACGACAAAAAATTTATTGAGGTTGACGGCAAGGACAAGGCAAAATTTTTTACAGTCGAAGAACTCACCGCCATGAATTACGACTTTGATAAATGTTGTCCGTTCTCACACAAGGAAGAAGAAATTTTTGAGCCGAATGAACTCATGGAAAATTATTTGACTGAGCGCAGGGAAATTGAAAGCGAAATTGAAAATGTTTTAGCCGAGATTAAATCTAAATTGAATGGAGCGTGATAATTTATGACGGCTTTAAGACAAGAACTTTTTGACGCTGTAAAAATTTTGCCGGAAGAAAATATTTTGTCGGCGTTGAATTATATCCGCGAAAATTTTTTGATTCATTCGCAAGAAAAAAAATCGACTCCACCTGAAGTGCAAAATTTTCATGAACTTTTGGTGAAAAAATATGGCTTGAAAGAAAATGCCGACGAGATTCAATCGTCAATCGATTTCATTAAAAGTTTGCACAAATTTATGGACGGCAGCACCGCAAATAAAAGTTTAGACGAATTGCGTGAGGAAAGGTTGCAGGGAAAATATGCTTAATATTTTGATTGATACGAATGTCGTATTGGATTTTATCCTTCATCGTCAACCTTTTTATACAGCTGCCGAAAACATAATCGAGACGGCAAATTTAAAAATTATTTCGGCTTATGTTTCTGCCTCTTCCGTCACAGATGTTTATTACTTGGCAAGACGCGAACTCCGAGACAGAAATTTAGCTTTGCAACTGCTGAAAAACTTTTTAAAAATTGTCAAAGTTGCCGCCGTCTCCGAAAAAGAAATTGAATCGGCTTTAGATTTGTCTTGGCGTGATTTTGAAGACGCTGTTCAGTATTCCGTTGCCAAGTCAAATGAGACGGATTATATCATCACTCGGAATATCGAAGATTTTTCGGGCAGTGAAGTTGCTGTCGTGACTCCCGAAGATTTTTGCAGAATTTTGTTGGAGGATTGAAAATGACGGCACAAGATTTGAAAAACTCAATTCTTCAACAGGCAATTCAAGGGAAATTACTTCCGCAAAATCCCGCCGACGAACCTGCAAGCGAACTTTTGAAAAAAATTTCTGCCGAACGTCAAAAACTTATCGACGAAGGCAAAATAAAAAATCCTCCGCAACTTCCGCCAATCTCGGATGCCGAAAAGTCTTTTGATATTCCCGAAAGTTGGCAATGGGTAAGACTCGGCGAAATTGGAGAAACGAATATCGGCTTAACATACAGCCCTAACAACGTTTCATCAGATGGCATTATTGTTCTTCGTTCAGGAAATATCCAAAACGGAAAAATTGATTACAGTGATATAGTCAAAGTAAATTTGGAGATTCCAGAAAATAAATTTTGTCGCAAGGGTGATATTTTAATTTGTGCGAGAAACGGAAGCAAAAAATTGGTCGGAAAAGCCGCGATTATTGACCAAGACAATTTAACTTTCGGAGCATTTATGGCTAAATTTCGCTCACGATTCAATGAATATATCTTGTTTGTAATAAATTCGCCGCATTTCCGAAAAACTTTGTCAGGTGACGTTAGCACGATGACAATCAATCAAATAACCCAAGATATGTTGAAAAATTTTTTATTGCCACTACCGCCACTTGCCGAGCAAAAAAGAATTGTTGAGAAGTTGGAGGAAATTTTGCCGCTTGTGGAAAGATACGGCGAACTTGAACAGCGATTGACGAAACTCGATAAAGAATTTCCCGACAAGCTGAAAAAATCTTTACTTCAACAAGCGATTCAAGGAAAGTTGACGGAACAGTTGACGACTGACGGCGATGCAAAAGATTTACTTGAAAAAATCCGCGAAGAAAAATCGAAACTCATCTCGGAAGGCAAGATAAAAAAAGAAAAACCACTGCCGACGATTAAAGCGGAGGAGATTCCTTTTGACATTCCAGAAAATTGGCAGTGGGTCAGGCTTGGTGAAATTGGATATTTTGTTTCTGGATATACGCCTAAAAACGACGAATTAAACACAAGCGGAAAAGTTCCTTATTTTAAAGTTTCGGATATGAACAGCAAAGGAAATGAATTTTGGTTGAGTGAAACAAATTTCTATCTGAAGGGCGATTGCATAAAAAAATTTTACGAAAAAAATACAATCGTTTATCCGAAAAATGGCGGAGCAATTTTCACGAATAAAAGACGAATTTTAAAACAAGATTCTGTGATTGATTTAAATACCGGCGGATATAAAATTATCGGCGATACAAATTTAATGTATGTGTTCAATTATTTTCTGACCATTGATTTTAAATTTTGCTATAAAGGCACGGCACTCCCCACCATTGAAAGCAAACAGTTGCGAGGAAGATTATTTCCGCTCCCTCCACTTGCTGAGCAAAAAAGAATTGTCGAGCGGCTGGAGAAGTTGTTGCCTTTGTGCGACAGGCTGAATTTTAATGTCAAATAACTTTAATTTTAAACACTTCAAAGATTTTTTTTACATCATCCGTCATGAAAAATTCCTTCCAAGTTTGTGCAGGATATGCGGACAAGTCCTTATTAAGAACTATTTCCGTAGTTTTATCCATGTTATCAAACTTAACTAATTCCATTTGCTCGAATATGATGTGAGTTTGAGAAATAGTTTTAGCTATGTCTGAATGATACCCATTTTGTATTTCTTTGATAATATTTTTGGCAGAAAGTTCGGTAGAAATTGAAAAGATTTTTTTTAAAGTCCCATATTCTTCACCGTTTAAGCAAAGAATAAGCCACCATTTTCGTTGTTGATGTATGGAATTGTCAGTATAACGCTTGATATAAACGCTTTCTTCCATAGATGGCTCTATAGACGCAATCCAATCAGCCGTTTTCAAAGCATCAATATTTTCTGAATCTAAAAGCCAATACGGATTTTTGGAGAGGTCGCAAATATAAGGCATGAAAATTTTAGACTGATTCGCATAGGGGGATTTTCTATCTATCGGAATATTGCACCAGAATGATTCGTTTCGGTAGTAGAGGTTCAAAATGTAAAGTGCGCCGAGTGCGTTTAACAAGTTTTTTACGTTGGCTTGTTTTAGTGAAGTAGCACGATTATGTTTTATCGCCTGATAGGCTTTTTTCCATTGACATTTGCCACGCTGATTTGATTTTTCTAAAGGAGTCAATACCAAATTTTGTGATGAAAAATCCATTTTTAAGCTGGATACGTGTAATTTTTTCTTGTCAATGTTCCATTTTTTTATGAGTAAATCGAGACAATCTGTGTCAAAATAGAGGTCACGTTCTTTGCCACTTTTATCAAACACAGGAAATTGTCCGCCATTTTGAAAGTACAGTTCTTTTGAGATAGACTCAATGTCTACAGCACAACGAACAATGAGATCGCCTATCTCCAGTGAGTAAACCTTTAATTGGGTGTCGTCAAACATAATGCTGTCTGCCAAAGCTAAAACTTCTGACTCTAAATTTTCGTAAACTGACCAGTATAAATTCATAATATTCACTCCTTTTGTATGTAGTCATTCCCAAAAATTTCACTTTTGATTTCCTATAAATTTTTCCGCCAATATTCATTTTCCTGCATATCAAAAATTTTCTTCAAAAGTAAATGTGTTCGTCCAGACATATTTTTTTTGCCAACGGCAGGTTCAATGAGCGACAGCGAATGGCAAATTTACAAAATTTTTTCTCCCACCAATGGCGACGGAATCAGAGATTTTTAGCGTTTCACGAAGTGAAATGCATAAGTGAACATCTCAAAAAAATCCGAGGCACTATTTCGGAGCATTTTGCACTATTTGAGGGCATTTTAACCCATTCTTAATTTTTTGTGTTATAGTATCGACGAAAAAAATTTGTGAAAGAGAGAAAAATTCGATGGCTATGTTTCACTTCAGAATTAAATCTGATAAAAAACCTGACGGCACTAAAATTTCCGCTTTCAAACATGTTGAATATATCCGTCGGGAGGGCAATTTTGCTGAAGTTGAAAACTGGGAGCAAAAAAATAAATTTGTTGGCAACTTTATTTCTTCCAAAACTTCTCAAAATATTTTCGATGGGCAAAATCTTCTCCTATACAAAACTGATGACTTCGGCTCCATCAGAAATTCTAAAAGCGGAATCGAAGTTACAGAAAATTTTTCGCCAACAACTCTCGCTGTCGCTTTAACTCTCGCCGATAAAACAATGGAACATCAACCGCTCGTTATTTCCAACTCGCCAAATTTCAAAAAATCGGTTCTACAAGCCGCTTTGGATTTCAACCTCAATATTTCTTTCGCCGACAAAATTATGCAAGACGAATTTGTCCGACGTAAAGAAATAATTCAAAGTGAGCGCAAAAATTTTATAAAAAATGGTGGCTCTCTTATCACCAAACGCCCAAATCCGAAAAAAATTTTTTCTCCGACTCACGCCCAAACTGTAGAAGATGTAACAAAAGCAGGTTTGAATCTGCGTTCCATTTCTAACTTACATTCTCTTCCGGCACTGCCTACCGAAAATAATATTTCTCTGTCAGATGAAGAAAAAATTGAACTTGAACAATCGGCACATGATTCCTATAAAAATTTCCGTTTTGATTTTTCCAACGAACGAAAAAACTTTGCTACTTGGACTGCTGACAAAATTTTACAACGTCTCGACGAATCTTTCGATTATATTTCTGCACAATCTCACGTCGAATATATCAACCGAGAAAATGCGTTCGCCCATCGCGGCAGCTGTATCTTCCACTCTCATCATCTACCAAAATGGGCGAAGGACGACCCCAAAAATTTTTTCAAAGCCGCAGACCGTTACGAAGGTCGCGGTAATCGGCGTTACGTCGAGATTGAGTTTGCTCTCCCCAATGAATTACACACCGTTGAACAATTTCGCCAAATTATCGAGCCTTTCATTCAAAAACACTTGGCGAATCATTACTACGCCTACGCCATTCACGATAAATTCGGCGAATTATCCAATCAGCGTCACCCTCACGTTCATATTATGTTTTCCGAGCGACTTATTGACGACGTGGAAAAAATTAAGGAGCGATCCGCCTGTAACTTTTTCAAATATCCTGCTCGCAGGAAAAAGGACGGCTCCCAACCCTCTTTTGATGAAAAATTTAAGCGTGGCGCACTTCGTGACAGAAAATGGGGTGACCATGACTACATCACCGAACTCCGCGCTGACTGTGCTCAAATTCAAAATGATGTCTTGGAGCAAAATGGGTTTTCTATTCGCGTTGACCATCGCTCTTTACTTGCTCAAAAAGCAGATGCGGAACGCAACGGCGATTCTTTCCTCGCCAAACTTTTCGACCGCATTCCTGAAAAATACATCGGAATGATTTCCTGCAAAGAAAATGACGACCCGAAACTTGAACGCCTCAAAAAGTTCCGCGACCTTCGTCAACAACATTTCGACTTGGTTTTGAAAATGGACGCTCTGACACAAGAGACTAATGAACTTGACATAAAAGATGATATTCAAACTGCCTCCATCAATGCCAAACATCTCCTTGAGTCCAAACTATTTTTGAACTCAAATTCCGATTCCTTTCAAGATTTAAAATCTAAAATGTTTTATGCGATTGCCGAAGTAAACAAATGGAAACGGGCTATCATTTCTCACAAAGACGCTGTAACTCAAGCAAAACTAGAATATATGACTAAAGTCGAACGTGAAGTATGGCGAAATTACTTTGAAACACTTGCGCAGAAAAAACATTTGGAGGAGTTTTTATCTTCCCTTAAACAGCCTGATTTTTCTCAGCATGACGCTTTGCAAGCCTATGAAGATGTTGTTTCCGGCGTTAGATCCAAAATTTTTGCTCTCGTCACTTCCTCCGCACTTTTGAAAAAATCTGTCGCTGATATTGAAAATAAACTCGAATCGCCCGACTGCAAAAAAAATATTCTTTTTGTCACTCATCAAATTTTACAATCCAATCTTCACGCAAGAAAAATGTTGAAACTTGCAAGCGACAATCTTAATCGTGCCGTCGATGCACTTCAAAATAAACTTATTGTGCAAACTGCCAGCGATAAAGATATTTTCAAAACACGCGAAGTCTTTGAAATTCTTCGTCGTCATCACTCTGCTTTAAAAAAAGAGTCCGAGAAACTCCTTGACCAAAAATTTGACCTTCAACATAAAATTTTTTCTCCGCAACGGGCTACCGAAATGGCGAAAAATATTTTTGTTCATGGCGACTTCAAAAAGTTACGTTCGGACTTACGCAAATTAAAGAAAGACGAGCAGATTCTCGACAAAAATCTCCTTGCCTTGTCCTTTCGTCAAAATCTTTTCCAAAGTAAAAATTGGACTGCCGACGAACACTCTATTTTCTTGCAAGAAAAATATTTTCTTACCAAACAACAAACTTTGCTCGCACTCGAACAACAGCGTCTTGAAAACTCAAAAATTTCTCTTCAAAATCGAAAATCTGAGTTAGATTCTCTCTGCGATAAGCATGACTCCCGAAAGCAAATTGAACTCATCGCCGCCGGTATCCTCAAGAAAAATTTAAAATTTGTCCGTCAACTTGAAGAAGTTGAAAATCGGCGGAAAGATTTACTTCAACAAATTAGCCACATCGAATCCCAGCTCGACTCTCTTCGCTCGCTCTTTTCCTCGAAACGTGGCAAATGTTGTTGTTTCACAGTGCTTTCGCCCGAAAAATTACCTGATAAATCCTCCGTGTCGCTTGTATCTCTCATAGCCGATGCTATTTTACGCGAGCCTGAAGCAGTTCAACTCGTCGCTTATTGTCCTGATGATTGTCTTGAAATGGACAAAGACTGGGATTTAATGAGCGAACTCGACAAGGACGCTCTAATTCGCAAAGAAATGGTGCGCGACCTCTAACGTTCATTTTTTGCAAATTTCATTCAAAAGGAGTGTTTTTTATGTTTCACAAATTGTGTTTTTTGGCTGTCGTACTTTGTGGTTTCGGTACAATTTTTTCTGTATCGGCTCGTTCCCTTCCAAAAGAGGTACCAAGTGAGCCGATTACGTCGAAAATTTCCCTTCATCATCAACACACAAAAAAATGTGACGAAACTTCCGCTGAACCCGTTCAAATTATTTGTATTTTGGATCGCTCGGGCTCTATGCAAAAACTCACGAATGATACCATTGGCGGTTATAATTCTTTCTTGGACAAACAAAAACAAAATCCCGGCAAAGCTGACGTCACTACTATTTTATTTGACGACCAATACGAAGTAATTTCTCAAGCCGTCGACCTTAACGAGGCGAAATATTTAACTTCTGAAGAATATTTCGCTCGCGGTTCTACTGCTTTGCTCGATGCGATGGGCAGAACTGTTTCAAATACGCTCGGTACAATGGAAAAAGAAAAACTCTGTCCCGCTAATCGTCGCGTTTTGATTATGATTATGACTGACGGCTTGGAAAACTCCAGCAAAGAATACAGTAAATCTGACATAAAATCCTTAATTGAAACGACTACTAAAGAATATGGCTGGAACTATATTTTCATCGGCGCAAACATTGATTCCGTATCCGAAGCCAAATATTTGGGAATAAGCGCAAAAAATGCGGTTAATTTTTCTCATGACCGCACTGGTGTTCAAAAATCTTTTTCTTTGATGGATTCTGCCGCCTCTGAAGTCCGCGAAAAAGGAAGTATCGACGAAGATTGGAATAACCGATAACTTTTTGTCAGGCGGAAAAAATATCGAAAAAATTTGTGTCCATTTCAGACACTTTACGAGAAATTTTTCACTTTTATATGATTTTTTTTACATTGTCCACAGACATTTTTCTTGTCATTTAAAAACCTGTTTCAAGTCAAATCAATTTGAATCAACTTGAAACAGGTTGATTCAATAACAAAAAGTCAATTTTACAGAGCCACTCTTTGATAGCGAACATTTAAATTATCATGCTATCTATAATTGCTTGAAAAAAGTTAAATCTGATGCCGAACTCGACTGTAATTTTTCTTTAAATTCAAGCAACAAAAAAGCCCCCAAAAGTGGCGGCGGCTCTTTCATTTCACCAGCCTCTGTGCTATAATCTCACTGACATAATTTCAAACACAGAAAGGCTAGGTGTTTTTTCAATGAGTGATTATAACAAATTCAATGGTAATGTGCAAACTTTTTTAGATTTCGATGATTCTGTCGAAGAACTCGATTTAATCCCCGTCGAACCCCAAATTACTCTTCCTGATGTCCCCATTTCCAAAAAGAATTTTTCTCATCCCGTTTTAACTTTTGACAACTCAAACGAAGAGTCGGATTTTAAGGAAAAAACCTTCGTTTCTCCTGACACTCATTTTTCCCCTAAAGACAAAGTCAGCAACACCACTTGGGAGAATAAACTTCCCATCGGTCGCGATTTCGGTATTATCACCGCTCGTAAGAACGATTATTTCGGTTGTGTCGTTCATCTCGACTACGAATCTATTATCAACAGCGACGACGTTGTCATCGGTGCAGAACTTTCTAATTTCGACCGCTGTGTCTACGACGCTGTCGTTACTCTTTACGTTGCCGGTAATACAATGTTTTCCACAACTAACATCTGGCGCATTATCTCTAATAATCCAAAAGCTAAAATTACTCCCGTAACACGCGACAAAATTATGCGCAGTATGTTCCACATCTCTAAATTTTGGATGTCCATCGTCACCGATGACTCTGAAAAATGTGATACTTGGTATCGGCTTAATCGCGATGATTCTTTCAAATCCGAGCGCAAATTCTATAAACATCTTCAAACTTCCTATACCGGCAGACTCCTCGATTTTCGCGTCATTGGTAAAATCACCTTTGATGTTTCCTTCGATGTCGACGGAAAAACTTTCACCGAAAAAAAATCTTTTGCGGAGGTCTGGAAACTTGGCTTTCCTCCAATTCTTTATCAATATGCTCAAGCTAAAGGTCAAGTCTCCGCTGTCCCCATGAACTCTCTTGAAACTTCAAAAAAACCTGATAAAAAGCACTCTATCAAACGCGGCTTTCACAGCGATGAACTTACTCAATTTCTTTCCCGCGAAATTGATACCATGAAGAGAACTGCTAAACGCAAAAAATCTTATTCCCACATCATCCTTCTTGAACGTATCTACAAAATCGATGGCATCGATGACGTTCAGCAAGACAACAATAGCTTGAAGAAAAAAAGAAAACTTACTCGTGACAAACTTAGCAAAATCCTCAATCGTTTCAAAGAGAATGGGGTGATTAACGGACATACCTTCCATAAAAAGACCATCGGCAAATCTCTCACTTTCCATTCGGTTGAAATTTTTATCTGAATTTTCAGATTTCTGAAAAAAAACTGGTGGAATTTGTGGTAACCCGTAGTGGAATTTGTGGTAACCCGTAGTGGAATTTGTGGTAACCCGTAAAACTCCGAAAATGGCGTTCCAATGCGGTCTCAGCCCCTATTTCCAAATCCTGTAAGTACTATATGTAATATAAGTACTTAACAAATAGGGTGTGGCGTTACTAACGTCGCCACCCCCTATTTTGCTGAGGAAAAAATAAGAAAAAAGAATTGTAGAAAATGTAGTTTTTTTGCTACAATTTAACCTTACTATTCCTTAGGTAAATGAACAGGAAAAGGAAGAATTTTTTTGACAAGTAGGAAAAACTTTTTTCAAATCATTTTGAAATTTTTAGCTAAAATGTGGGAGAAAAAATATGTTTAAAAATAAGAAGTCGTTGAATGAAAGTGAAATTCGTTCCGAGTTTATAACTCCAGCATTAAAGAATAACGGTTGGCGTTTAGGAAAAACTTATCGTGAAGAATATCCGATAACGCAAGGACAAATTATTGCAGGAAAAAATTTGGAACACAAAAAGCCACTTCGAGCAGATTATGTATTATTTTATCGTCCGAACATTCCTCTCGCAGTTGTCGAAGCGAAGGACAATAAACACAACATAGCAGACGGCATGCAACAGGTGTTGAAATACGCAGGAATGTTAGATGTCCCGTTTGCATTTTCGTCCAACGGAGACGGATTCATTTTCCACAACAAATTGGAGAAAGTTGGCAATGTTGAAACTTTTTTGAACTTATCGGAGTTTCCTTCTCCTGAAAAACTTTGGGAAATGTACAAAACTGGAAAAAGTATTTCGGAAGACCGACAAAAAATTATCGACCAACCTTATTATTTGGAAAATCCCGAAAAATTACCGCGATATTATCAGATAAACGCGGTTAATAAAACAGTTGAGGCAATAGCAGATGGCAGGGAAAGGATACTGCTTGTGATGGCGACAGGTACAGGCAAAACTTTTACTGCCTTTCAGATAATATGGAGATTGTGGAAGGCAAGAATCAAAAAGCGGATATTATTTCTAGCGGATAGAAAAAATTTAATAAGGCAAACATTTACGAATGATTTTTCCCCTTTCAAAGAAAGTATGACGTGGGTAAAGCGAACAAATTTTGATACGGCACATGAGATTTACCTTGCACTTTATCAAGGGTTGTCGGGAGAAGAGGAAACGGCAAGTCTGTTTAAAAAATTCAGCCCGAATTTTTTTGACCTCATAGTAGTAGATGAGTGCCATCGCGGCTCGGCAAGAGCGGACAGTCAATGGCGAGAAATTCTTGAATATTTTTCCCAAGCAACTCAAATCGGATTGACGGCAACGCCGAAGGAAGATAACGAAGTTTCAAATATTGATTATTTTGGGGAGCCGATTTACACATACACGTTAAAGCAGGGAATTGAAGACGGTTTTCTTGCCCCTTATCGAGTAGTTCGCATATTTTTTAACAAAGATGTCGAAGGTTTTGTGCCGTACAACGGACAGGTAGACGACAACGGCGAAGTTATAGACCAAAGAATTTATGACGCGAGTGATTTTGACAGAACGCTTATCTTGAAGAAACGTACAAAATTGGTTGCAAAAACAGTTTCGGATTACCTGAAGAAACACGACTGCCGAATGAACAAAACAATTTTTTTCTGTGTTGACCAAGAGCATGCCGCCCGTATGCGTGAGGCACTTGTTAATGAAAATGCCGATTTATGTGCTGTCAATGATAAGTATGTCATGCGAATTAC
>CAJOCT010000054.1:11984-29944 GCA_905236725.1 uncultured Selenomonadaceae bacterium | reverse complement strand
AGGATTGCGGGAATTTGACGGGACGAATCTTTACGAGTCGGACAACCCGCAACTTGCGGAAAATAAAGGTTGGGGAACGATAAACTTTGATTACGGGCGGACGGAAGTACACAGTTTTTTAATATCGAACGCGCTGTTTTTCTTCGAGGAATATCATATAGACGGGTTGAGGATAGACGGCGTAGCGAATATGTTGTATTTGAATTTTGGGCGGGAAGAAGGAGAATGGACGCCGAACAAATACGGAGACACGGGGAACCTCGAAGCCATCGACCTTATCAAAAAACTCAACGAAACCGTCTTCAAATATCACCCGAATGCGTTGATGATGGCGGAGGAATCGACAGACTGGCCTTTGATTTCGAAACCGGTCTATATGGGCGGACTGGGCTTTAATTACAAATGGAATATGGGCTGGATGAATGATATGTTGAAATATGAAAGCCTTGATCCGATATACCGCAAATGGAATCACGACAAAGTGACGTTCAGTTTTATGTATGCGTTCAGCGAGAATTTTATTCTGCCTTTGAGCCACGACGAAGTTGTTCATGGTAAAGCGTCATTGATAGAAAAGATGGGATGGGGCGATTACTGGCAACAATTTGCGAGCCTGCGAGGCTTTTACGGCTATTGGATGGCGCATCCGGGCAAAAAATTATTGTTTATGGGCAGTGAATACGGGCAATTTATCGAGTGGAACGAGAACGACAGCTTAGATTGGCACCTGCCTGAGCAATACGAAAAACACACGCAAATGCAGAAATATTCACAGGCGTTGAACAAATTTTACTGCGAGAACCCCGCTTTCTGGCAGATAGATTTTGACTGGAACGGGTTTCAATGGATAGACCCGAACGACAACGAAAACAGCGTGGTGACGTTCATCAGGAAGGCGAAGGACGAGAGCGATTATATAATAGCGGTGTGCAATTTTACGCCGGAAGTGCGAATCGGGTACAGAATCGGGGTACCGGAGAAGGGCAGTTATGTCGAAGTGTTTAACAGCGACCTTTCCGAGTTTGGCGGGAGCGACGTGAAGAACGAGGGCGAACTAATGACGCAGGAAGTTCCGTGGCACGGGCGAGAGCAGTCGATAGAAATTCGAATACCGCCGTTGGCGACAATCTATTTAAAGCCTGTGAGAACCGGCAACTGACAACTGAAAACCGAAAGGAGATTTTTAAATGAAAGTACTGTATGTAGCGAGTGAAGCAGTACCGTTTGTAAAAACAGGCGGACTTGCGGACGTGGCAGGGAGTTTACCGCGAGCGTTGAAGGAAGCGGGAGTAGACGTAAGAGTAATTTTACCGAAGTTTTCGCAAATATCGGAAGAGACGCGGAACGCGATGGAGCATATTTACGACGGGACGATACCGGTATCGTGGCGGACGAAATTTGTCGGAATAGATAAATATGAGTTGGACGGGGTAATTTATTATTTCGTCGATAACGAAGAGTATTATTATCGTGACGGGGTATATGGTTATGATGATGACGCGGAGAGATTCAGTTTCTTTTGCCGAGCGGTGTTGAACTGTTTACCGGCGATAGACTTTTTCCCTGACGTGATAAATGCGAACGACTGGCACGCGGGCTTAGTACCGGTGTTGTTGAAGTTGGAACATAACGGCGACGAGCGTTACGACAAAATCAAAACCCTGTACACGATCCACAACTTAAAATATCAAGGCGTTTTCCCGAAAGACGTCATGAGCGACGTAATAGGGTTAGACTGGCGCTTTTTTAATAACGGCGACCTTGAGTTTTACGACGCGGTCAATTACATGAAAGGCGGAATTGTCTAAAACTTATGCGCAAGAAATTCAGTACGAATATTTCGGCGAACATCTCGACGGACTTTTGCGCAGTCGAAAAGATGATTTGTACGGCATAGTGAACGGCATTGATTACAATATCTACAATCCCGCGACGGACAAAAATCTTTTCGTAAACTACGACAATTCCGACGCTTTGACGGCGTTTGACAAAAAATGCGAGAACAAAGTAAAATTGCAGGAACTTTTGGGACTTCCGCAAGACCGCCGTACTCCGATGGTCTCAATGGTAACCAGACTTGTTGCGGCGAAAGGCTTAGACTTAGTAGTAAGAATGATGGACGAACTTTTACAGCATGAAGATTTTCAATTCGTGCTTTTGGGTACGGGCGATAAAGTCTATGAAGATTGGTTCAAAGGTCTTGCGTGGAGATTTCCTTCAAAAGTTTCGACGAATATTTATTTCTCAAACGAACTTGCGCAGAGAATTTACGCGGCGAGTGATATTTTCCTTATGCCGAGTAATTACGAGCCTTGCGGAATCGGTCAGCTTATCGCGATGCGTTACGGTGCGGCTCCCGTTGTGCGTGAGACAGGCGGCCTGAAAGATACCGTCCGTCAGTACGACAAATATGAGAAAGAAGGCAACGGCTTTGTTTTCTCGAACTACAACGCGCATGAAATGATGTATTCGCTGAAACGTGCGCTTTCGACTTACGCGAATTTTGAAATTTGGATTCAAATTTTGTCCAACGCGATGAACAGCGATTACAGCTGGAAACAATCCGCGCAAGAATACAAAGACCTGTATCAAAAACTCATCAATAAATAAAATTTGTCAGTGAAAACTTCAACCCGACAAAAAATTTCTTGTCGGGCTTTTTTATTTAAATTAAATCAAGGAGATTTTTTAATGGTTTATTTGATAGGAGCGGGGCCGGGCGATGCGGGACTTTTAACCGTCAAGGCGAAAGAAATTTTGGAGGCGGCGGAAGTCGTAATTTATGACAAACTCGCCGATGAAAAAATTTTGTCTTACGCATCGGCAAACTCTGAAAAAATTTATGTGGGAAAATCTGCGGGAAATCACACTTTGACGCAGGACGAAATAAATAAATTGCTCGTCGAAAAATCTGCGGGGAAAAATTTTGTCATTCGACTTAAGGGCGGCGATCCTTTTGTATTCGGGCGCGGCGGCGAAGAGGCAATTTTTCTTCGTGAAAACAAAATCGACTTTGAAATTGTTCCCGGCGTGACAAGTGCGGTTGCAGTTCCCGCTTATGCAGGTATTCCCGTCACTCATCGCGGAATTGCCACATCTTTCGCCGTTATCACCGGACACGAAGACCCGAATAAAATTGAATCGTCAATAAATTGGTCAAAAATTTCGACGGGCGCGGACACGTTAATTTTTTTGATGGGAATGGCGAATTTGCCGAAAATAACCGCGAAACTTATTGAAAACGGTCGCGATAAAAAAACTCCCGCGGCGGTGATTCAACAGGGAACTAAATCTGCGCAAAAAGTTTTGATAACTACTCTGGAAAATGCGGCGGCGGACGTTGAAAAAAATAAATTTAAACCGCCTGCAATTCTTATAGTAGGCGAAGTCGTCAACCTGCGCGAAAAATTGAAATGGTTCGACAACAAAATTTTGTTCGGGAAAAAAATTTTAGTCACTCGAACAAGAGCGCAAGCCTCAAAACTCACGAAAAAACTTGAACATTTGGGCGCAGATGTTATAGAATTTCCGACGATAAAAATTTCCCCGCCGTCAGATAATTTTCAATCACTCGACGAGGCGATAAAAAAGATGGCCGGATGGTCAGATGGTCAGATCAACAGTGACAGCTGTCGATCTGTCGATCTGTCGATCTGTCGATCTAATTTCGACTGGATAATTTTTACAAGTGCGAACGGCGTTGAAAAATTTTTTGAGCGGCTGAAAAAATTCAAACTCGACGCAAGAATTTTTTCAAATGCAAAAGTTGCGGTTATCGGCTCTGCAACTGCCGAAAAACTTTCTGAACACGGAATTTTGGCGGATTTAATTCCCGAAGAATTTCGCGCGGAAAGTTTAATCGAATCGCTGAAAGATAAAGTTGACGGCAAAAAAATTTTAATTGCACGTGCAGAAGTTGCGAGAGAAATTTTGCCGAGCGAACTGAAAAAATTCGGCGCGGAGGTTACAATCGCCCACGCTTACAAAACAGTTCCCGCCGCAGAAAATTCTATCGCTATAGAATCAGTCGACTTGATAACTTTCACGAGTTCTTCAACAGTCGAAAATTTTGTTGCGGCAGTCGGTGAAAAATTTTTATCGAAGGCGAAAACTGCGGCGATAGGTCCGATAACTGCCGAGACGCTGAAAAAATTCGGTGTCGACGCGGATATTGTCGCAGAAAAATTTACAATCGACGGACTTGTTGACGCGATAAAAAATTTTTATGAGGGCAGATAAATGGAACTTACGAGACGTGAATTTATCAAGCTGTCGGCGGGCGCGGCGGCTGTTGCAATGTTCCCAAGTTACGCAATCGGAGGGGTTAAAATGTCAGAGTTGGCAATAAAAAATGTAAATTATTTGAAACCGAGCGGAGAAGTCGAAGTCGCGAATATTTTCATTGACGGCGGGAAAATTTCTAAAATCGCTTCGGGCGGGGAAGTTCAGGCGCAAAATATTATCGACGGTCGCGGAAAATTCGCCGTGCCGGGATTTATCAACGCTCACACTCACGCGTCGATGACTTTGCTCAGAAGTTACGCGGACGATCTTGCGCTGATGGATTGGCTCAACAATCACATTTGGCCGATTGAAAGCAAGATGAAGGCGGACGACATAAGAATCGGCGCGGAGTTGGCGGCTGTCGAGATGATTAAAGGCGGAACGACGACTTTTGTCGATATGTACGGACCGAATATGGAGGAGGTCGCGAAAGTTGTCGAAAAATCCGGACTGCGCGGGGTTTTGTGTCGAGGGATAATCGGAATTTTCGACGGCGACGAAAAACTTGCAACCAACGTTGAACTTTATAAAAATTGGAACGGAAAAGCTGACGGCAGAATAAAAATTATGTTCGGACCGCATGCAATTTACACTTGCCCGCCGGATTTTTTGAAAAAAATTTATAACGAGGCGACAAAAGTCGGCGCGGAAATTCATATGCACATGAACGAAACTTTGGACGAAATTAACGATTGCATGAAAAATTACGGCAAGAGACCTTTTGAAGTCGTCGTCGAAACGGGACTTTTGGATTTAGGATTTTTGGCGGCTCATTGCGTACATCTTTCCGAAAACGAAATTGAAATTATGGCGGAGAAAAAAGTTCGAGTTGCTCATAATCCCGGCAGTAATATGAAACTTGCGAGCGGAGTTTCTCCCGTGACGAAACTTTTTGAGAAAAATATTTGTGTCGGACTGGGTACGGACGGCGCATCAAGCAATAATAATCTTGATATGCTTGAAGAAATCAGACTTGCCGCAATTTTGCACAAAGTCGATAAACTTGACCCGCTGGCAATTCCCGCACTTGAGGCGTTGAAAATGGGCACGGAGTACGGAGCTCAAGCAGTCGGGCGGAAGGTTACAAGGCCGATATAACTTTATTCGATATGAATTCTGCGGAGTGGTTGCCGTGTTATAATCCTGTTTCGCTGTTGGTTTATTCGGCAAATTCTTCGTCGGTCGATACGGTAATTGTTGATGGAAAAGTTTTAATGGAAAAACGCGAGTTAAAAACTTTGGACGAGGAAAAAATTTTCGCAGAATTTAAATCTTGCGCGGATAAATTGACCGGTATTAAAAGTAAAATTTAAACGGAGGTGAAAAGGTGGGAGCGGACTAAAAATCTAATCACTATCCACTGTCCACTACCCACTAATCTATGATAACGATTGAAGATATTCTGGAAACAAACCGAATGATAACGGAAAACAAATTGGACGTGCGGACGATTACAATGGGAATTTCTCTGCGTGATTGCGCACATCCGAATTTGCACGAGTTTTGCAGAAATGTTTACGATAAAATTACCAAGTCGGCGGAATTTTTGGTTAAGACGGGCGAAGATATTGCGGCGGAATACGGCGTGCCGATTATAAACAAAAGAATTTCAGTCACGCCGATTGCAATCGCGGCGGAATCTTGCAAGACCGAAAGTTTCGTACCCGTTGCGGAAATTTTGGACAAGGCGGCTAAAGAAGTCGGCGTGAATTTTATCGGCGGTTTCAGTGCGTTGGTTGAAAAAGGTTTCACGCA
This sequence comes from uncultured Selenomonadaceae bacterium, assembly GCA_905236725.1. Classification (GTDB taxonomy): domain Bacteria; phylum Bacillota; class Negativicutes; order Selenomonadales; family Selenomonadaceae; genus Quinella. The sequence continues at coordinate 23,905 of CAJOCT010000054.1, read as the reverse complement.
GGGGGACAGAATTTTAATCGAGTCTATTCCTCAAGCGTTGGCGGCGACGGATATTGTTTGCAGTTCGGTTAATCTTGCTTCGACAAAGGCGGGAATCAATATGGACTGCGTGCGGGAAATCGGCGAAGTTATCAAACGCACGGCGGAATTGACGCGGGATAAACAGGCGATCGGTTGCGCTAAACTTGTAATTTTTGCAAATGCGCCCGGCGATAATCCTTTCATGGCGGGAGCTTTTCACGGAGTGAGCGAGGCGGACAAAGTTATTAACGTCGGAGTTTCGGGTCCCGGCGTCGTCAAACACGCTCTGGAAGATTTGAAGGGTGCGAATTTTACCGAAATTGCCGAGACGATTAAAAAGACCGCTTTCAAAATCACTCGCGTCGGTCAACTTGTTGCGCAGGAGGCAGCGAAAAGATTGGGCGTACCGTTCGGAATAATCGACCTTTCACTTGCCCCGACTCCCGCCGTCGGCGATTCAGTCGCGAGAATTTTGGAGGAAATGGGCTTGGAGGCGTGCGGTGCGCCCGGGACAACTGCCGCGCTTGCACTTTTAAACGACGCGGTGAAAAAAGGCGGTTTGATGGCGAGTTCACACGTCGGCGGATTGAGCGGCGCATTTATCCCCGTCAGCGAAGACGAAGGAATGATTAACGCGGTGAATATCGGCTCTCTTTCGATTGAAAAACTTGAGGCGATGACTTGCGTTTGCAGTGTCGGTTTAGATATGATTGCGGTTGCGGGAGATGTCAGTGCGGCAACAATCAGCGGAATTATCGCGGACGAGGCGGCAATAGGTGTTGTCAACAATAAAACTACCGCAGTCAGAATTATCCCCGTACCCAACGCAAAAGTCGGCGATTTTGTGGAATACGGCGGACTTTTGGGACGTTGCCCGATTGTGCCTGTGAAAAATAATTGGAGTTCGGAGGCGTTCATCGCTCGCGGCGGAAGAATCCCCGCGCCCGTAAGAAGTTTAACGAATTGAATAAAAATGCTTGCAAAAAATTTTTCGGACAAGTATAATTTGAATGAGAGTTGAGATCGTGGCAATAAAAAAAACGCCCGATTGCAGTCGGACGCTGTGCCAAGAGACGATCAGCCTCTCATTATCTGAAAAATTTTAACACATTTAAAAATAATGGTCAGCCGCAAAGCGATGTGCTTAGGCGGCTACTTTTGTGAGAACGTGGAGGATTACTCCCGTCAACACGACAACGCGGATAACGATTTTAATCACACGCATCCCACTCACATCATTTCGGGAGGCTTGGAATTTGACCGCCCCGTCATAAAGACTTCGGCACGAATGCGGTCATTATATCATATTATTTTCAGTTTACAAAAAATCTCTTGCCAAAAATTTTTTTGACGGTTATAATTTGCGCGAGAGTTGAGATCGTGGCAATAAAAAAACGCCCGATTGCCGTCGGACGCTGTGCCAAGAGACGGTCAGCCTCTCGTATATCTGGAAAAAATTTTGATTCAAGACGATAAGCCGCTAAAGTTTAGACTCTAGGCGGCAATTTTTGTGCAAAGCACCATGATAACGCCGGTGATGGAAATCACGCGGACGATAAATTTTATCATGCGCATACGCAACACCTCTTTTCAGGAGGCTGGGAATTTGACCGCCCCGTCATAAAGACTTCGGCACGAATGCGGTCATTATATCATATTATTTTCAGTTTGCAAAAAAATTGTTTTCAGGTGAAAAATTTATGAACAAACAAAATTTTGAAATTAGAAAAATTATTGAGTCGGACAAAAAAATTGTCGTCGATATGATGAGAAAATTTTATTCTTCGCCCGCGCTGATAACAAACGGATCGGAGAAAATTTTTTTGAACAACGTTGAAAGCTGTTTAAAAAATTCGCCTTATATCGAAGGTTTTGTTTTTTTGGCGGAAAACAAAATTGTCGGTTACGGAATAATCGCGAAAAGTTTTTCAACGGAATTTGGCGGCGAATGTATTTGGATTGAGGATATTTATCTTGAGGAAAATTTTCGCGGGCAGGGAATCGGAACGAGTTTTATAAATTTCGTCAAAGAAAATTACCCCGAAAAAATTTTTCGCATCGAGGCTGAACATGATAATTTAAAAGCCGTTCAAACTTATAAAAATTTCGGCTTTAAAGAATTGCCGTATTTGGAATTGGTTTTTGTGAAGGAGGATATTTAAAATGGCAAAAATTCCGCGCGGACTTACGGACAAAGACATGGTAAAAAATTACATCGAAGAAGAAACAATCGAGTCGCAACTTTTGACGGCGGCAAAAAAAGCTGAAAAAATGAGACTCGTCGAAGAGGCGGAGGCACCTCCCGAACCTTTGGCGAAGGCGGGATTTACTAAAGAACTGACGGAAAAACTTGGCATGGAACTTTTGGCTTTGAAAATTGAACTTTCCAATTCCGGCGTAAAGAGTTATAATTTCAAGATTAAAAGAGACGGAGAAAAAATTACTTTGACCGTCGCGAACAAAAAATTTTAGGAGATGGTGCAATGGATATGACTACGGTGGCGGTCGTGATTTTTATTGCCGCCTACGCGCTGATTATTTCCGAAAAAGTTCACCGAACGATTGTCGGAATTTTCGGCGCAATGCTGATGATCCTTGCCGGAATAATTTCGCAGGAAACGGCAATTCATCACATCGACTTCAACACGCTCGGGCTTTTGATGGGAATGATGATAATCGTCAACATCACAAGCGAAACTGGGCTTTTTAATTTTCTCGCAATTTGGTCGGCAAAAAAAGTTAAAGCGCACCCCGCAAAACTTTTAATCGCGTTGAGTTTGTTGACGGCGGTTTGTTCAGCTTTCCTCGACAACGTCACAACGGTTTTGCTCACCGTGCCGATAACTTTCAACATCGCCAATCAACTCAAAGTAGACGTAAAACCTTATTTAATGGCGCAAATTATCAGCTCGAACATCGGCGGCACGGCAACTTTGGTCGGTGACCCGCCGAATATTATGATCGGCTCGTCGGTCGGGTTAAACTTTATGGATTTTATTTTTAACTTGAGCCTGCCCGCGATAATAATTTTTATCGTCACAGTTGCGATAATGCTCGTGCTGTACAAATCGAAACTTCACACGCAAGTTGAACTGCAAGATAAAGTTATGCGGCTTGACGAAAAAAGCCAGATAACGGACGCGCTCTTGTTGAAAAAATGTTTGTTCGTTTTGGCGGTGACAATGTCGCTTTTCGTCTTGCACGGTGCTTTACATCTGGAAACGGCAACTGCGGCACTCACGGGCGCGGGACTTTTGCTTTTGATAACTTATTCGCACAACGAAGTGATGATCGCGAAAATCTTGAGCAAAATCGAATGGCTTGCAATATTTTTCTTCGCGGGACTTTTCGTACTTGTCGGCGCGTTGGTTGAAACGGGCGTTATAAAAGCGTTGGCGGCGGAAGCGATTGAAATTACTCACGGCTCGGTTGAAGCAACTGCGATGATAATTCTTTGGATGAGCGCGCTTGCCTCGGCTTTTATCGACAACATTCCTTTCGTTGCCACGATGATTCCGCTGATAAAAGATATGGGCGCGATGGGTCTTACAAACTTGGAGCCGATGTGGTGGAGTTTGGCACTCGGCGCGTGTCTCGGCGGCAACGGAACTTTAATCGGCGCAAGTGCAAATGTCGTTGTTGCGTCAATGGCGGCTCAACGCGGAAAACCGATCTCTTTTATAAGCTTTATGAAAACCGCCTTCCCGCTGATGATTCTGTCGATGATAATTTCAACCGCTTACGTTTGGATTCGTTATCTTTGAGAAAATAAAATTTGCCGTATCGCTCTTTTGCGTTTATAATCGCGCGGAGCGATATTTTTTTTGAAAGGAATGATTTTAATGAGCGAAAAAAATAAAACTGTGGAAATGGAATTTGACGGCGAACAATTCAAACAAGCCGATATGGACAAATACGCAAAAAATTATTCGGACGAAGGCTTTTTGAGTAAAATTAAAAGCGCGGTAAAAAAAGCCGGTGCAAATGTGATTTATAAAGCTCTTCAACTTTTTTACGTCACTCAAAATCCTGCTTGCCCGACAAAAGTTAAGGCCGCAATTTTCGCGACGCTGGGATATTTTATAATGCCGCTTGACATAATTCCGGACTTTGCGCCGATTGTCGGTTACACGGACGACGCAACCGCGATTGCCGCCGCGTTGGTCATCGCTCATGTTTACATTGACGAAACCGTCAGACAAAAAGCGAAAGAGACTTTGCAAAATTTCTTCGGGAAAAAAATTTTGTCGGAGATTGAATAAATGCTTTTTACCGAACTTTTGAAAATGGCGGCTTTGAGTTTAGTCGCCAATAAACTTCGGACAATTTTAACCATGCTGGGAATAATTATCGGCGTTTGCGCAGTTATCGCGATGGTTTCAGTCGGCATGGGCGTCAAAAAAAATGTTGTTGATTCAATTTCTCGGCTCGGTTCAAATATGTTGATTGTAATGAGCGGCAGTTCAAATCGCGGCGGAGTTCGCGGCGGTGCGGGCAGTGTTCAGACTTTGACTTACGACGACGCGGAAGCCATCAAAGACAAAATTAAATACGTCAATTACGTTTCGCCGACGGTGCAGACAAGTTCTCAAGTTATTTACGGTCACGAAAACTGGAGTACGACCGTCACCGGCGTTATCCCCGAATATGTTTCAATTCAATCTTTGACAATGCAGAGCGGAATTTTTTTCAGTGCGCATGATGTTGATGTCAGAAATCGCGTCGCGGTCATCGGCACGACCGTTGCAACAAATCTTTTCGGCACGGTAAACCCCGTCGGAAAAAAAATTCGCATCGGCAACGCGCCTTACACAATTATCGGTCTCATTGCGAGCAAAGGTCAATCTACCGGCGGTCAAGATCAGGACGACGTTGTTTTGATTCCTCTCACAACCGCGCAGGAAAGACTTTTGGGCATTACTTACGTCAGAAGTATAAACGTGCAAGTTTCTGAAGAAGACAGAATGGACGAGGTGCAGGCGAATATCGAAAAACTTTTGCGCGAACGTCACAGAATCCGCGAAGGCACGGACGACGATTTTAACGTCAGGAATTTAACGAGTTTAATGGAAACGATGAGCCAAACAACGACGATGATAACTTTGCTTTTGGGTTCGATCGCGGGAATTTCTTTAATCGTCGGCGGAATCGGAATTATGAATATTATGATGGTTTCCGTCACCGAACGCACGCGCGAAATCGGCATAAGAAAGGCAATCGGCGCGACTTACAACAGCATAATGTTGCAATTTTTAATCGAATCGACGATGATAAGCATTTTGGGCGGGATAATCGGAATTTTTTTCGGAATCGGACTTGCTCAAGCAATTTCTGAATTCGGCAACTTTACGACGGTTATCAGCGGCTTGAGTATCGTTGCGAGTTTCGGATTTTCGCTTTTCGTCGGAATATTTTTTGGAATGTTGCCGGCGAGAAAGGCCGCGCGATTGGATCCGATTGACGCGCTAAGATATGAATAAAAAAAATCCCGGTAAGCATCGGGAAATTTTTTTTTTTGCAAAAAATTTTCAGCTTAATTTCAGCAGGGTATAGTAATCTTATTTGCAACTTAAGTAAAAGGAGGGTCGTCACGATTGATATGAAGAAGGATTTTTTTGTCGAAAGTGCTTTCGGCGAGGTTTACAAGGGAACTTTTTTTGATGAAGATGTCAAAAATCTTTCGTTGATGAAAAATAATAAATCCGAAGAAATAGTTGGTGCGGCGGCTCCCGTACGGATGCAAAACGAAGTCGACGTTGCCCGCGAATCCGCGCAGGCTGTTCAGGCGGCTTACAAGTTGGGCGGCGATTTCGGTGTTAATTTCTCAAATTATTTTTCGGGAAAGATTTTTGGCGGCATGTAACAGGGAGGTCTTGTTTAGTGTGGTTTTCCAGAGTAGAGGACGCGGACAAAGTTAAAGACACCGTCCAAGTAAGTAATCCGTTAAAGTTGCACAACAATGCGGGAAATTTCAGATCCCCGATGCAGATGAATCGAGCGGCGCAAAGAGTAAGTCAAGCGCAGGGCACGGCGAACGAAGCGGGAGTTTTAATCACGTTGAGCGGAGCGCGGCGCACAAATGCAACTCAAAACGCTGTGTCGCTCTCAAATATTGATATGAATCTTTTTGCGGCAGATTGAACTAAAAAAGTTTTGGCGGCGAGTCGGCCGCTTTTTTTTGTTGAAAGGAATTTTTGCGAATGGAAAATTTTGACGAACGGAGTTTAAAACGCGAACTGCAAATTTATATCGACGAAAATTTTATTGCGGACGTTGACGAAAGTTTTTTTGAAAAAGTCGAAGAATCGAAATGTTTTGAAGAAAAACCTTTTTCAAAACCGCACGAAATTTTTGGTTACGCTGTCGATAAAATTGACTTCAGAAAAATTCAGGATGAACAGGCGGAAGAAACTTTTTCTGAAAAATTATTGCGGCTGATTGCGGAGAGCGGTGAAAAAAATTCCGCGATTTACAATCGCGCGAATATCGACCGCAGACATTTTTCAAAAATTTGCAATCACCGAAATTATCAGCCGAGCAAATTAACCGCGCTTGCCTTCGCTGTCGCCTTGAAATTAAATTTTAACGAAACTCAAGAACTTTTGGCGGCGGCGGGGTACACTCTCACGAAAAATAATCTTGCCGACGTGATAATTTCATTTTTTATCGAACGAAATTTTTTTGACGTAGACAAGATAAATCAATATTTATACGATTACGAACAGCCTTTGCTAGGCGGCTGATAAGTGATAAGGGATAAGTGGTTAGGGGTTAGTGAGTAAGATTCTTATAACTTATCACTTCCCACTTTTTTTGTCGCCTGTCGAGTGACCTTTTCGGAAAAATTTTTCTTATAATCTCATCAAAAGTTAAGTTGATTAAAAAAAAATTGGAGGTTATAAAAATGAAAAATTTGACTGAAGTTGTGTTTATCCTCGACCGCAGCGGCTCGATGGCGGGACTTGAAGCTGACACCATCGGCGGTTTTAATTCGATGTTGGAAAAGCAGAAAAAAGTCGAAGGCAAAGTTTTAATTTCGACGATTCTTTTTGACCACGAGTCGATTGTTTTGCATGACCGGGTGCCACTTGCCGACGTTAAAGATTTGACGGAAAAAGATTACGAAGTGCGCGGCTCTACCGCACTTTTGGACGCGGTTGGCGATGCGATTAAACACATCAAAAACGTTCACAAATACGCGCGTGAAGAAGACCGGCCCGCGAAAACTGTTTTCATCATCACCACCGACGGCATGGAAAATTCCAGCGAAAGATTTTCTCACGGCGAAATAAAAAAACTTATCGAGGCGCAGAAAAAAAAGAACTGGGAATTTCTCTTTCTCGGCGCGAATATCGACGCGGTGGAAGTTGCGGACAGTATCGGCATCAAAGCCAATCGCGCGGTAAATTATCACAGCGATTCAAAAGGCACTGAAAAGGCTTTCGGCGGTTTTGCAGAATTTGTGAGTTGTGCAATGGCTCCCGAAGTACAATTGTCAAAAATTGACGATTCTTGGCGCGAAAATATCGACGCAGATTTTAAATCTCGCAAGAGAAAATAAATTTTCGCAAAAAATTTTTACGAGGCAAAAAAATGACTGCCTCTTTTTTTATCCGTGAGAAATTTAGTTTATGAATTGCGATTGCTGAAGCCGCTTCCTGAGAAATTTATCATACGAAATCACTTTCTGAAAAGAATTTTGTATTCATTTTTTATCAAACTTGAAAATTTTTTTGCAAATAATATAATACATCGCGTCAAAAAATTTTTTAGGAGATGAATTTAATGTCTAACGTGAATGAAGAGGCAATCGCTCTGCATAAAAAACATCATGGAAAAATTGAAACGGTCAGCAAAGTTCCGCTGAACTCCGCGTACGATTTGACTTTGGCTTACACTCCGGGCGTTGCCGCTCCCTGCTTGGAAATAAACAAAGACTTCGATAAAATTTATGATTACACCAATCGCGGTAACTTGGTTGCGGTCGTCACGAACGGCACGGCGGTTTTGGGGCTTGGCGACATCGGCGCGGGCGCAGGTCTGCCGGTTATGGAAGGAAAATCTATTTTGTTCAAAGGTTTTGCCGGCGTTGACGCGATCCCCATTTGCCTCGACACAAAAAAAGTTGATGAAATTGTCAAAACAATTCAGTTGATGGCTCCGAGTTTCGGCGGAATCAATCTTGAGGACATAAAAGCCCCCGAATGTTTCGACATTGAGGCGGCTTTGAAAGAATCCGTCGATATTCCCGTTTTCCACGACGATCAGCACGGCACGGCGATTGTTGTCGGCGCGGCTCTGATTAACGCCTTGAAAGTTGTCGGGAAAAAGTTTGAAGATATTAAAGTCGTCGTCAACGGCGCGGGCGCGGCAGGTATGGCGATAACTTATCTTATTCAAAAAATGGGCGCGGAAAATATTATGCTCTGCGACTCGACCGGCGCAATTTACGAAGGGCGCGGCAAGGGAATGAATCCTTACAAAGATCAAATTGCCGCCGTCACAAATTCGCAGCACGAGGCGGGGCAACTTATCGACGTGATTCACGGCGCGGACGTATTTATCGGCGTGTCGAAGGCGGGTTTGTTGACTCAAGAAATGGTCAAGATGATGAACAAAGACGCGATAATTTTGGCGATGGCAAACCCGACTCCGGAAATTATGCCCGATCTTGCGAAAGAGGCGGGGGCGCGTGTTGTCTGCACGGGCAGAAGCGATTTCCCGAATCAGGTTAATAATTTGCTTGCGTTCCCCGGAATTTTCCGCGGTGCGCTGGACGTGCGGGCAACCGACATTAACGAAGAAATGAAAATTGCCGCGTCTTATGCGATTGCCTCTTTAATCAGCGCGGAAGAACTCGACGAAGATCACGTTATTACAACGCCTTTCGACAAGAGAGTTGCTCCGACCGTTGCGGCGGCTGTTGCAAAGGCGGCGATTGAATCGGGCGTTGCAAAAAATAAAAATATCACTCCCGAGCAAGTCGCCGAACACACCCGCGAACTTTTGTCAAAATAAAAAAATAATTTAAACTAAAAAAAATCCCTTCGACAAAAATCGTCGGGATTTTTTTATGTAAAAATTTAACTCAAGAACGTTGCCTGATTTCAATCGCATTCGCGTGGGCGTGAAGTCCTTCAGCTTCGGCAAGGCGGATAATATCTTCGGCGGAGTTCAGTAAATCGTCGCGCGTGTAAGAAATTAAACTTGTTCGCTTTAAAAAAGTTTCGACGTTGAGAACGGAATAAAATTTTGCTGTACCGCCGGTCGGCAAAACGTGATTGGGTCCGGCAAAATAATCGCCGAGCGGTTCGGGAGAATTTTCGCCCAAAAAAACCGCGCCGGCATTTTTTATTTTCGGCAAAAGATGAAACGGCGAATCAATCAGCAATTCAAGATGTTCGGGCGCGGAAATATTCGCAAAGTCAACGGCTTCGTCAAGATTTTTCGCAACGATTATCAAGCCGTTATTTTTTATCGAGGTGGCGGCAATTTCTTTTCGCGGAAGTTTTTCAAGCTGTTTTTCGACTTCAGCAGAAATTTTTTCGGCCAGTTTTTCCGAAGTCGTGATGAGGATACTGCAAGCCAGCGGATCGTGTTCAGCTTGACTTAACATGTCGGCGGCGGCGTAAACGGGATTTGCATTTTCGTCCGCCAAAATTAAAATTTCACTCGGCCCCGCAAGCATATCAATATCACAATGGCCGTAAACTTCTTTTTTTGCAAGCGTGACAAAAATATTTCCGGGTCCGGTGATTTTTTGAACGCGGGGAACAGTTTCAGTGCCGAAAGCCATCGCCGCAATCGCTTGAGCTCCGCCGATTTTGAAAATTTTGTCCGCGCCCGCAATTTTCGCCGCAATCAAGACGTAAGGATTGATTTTTCCATTTTTCGCGGGAACGCACATAATAATTTCATCGACACCGGCAACCTTCGCGGGGATAACATTCATCAAGACGCTGGAAGGGTAAGCCGCAGTTCCGCCCGGCACATAAACGCCGACTTTTTCGAGGGGGATAATCGATTGTCCCAAAATTGAATTTTCGCCGCGATAAGTCAACCAAGATTTGGGCAGTTGTTCGCGGTGATAGGAGAAAATATTTTCTGCCGCGCGTTTGAGAGATTCGACAATTTTTATGTCGGCAATTTTTTCGGCATCGGAAAATTCTTTCGCCGTGACTTGAAAATTTTCCGCAGAGATTTCCGCGCCGTCAAATTTTTTCGTGTAGTCGATAACAGCCGCGTCGCCGAATTTTCTCACGTCGCCGACAATTTTTTTCACGGTCTCGGTTGCCGAAAAATTTATTTCGTCAAAAGATTTTTTCTGCAAAAGTTTTTCGACTTCAGCGCGTCCGACTTCCGAAGTGTTTATAATTTTCATAAACTCAACTCCCAAAATTATTTATCGCCTGAAAAAATTCTCCGCCGCTCGAAATAACTTTGACGGGGGCGGAAAAATTTTTCTGCAGTTCGTCAAGCGTCACGTCGTCAAGAAAAATATTTTCGCCCGACCTTAAAGCCGTCGCGGGGATTAAAATTGCATCGCGGTCACGAGAATTTTTTTTCAGCGCGTTGATAATATCTCCGCCCGTCAAAAGTCCCGAAACGTTAACCATTTTTCCGAAAAAATTATTTTCAACCGGCAAAATTCTGACGTTCGGATTTTTTTCCGCAACAAGATTTTTTAAAACCTTCGCAAAAGAAGTACCCGCAACGACATCAATGCGTAATGCGCAATTCGTAATGCGTAATGAATTTTCCGCCTCAAAATTAAACTCGTCGATAAAATTTCGCGTCATGCCGATACCGTTTTCAATTTGCGGGAAATCGTCATAAAAATCGGCGGGCGGAATTTTTTTACCGGCAAGAAAATAAAATTCGTCGCCGAGATAGACAAAAGTTTTGCCGCACTCTGCACGAATTTTTTTTTGAAATTTTTCAACCTGCGCGATAACTTTTTCCGCGCCGATTTTGTCAAATTGAGTGAGAGGGAATTTATCGCGGCGATGTTTCGTAATTCCTACGGGAACTATCGCCAAAGATTGAGCGTGCGGACGACGTTTTAAAATTTCTTCGACAGTAAAATTTAACTCGTCGCCGTCGTTCAAATTCGGGCAGAGTACAACCTGCGTGTGATATTCCACGCCACATTTTTCGAGGTTATCGAGTTGCGTTTGAATTTCGGCGGCTTGAGGATTTCTCAACATCTTCGCGCGAACTTTCGGATTCATCGCTTGAACCGAAACATACAGCGGGGAAAGATGAAAATTTTTTATGCGCTTAAAATCCTCCGCCGTCAAATTCGTCAGCGTGATGAAATTTCCGTACAAAAAACTCAATCGATAATCGTCATCTTTCACGGACAAAGTTTTTCGCATATTCGGCGCAATCATATCGACAAAACAAAAAACGCAGTGATTTTTGCAACGGCGAACTCTATCGACGGCGGATTCAAACTTCGCCCCGAGTTCCTCGTCAATATCTTTTTCAAATGCGATAATTTCTTTTTCGCCGTCCGCGTGTTCGACTAAAATTTCTATGTCCTCCTCAGCCATTTGAAAACTCAATTCGATTAAGTCACGCGGGATTTGCTCATTGATTTTTAAAATTTTGTCGCCGACGGCAAGCCCGATTTCTTCCGCCAAGCTGTTCGGTTCTATTTCAATAATTTTCATAACAATATTATATAAAAAGTTTATCGGAGCGGCAAGCGGCAGGAAAAAGTTTATTGGCGGCGAAAAGTTTCAATATATTTCAGGATTTTTTTTTTAGGAGGGTCGGAAATTGGAAAAGAGAGACACTTTATTGGAAGCATATCTGAAGAGAGGATTCAGTCGCCGCAGTTTTTTAAAAGGCTGTGTGGCGTTGACTTCGCTCATGGGATTGAGTACGGATATGTT
>CAJOCT010000054.1:0-11976 GCA_905236725.1 uncultured Selenomonadaceae bacterium | reverse complement strand
TTGCCTGTTGTAATTTGGATTCACGGTCATGAGTGTACGGGCTGTGATGAGTCTTTTATTCGTTCTGCCGCGCCGTTGGCATCCGACGTAGTTTTGACGAGTATCGCGCTGGAGTACGATCATCTTTTGAGCGCGGCCTGTGGTGCACCTTTCGAGGCTCATCTTGACGAAACGATTCAAAAGTACAACGGTCAATATATTTTGGCGGTTGAAGGCGCAGTCGCCACGAAGGAAAGCGGAATTTACTGCATGAGCGGCGGTCATACTTTTACGCATTTGTTGAAAAAAGCGGCGGCGGGCGCGGCGGCGATTATCGCTTACGGAAGTTGTGCGGCTTACGGCGGTATTCAGGCGGCTAATCCCAACCCGACAGGCTCGGCGGGGATTGATAAATTTGTCGGCGGAAAACCTGTCGTAAACGTTCCCGGCTGTCCGCCGATTCCCGAAGTTATGACGGGTGTTGTTATGCACGTCGCACTTTTCGGAACGATTCCGCCGCTTGACGGTGACGGCAGACCGAAACAATTTTACGGAAACAGAATTCATGATACTTGTTATCGTCGTCCGTTCTTCGACGCGGGAATGTTTGCCGAAAATTATGATGACGCGGGTTCGAAGGCGGGCTGGTGTCTTTACAAACTCGGTTGTCGCGGTCCGGAAACTTACAACGCCTGCGGAAATTTGCGCTGGTGGCAGGGCATGAGTTATCCGATTCAATCGGGCGCGGCCTGCATAGGCTGTTCAAACAAAAATTTCTGGGACGAAACTCCTTTCTCGGCAAGATTGCCGCAATATGACAAAATCGGAGATGCAGACAAAATCGGTGTCGGCTTGGGCGTTTTGACCGCGGCGGGTGTCGGTGTTCATGCCGTTGCAAGTTTGATTCAGAGAAATAAGCGCGATAATCTTTTGGAAGAAGAACACAAAGATTAGTTGTCAGTTATCAGTTATCAGTTGCCAGAGGTTTTGTATGACTGTAAAAAGCTATGAAGATTTAAAAGTTTGGCAAAAATCAATGAATTTGATTGCAGAAATTTATCGATTGGTGAGATTGTTGCCAAAATATGAAACTTATACTCTTTCAGATCAAATGCGGCGTTCTGTTATTTCTATAGCATCAAATATTGCCGAAGGGCAAGGACGCGATTCCATAAACGAGTTTATTCACTTTTTGTCTATTGCTCGCGGCTCGTGCTATGAACTTGAAACTCAAATTCGCGCCTGTGTAATTGTTGAACATCTGACTAAAGTCGATATTGAAAAAGCCCTCAGCTTAAGTAAAGAAGTCGGCAAAATGCTGAACGCTCTCATAAAAAAACTGAAAACTTTCAACTGACTTCTGACAACTAAAAATCGACCGAAGGGAGATTTTTCTATGCCACATGTTGTAGTAGATCCCATTACAAGAATAGAGGGACATTTGCGCGTTGAAATTGAAGTTGACGGCGCGGGAAAGGTAACGGACGCAATTTCAAGCGGAACTGCTTGGCGCGGACTTGAACTTGTCATGAAAGACAGAGATCCCCGCGATGCTTGGGCTTACATTCAAAGAATTTGCGGAGTTTGCACGACGGCTCATGCTCTCGCGTCGGTCCGCGCAGTTGAGGACGCTCTCGGAATTGCAATTCCACGAAATGCGAATTACATCAGAAATATTATGGCGGCAACTTTGACCGTTCAAGATCATATAATTCATTTTTATCATCTTCACGCGCTGGATTGGGTTTCACCTGTCGAAGCCCTCGCCGCAAATCCCGCGAAAACTGCGGAGTTGCAAACTTCGCTGTTAAATGCTTACAGACTGCCTCTCAAAGTTCCCAACGAAGTTATGACGGAGGCCTATCCGCACGACTTCCCCGCCGCAACTCCTCAATATTTCACGGCGGTACAGGCGAAAGTCAAGGCGATTGTTGACAGCGGACAACTCGGAATTTTCGCCGCACAATGGTGGGATCACCCCGACTATAAATTGTTGCCTCCCGAAGTTCATCTTTTGGCAGTCGCTCATTATCTTGAAATGCTCGATAAGCAGAGGGAAATTGTTACGCCGCACGTAATTTTCGGCGGAAAAAATCCTCACCCGCATTACGTTGTAGGCGGAGTTCCCTGCGCAATTTCCATGAACGACGGCAACGCGCCTGTCAATACCGCACGTCTCGCGATTGTTGACAGGGCTATAAATTTCGCCCGCGTACTCGTCAACAATTACTATCTGCCCGACTTGATTGCTATCGGAAATATTTATGTTCGTGCGGGAAGAGTTGACGGCGGCGGGCTTGCAAAAACTCGCGTTATGGCTTTCGGTGATTATCCTCTCGACGGTTACAAGGGCACGTCGAACGGCGGCGGTTATTTCAATAACTTGCTGATTCGTTCAAACGGCGTTGTCGAAAACTTCGGTCAAGGTCTTGCAAATGCGCAATTCTTCGAGATTAAGCCGGAAGATTTGACGGAACAAAGTACGATCACTGAAGGCGTTGAGCATGCTTGGTACGAATATCCCGATCATAAAGATTTGCATCCGTGGGAAGGTATCACCAAACCGAATTACACCGGACCTAAAACAGGTACGCCGACAATGTGGGAAACTCTCAACGAAGGCGGAAAATATTCTTGGCTGAAAACTCCGAAATGGCGCGGAAAAGTTTGCGAAGTCGGACCGCTCGCGAATTACATTATCATTTACACAAAATCCGTCAAAGGTTTATTGGGATCGCAACCGACTTGGGCGGAAAAAATGATGCTCGATCAAATTGCCGCAGTCTCAAGCGTTCTCGGTGTTCCCGCAGAAACTTGGTTGCCGACAATGGTCGGACGTACCGCATGTCGTTGTCTTGCCGCGCAGGTTGCCGCAGAAATCAATAAATTCTTCTTCGATAAACTCGTCGAAAATATCAAACTCGGCGATACTACCACGATGAACAACGAAAAATGGTTGCCGGAAACTTGGCCGAAAGAGTGCATGGGCGTCGGTCTCTACGAAGCTCCGCGCGGTGCGTTGAGTCATTGGAACGTTATCAAGGACGGGAAAATTGATAATTATCAGTGTCTTGTGCCGACGACTTGGAATGCTTGTCCTCGAGACGATAAGGCAGGTCACGGCGCGTACGAATTGGCGATGATGGATACTCATGTTGCAGTTCCCGACAAGCCGATTGAAATTGCCCGCGTGATTCGTTCTTTCGATCCGTGTATGGCTTGCGCAACGCATATGTATAACGCGAAAGGTGAGGAAATTAACGTCATTTCCACCGATCCATACAGGAGGTGAGGCGCGGTGAAATCCGTCAAAGAAGTTAAGCGAAAGGAATATTATATTTTCAGTCCTTTTCTAAGAATTTTTCATTGGATTATGGTATGTGCTATCGTAATTCTGTTTTTCACCGGACTTTGGATAACCAAGCCCATGAACGTTTCGACGATTGAGCCGTTCTTCACGATGACTTCGATGGATTTGGTTCGCGACATTCACTTTGTTGCGGCGTTTATCTTTTGTGCGGCGTTTATCCTGAGAATTTACGGCTTTATCATCAACAAAGGCGACAGACTCTTTCCGCGCGTTTGGGAAGGGCATTTTTATGCGGAGACTGTTGACGTTGCCTTGCATTACATGCTTTTGAAACCGCATCACGCATCATTTTTGAGAAATCCGCTTGCAAGAATGAGTTACGCGGGTTTATATGTTTTGGTTGCGATTGAAATTTTAACCGGCTTTGCAATGTATTTCATGACGAATCCTTCTGCAATCGGCGGTAAACTTTTCGGCTGGGTTAATGTGATTCTCGGCGGAGAAATGATGACCCATTACGTCCATCATTACGTTGCGTGGCTGATAATTCTTTTCGCAATCGGACATATGTATATGGTCATTCGCGCAGAATTTATGGAAGGCGAAAGCGAAGTTTCCAGTATGTTCAGCGGCAAAAAAATTCTCGCTCACACCCCGAAAGATGCGAACGAATTAGATTAAATTTTGATTTCCAAATAAAAAAATCTCCGATGAAAAATTTCGTCGGGGATTTTTTTTGTATGCTCTGAAGATACCAAAATTTATAAAATTTTCTATAAAATATTTTCAGAGGTGAGTTTTATGCATTCAATGTTAAACAGCTTAAGTTTTTTCGCAATCGTCAGCGTCTTCGCGTCTACAGGTATCACGATATTTTTGTACGACGCTTACTTGAAAAGGAAACTGCCCCCTGACGCTGAAGGCGAAAAAATTCCCGAAGTTTATGTTTTAGTGATCTTTATGACGGAACTTTATTCACAGGTTTCCATAGAAAAATTTTTGGATTTTGAAGATGCCATTTTCACGATAATCGGCAACGTTATCGGCAATATAATAACATTTTTCCTTTGCTACGGGATTTTAACTCTCATCGGGATTGACAAGGAAAATAAATTTGAACGTTGCAACAAATCTTTCGTCGGATTCCTGATTCTTTTGGTGCTTTCGGCAATTTTCCTCGGCTACGCGAATGAAAACGGTCTTATCTGATACGGAGGGGATTTTTATGAAAAAATTTTTCAGTGTCTTCGCCTCGTTTATGCTCATCACGATAATTTTTGCGGGTTGCGCGGAAAAAGGCGACAAAAATATTCAGCTCGTAAAAAACGGCTCAATGGACAGCAACCCGAATGTTCCGATAGGAAAGGCCTTTGATCATTTTTTTTCAAACGGCAAATGGACTTCCTTCACCACGAAAAATAACGAAGAGATTGTTGAATTTAACGGGCGTTGTTTATTTTTGGACGTCGAAGAAGTTTCAGTAAAAATTCAATTTGAAATTTTGAATAAAAAAAGATTTTCTCTCGTTCATATGAGCATTGACGGCGAAAATCTTGACGCAACTTCACGAAATATAATTTTGAGCGGAATTTTGGAGGATTATAAGCCTTGATACAGAATTTGGCTTGATTTCAACGAAGAATTATCTGTCTTTGACGAATGTACGAAGGTTGAGAAGCAGAAAATTTTTTTTGAACTTTACGCCCTCGCCCTGATCGACGATTCTTATCCCGAAAAAGAGAGAAAACTTATTGACGCAACGAAAATGTTTTTCATAAGCGGTTATAATGATTTGCATGAAGTTGTTACAAAATAATTTTTTTTTGAGGTTGATATTTATGATACCTGTCATAGCAGCATTGGGAGAAGCCGCCGCTACCGTCGGACTTGGTGCAGTTACTTGGGTAGTCGGCGGGCTGACCGTTTGGCAACTCGGAAAACTCGGCTGTAAACTTTTGAGCAAGGACGACAAGAAAAAATAATTCTCATTCCAAAAAAATTTCCTCGCCCACCTCTTCCAAAAGTGCGTTTGTTTCCAAAATATTTAATTTTTGCTCAATAGCGGAAATTATCACCGAATCCCAAAAATTTCGCGGATACAGAAAATTTTGCCGCGAATTTTTTAACAAATTTTGCATTTCTTCTAAATTTAAATTCATCGCGAAACCTATTGCCAAAATTTTTTCTCGCGACGGATTTTTTTTTGTGCCGTTAAAAATTTGATAAGCATAAACCCGATTCAAATTGCAACCGTTCACCACGCCATTTAAATTCAAATTTTTTTCCGCCAACAAATTTTTCAAATACTCGTGCAAAGGAAGCAAAAATTCATTTTCGTTTCGGCTCAAATAATTCTGCAAATTTTTTTCTTTCTTCAGCTCAACGAATAAATCGCCGGTATCTTTCGCAAAAAGTTTCATGGCTTCACCTCACTGAATACAAACTTGTTAAAAAATTTTTTCTGTGCTATATTCACGGCGGTGCAGTAAACGGCAGGCGGTCTAGTTTATGCCCCCAGAATCGGGGTGTATGCCATGCGCTTGATGAAAATTGTGATTCGCGTCATTGCGATAACTTCAGTAATCTTGGTGCTGTGCACTAAAATAGCCGCCTAAAGTTCTCCGAAAACTTGAAGCGGCATTCTCGTTTTAATCTTAGCCGTAATAACAACTGTGGGGGCGACCGTTTGCCCTTCGCACTGAACGCCCTGCAATTTCTGTAGGGCGTTTTCTAGTTTTTAAGTATAGCAAAAAAAATTTTTATGTCAAATCTTTGCAAACTTGTCAAAAAATTTTTTCTGTGCTATATTCACGGCGGTGCAGTAAACGGCAGGCGGTCTAACTTATGCCCCCAGAATCGGGGTGTATGCCATGCGCTTGATGAAAATTGTGGTTCGCGTCATTGCGATAACTTCAGTAATCTTGGTGCTGTGCACTAAAATAGCCGCCTAAGCTCCAACCTCAAGCGGCTAAGTTTCCCAGTTTTTTCCACTATTAGTCAACTTCTGTGGGGGCGACCGTTTGCCCTTCGCACTGAACGCCCTGCAATTTCTGTAGGGCGTTTTCTGGTTTTTAAGTATAGCAAAAAAAATTTTTATGTCAAATCTTTGCAAAATTTCGACGAGGAGCAAATTATGAATGCTTTTGAAAAATTTTTCGACGACACTTTTGAAATAGTTGAGGTAATTAAATCCGATGAAAAAAATTTTATCGCTCGCGTTTTCGATAAAAATTCAAAAAAACTTTGCGTCATGAAAAAGCGCGGTAAAAAGTCAGCTGAAGTTTATAAAATTTTGAAGTCCGTCGAAAGTTCGCACATTCCGCAAATTTATCGAATTTTTGAGCGCGAAGAAAATTTGATTCTGATTGAAGAAAATATCGAAGGTCAAACTCTCGAAGAAATTTTGCATTATCGGGAGAAAAATTTTGATGAAGATTTTGTCACAAAAATTTTTTTGCAAATTTGCGACTGCCTCGAAAAAATTCACGAAAAAAACATTATCCATCGCGACTTGAAGCTGTCAAATATAATGCTGACGAAAAATAATTTCGTGAAAATAATCGACTTCGGGATTGCGCGGATTTTTGACCCCGAAAAAATTTCCGATACGGAATTTCTCGGCACTCGCGGTTACGCCGCGCCGGAGCAGTACGGCTTATTTAATCTTGAACAGAGCGATAATCGCACGGATATTTTTAATTTGGGCGTGACGATAAAAAATTTGCTCGGCGAAAATTATCGCGGATATTTGAAAAAAATTTTGAATCGTTGCACAAATTTAAATCCCGACCTGCGTTATCAAAAAATTTCCGAACTGATCGGAGACATCAAGCGCGCGAAAAAAATTTTTTATTTTAAGCGTGCAAGTTTGATTTTTTTTGGAGGGATTATCTTTTTTACCGCGTCACAGTTCATAAATTTTGAAAATAAAAATGAGTCGCCGTCCGCCGAAGTTGAAAAAAATATTTCTGAAGAAAAAAAATTTCCGCAGACGAAAAAAATTCTGCGGATGAAAAAATTCAAGCCGAAAAATTTGAGTTTCCCGAAATAAAAATTCCCGACGCTCCGAAAACAGAAAATTTGCCGCCACCCGTTGAAAAAATTCCCGAGCCGACTCACGAAAAAAAATCTGACAGAATAAAATTATTTTTTTACATCAACGGGCAACTTACCGAAAATCGCGGCGAACATACAACGGCCGGAGATTTTTATATCACCGAAAATTTTCAAAATTGGCAAGTTTTCACAAAGGGCAAATATTATAAATGGTTTCTGTATCCCGCTCATTGGACTGCGCGACTTAAAATTGAAAATTTCACCGATCGCGATTTAATCACGCCGAAAATTGAGGTAAGTTTCAGCGGAGAAAAAATTTCCATCGACCATCCGACAATTCAAGCCGGGCAGATTGCTTTCGTTGATATTCCGATTGCAAATAAACGCGCGTTGAATATTGCGGGACCGGATAACTTTCACGGAGGAATTTCCATAGCGGTAAGATCGTTCGACAATAAAAAAAATAACGCTTTCCTGCACCGTGATTTGGAAATTGAAAATTAAAATTTACCTGAAAAGCTGACTGACCGAGCTGTGAGATTGTATTCTCAAGATAACATCGCCGATTGATTTCGCCATGCTCAAAACGACAATTCTTTCAGATTTTTTTTCGGGCGGCAGGGGAATTGTGTCGGTTACGACGAGACTTTCAATATCGGAATTGTTAATTTTTTCGACGGCGTTTTTGCTCAAAACCGCGTGAGAACATGCGGCAAGAACTTTTTTCGCGCCGAGTTTTTTGAGAGCCTTCGCGCCTTCGCAGAGACTGCCCGCCGTGTCAACAATATCGTCAATCATCAGCGCAACTTTTCCTTTAACGTCGCCGATAATGCTTATAACTTCCGCTTCACCGGGACGCGGCCGACGTTTTTCGATAATCGCGATGGGAGATTTGAGGAAGTCGGCAAGATTTCTGGCGCGAGTGACTCCGCCCAAGTCCGGCGAAACTACAACCAATTCGCCGCCGAAGTCGTGATTATTAAAATAATCCGCGAAAACGGGAGCCGCCGCCAAGTGGTCGACGGGAATGTCAAAAAAGCCCTGAATTTGTCCCGCGTGAAGGTCAACGGTGACGACTCTGTTCATTCCCGCCGCCGTCATCAAATTTGCAACCAACTTTGCGGAAATCGGTTCGCGTCCGCGAGTTTTTCTGTCCTGCCGCGCATATGCGTAGTAAGGAACAACCGCGGTGATGCTGTGAGCGGATGCGCGTTTGCAGGCGTCAGTCATTATCAGCAAGTCCATCAAATTATCATTCACGGGTTGAGAAGTCGGCTGAATGATAAAAATATCTTTGCCGCGAATGCTGTCACTTATCATGACTTGAGTTTCGCCGTTGTTGAAACGTCCGACAAAGGTGTCGAAAAGTTCCACCCCGATGTATTCGGAAATTTTTTTTGCAAGTTCGGGATTTGCATTGCCTGTCATCAAACAAAGATTGTTGGTGTTGCAACTGTTTTTTTCCATTTGTTCATTCCCCCATTGCTTAACAAAAATTTTTTCTATTCACCAAAAATATCTGCGTGTGTACCTGTGGCAGTTGCAGATAAAATGAGTGCGTCTTCATAAATCTGATACATTAAAAGCCAATCAAATTCAATATGACATTCGCGAAAATCTCTTAAATCCCCGCCAAGTGCGTGGTCGTTATATTTTTTCGGTAAAGGTTCGCCGGTTTGCAATAAATTCAAAACTTCAATCAACTTTGAAATATCCTTACCGCGCTTTTTGACTCTTCGAATATCTTTTTTCATCCGATTGGTGTATAAAATTTGATACATTTTAGTCCTCAAGCATAGATTTTACTGCCTCTTCCGCAGTGTCAAAAGGTCCATGCAAATTTTTTCTGTCGCGACTGTCATTTATCGCCTCTTTTAAATCGTCGGGGAAATTATCAAGTTTTGTTGCGTTGAATTCACGATTGAAAAAAATAAATTCGTTTTGTAAAAGGTTTGAATCAAACTTCGTGACTTCCAAAATTGCCACCTCCCAATTTCATAAATAAAGCGACAAAGTGCAAAAATTTCTTGCACCCTGTCACTTTTTTATTTTTTACCGTATTCTCCTGACGTTTTGCCATCGAGAACTGCTCTAGATTTATCTTCGTTTAAATCATAAGCAGTTTTCGTTATCTTAGTGGCTTCACTGCTACCAACAAAAGCATTTCCCGTAGGCGGTTTTAAATTGCCGATGTCTTGGACATAATCTTTTAAATCACTCAACTGTGAAGGGTAGACGCCTTTTTCCATATAATAAATTGCGATAGCCGAGTCGAGAGTCGAAAGGTCGGCTTGAATTTTTGCGGTATTGGCTTTTGCAGTCACGTCGGTAAATCGAGGTACGGCAACCGCGGCAAGAATCCCGATAACAGTGACCATTAAAATAACTTCCAATGTCGCAAAGCCTTTTTGATTTATCAACTCAAGCACCTCCGCAAAATTTTTTTCAGCGCGATTTTACTACATTCAAGGCAAAAGGTAAAGCCGATTAAATTTTAACTTGCCCGACAATTTCACTTATATTGGAAAATTTTTTTCTCAACAAATATTTTTCGAGGTCGTCCGCGATTTTCATTGTGACATTCGGGTCGGAAAAATTCGCTGTGCCGATTGCAACAGCACTCGCTCCCGCCAAAAAAAATTCTATCGCGTCACTTGCCGAAAAAATTCCGCCCATGCC
Organism: uncultured Selenomonadaceae bacterium; assembly: GCA_905236725.1. Lineage (GTDB taxonomy): Bacteria > Bacillota > Negativicutes > Selenomonadales > Selenomonadaceae > Quinella. The sequence continues at coordinate 1,952 of CAJOCT010000054.1, read as the reverse complement.
GATTATCGGAATTTTTACAACTTGCGCGGTTTGAAAAATCATTCGGATCGCAACGGGTTTTATTGCGCCGCCCGAAAGTCCGCCCGTGATATTTCCGAGAGTCGGTCGCCAAGTCTCGACGTTAATTTGCATTCCCATTAAAGTATTTATCATCGAAAGACAATCCGCGCCCGCCGATTCGACAGCCCGCGCAATTTCCGTAATATCCGCGACGTTCGGCGAAAGTTTGACAATGACAGGTTTTTTCGTGAATTTTTTTGCAGTCGAAGTAACCGCCGCCGCCGCCTTCGGATCAGTTCCAAAAATAATTCCGCCGTCTTTTACGTTCGGGCAAGAAATATTTAACTCAATCGCCGCCACGCCTTCAACGTCCAACATTTTCGCAAGCTCTCCGTAATCTTCCACACTCGACCCCGAAATATTTACGATGACGTTGAATTTATTTTTTATTCGCGGCAAAATTTCCGACAAAAATTTTTCGACGCCGGGATTTTCCAAGCCGATACAGTTCAACATTCCCGCAGGAGTTTCCGCAATTCTTACGCCGTCATTTCCTCTGCGCGGTTTTAAAGTTATGCATTTGACCATAACGCCGCCAATTTTTTCAAAATCGACGAAATCCGAAAATTCTTCGCCGAAACCAAACGTCCCTGACGCAGTCAAAATCGGAGTATTCATTTTTATTCCGCAAATTTCAGTTTTCAAAATCTCACTCAAAATTTTTTCACCGCCATTAAATTTATTTTCAAGAAAAGTTTAGACTAAAAAATTTTTTGCGTCAATTTTTTGCGAAAAATTTTTAATCAAATTTTAATAAATCAACTATTGCCCGATTTGTCGATTCTGTAGTAAAATGACGAAAATTGTTTAAACAGACAGGTCTTTTTCTGGAGGAGCGGATTTTTATGAAAAATTTTTTTAATCTTCAGCGTTTTGACGATATCGAAATCGGAGATGGCATTCTTCATTCGGTTGTCTCCGGCACAAACGGCGACGATTATATCGACAATCAGGGCAATATGATAACAATCAAAGCCGGCGCGGGTGACGACACGGTTTTTAACAACGACGCGCAACTTGCGAGAACTTATCTCGGCGACGGCAACGACTCAATCGAAAATTCTTCGAGCAACAACGGAATAATTTACGGCGAATCTGGTAACGACGAAATTTATAACACTTCCAGCCAAAACGTGACGGTGTCGGGCGGAGACGGCAACGACTCAATTTACAGCCATAATTATTACAACGCCAGTAATAATTCTATTTCAGGTGGCGCGGGCAATGACACCATTGACGTTTATACCTATAACAACAGTACGACAGTTGACACAATTTCCGGCGGCAAGGGCGATGACGTTATATCTTTAGGCGGCGGCTCCGGCAGTTATAACAAAAATTTAGTTCAGTACACTCAAGGCGACGGCAATGATGTTATTTACAGTTTCGCTTCTTACGATACTTTAAAAGTCACGGGAAAAACTATTTCCACGATGAAAAGCGGTTTTGTCGGCAACGATACCATTGTCCTCAAAGATGCCGCAAATAATTTGAGCAGTTCAAATTTCGTAACGGTCAACGGCAGCGGCAGTGATTCAGGCGGTGGCAGTGACGGCGGTAATGACGACGGCGGCGACGAGGAAGAAACAAATTCCTGGACAATCAGCGGAACGACGGCAAAATACGGCACAAGTTCAAAAACTTTGGTCACCGTCAAGGGCGTTAAATCTGTTGACGGGCTTAGTTTGAAAGGCAAGGTTATCACGGTTGCAGATTCTTCGCTGAACAATTCCAAAGTCACGATTTCAAACGGCTACACCTTGAAACTTGCGAGCGACGTAACTAAATCTTCGACGAAAAAAGCCGCTTGGAGTTACAGCAATTCCACCGCGACTTACAAATCTTCCTCAAAAACTGCGGGCTACTCTCTTGCGAGCAACGGTAAATCGATT
>CAJOCT010000053.1 GCA_905236725.1 uncultured Selenomonadaceae bacterium | reverse complement strand
GATAAAAATTATTTTTCGCGAAAGGAGATGACTCAAATGCTTTTGGACGACAGACTTTTCTATAAATCGTATGAAATTATCGGAGGTGAAAAAATTATGCCGCCTGCTGCAAATCCTTATCACAGCGGAATAATTATGCGCTTGAGTGCGATTATTTTTAACTATCTCGTAAAAAATGAAAATGGGGAAGTTTTTCCCGACAATGTGGACATTCACTTGCCCGACGGAAATGTTTTTAAACCCGATATGACGGTGGTAAAGTCCGACAATATCAGTATTATTGATTGGGGGCGTGCAATTTACGGCGTGCCCGATATGGTCGTCGAAGTTCTTTCAAAATCCACTCGCCGCAAAGATATTACAATCAAAAAGGATATTTACGAAGCGAACGGCGTTAAAGAATACTGGATTATTGATCCTCTGATGAAAGCGGTTGATGTTTATCTCTTGCGCGACGGAAAATATTTTCTCGACGATGAATATGTTCTTTACAGCGAAAAAGAAAAAGAATTGCTCACCGACGAAGAAAAGGCTGATATTCGTACTCAAGTTAAAGTTTCTGTTTTTGAAGATTTGACGGTTAATTTGGAGGATATTTTTGCTTGGGGAAATTTTTAAGTGGAGGGAAAAATTTTTTTCATGAACTGGGAGGAAGATTTTAAAAGCGAACTCGAAGAATTTTTGTTTGAGGAACAATTTATTTTTCATGCGCCGATGAGTGAACATACAACTTTTAAAATCGGCGGTGCGGCGGACGTTTTAATTTTTCCGAAAACTTCGGACGAAGTGTCGAAAATTTTTAAGCTGATTGATAAATTTAAAATTCCTTGCACAATTCTCGGCAACGGCTCGAATGTTTTGGTTTTGGACAACGGTATCAGAGGCGCAGTCGTAAAATTCACCGATAAATTTTTCGGCAACATTCGCGCGGAAGGTTCGAAAATTTTCGCGGATTCCGGCGCAAAACTCAAAGACGTTGCAAACTTCGCGGCGGAAAATTCTTTGTGCGGAATGGAATTTGCGGTCGGTATTCCCGGCAGTATCGGCGGCGCAGTTTTCATGAACGCGGGGGCTTATGACGGCGAAATGAAAAATATCGTCGAAAGTGTCAAAGCAGTTTCACGGACGGGCGAATTGATTGACTTTTGCAAAGAAAATTTAAATTTGGATTATCGGCAAAGTATTTTTCAAAAAAATGATTGCGCCATTTGCGAAGTCGAATTAAATTTGACTCAAGGCAACTGCGATGACATAAAAAATAAAATGGCGGATTTTACTGCGCGGCGTGAAAGTAAACAGCCTTTAAATTTGCCGAGCGCGGGAAGTACTTTCAAACGCCCGAAAGGTTATTTCGCGGGAACTTTGATTGATAAAACAGGTCTTAAGGGTTTGAAAATCGGCGGCGCGATGGTTTCCGACAAGCACGCGGGTTTTGTCGTAAATGTCGGCGGAGCAACTGCGGCGGACGTTTTGAATTTAATCGAAGAAGTCAAAAAAAGAGTTCGTGAGGCGCACGGCGTAATTTTAAACCCCGAAGTCAGAATTATAGGTGAGTAGATGGGCAGATCGATAGCAGACAGATCGACAGATTGGTAGAGGTAAACAGATTGAAAGCTAAAATTATTTTTTTGTTGGCGGTGATGATTTTTACTTTGAGCGGTTGCGGGCAAAATTCCGACGACGGCAAATTAAAAATCGTCACTTCTTTCTATCCGATGTACATTGATGCGATAAATATTGCGGGAAATGTTGAAGGCGTGGAAGTCGTAAATTTGACGGAGCCGCAGACAGGTTGCCTGCACGATTATCAACTTACGACCGAAGATATGAAAACTTTGGAGACGGCTGACATTTTTATCGTCAACGGCTTGGGAATGGAAAATTTTTTGGATAAAGTCACCGAGCAGAGAAAAAATTTAAAAATTGTCAACGCGTCCGATTCCGATAAAATTTTCACGGTTAAGGACGGCGACGAAGTCAATCCGCACGTTTGGATGAGCATAACTTATTCGATGGAGCAGGTGAAGGCGATTACAAGCCAACTTTGCGCACTCGACCCCGCGCACGCTGAAGTTTACAGAAAAAATGCGCTGGAATACGTCAATAAACTTACGACTTTGCGCGACGAAATGCATTTGATGCTGGACATTTTGCCGAATAAAAATATTGTAACTTTTCATGAGGCGTTCCCGTATTTCGCGGCGGAATTTAAATTGAACATTGCGGGAGTTATCGAACGTGAGCCCGGCACCGAGCCCACTCCGCAAGAACTTTCCGACACAATAAAAATCGTCAACGAATTGCCTGTCAAAGTTTTATTCACCGAGCCGCAATATTCGCCGAAAGCCGCCGAAACAATCGCACGGGAGACAGGCGCAAAAATTTTCACTCTCGACCCGATAACAACGGGCGAATCGAAAATTGAAAATGCAGACGCTTATGTAAACGCAATGAAAAAAAATGCGCAGACTTTGACGGAGGCTCTGGGTAATTGAAAAAAATTTTGAAACTTCGCAGTCAAAAAATCGAACTCGGGAAAAAAACTTTGGTGGCGGGAATTTTGAACGTCACGCCCGATTCATTTTCTGACGGCGGTTTTTTTTATTCTCAAAATTCCGCAATCCGTCACGCAAAAAAACTTGTTGACGACGGCGCGGACATTATCGACATCGGCGCAGAATCTACCCGCCCGAATTTTACGCCGATTTCCGCCGACGAAGAAATTTCACGACTTGAAAAAATTATTCCCGCAGTGAAAAATTTCGGCGTACCGATTTCAATCGACACGTACAAGCCTGAAGTTGCGGAATTTGCGTTAAATCTCGGCGCGGAAATTATCAACGACGTTCACGGACTCGACGACAAAAAAATGTTCGACGTTGCAAAAAAATTTTCCGCCCCGATTATCGCCATGCACAACAAAAAAAATTCGCCGAATATTATCGACGACATAAAAAATTTTTTTGAAAAAACTCTCGAAACTGCCGAAAGATTTAATTTCGACGGATCGCAAATTATTTTCGACCCGGGAATCGGTTTCGGCAAAACTCAAGAAGAAAATTTAACCGTCCTGAAAAATTTGCGCGAATTTAAAAATTTTACGATTTTACTCGGTGTGAGTCGAAAAAGTGTTATCGGTCATTATACCGGTCTTGAAGTTGACGAACGCGACGAGGCGACCGGTGCAATTTGCGTTTGGGCGATTTCTCAAGGCGTTGACATTGTCCGCGTCCACAACGTCAAAATGATTTCCAAAATGTGCAAGATGACAGATATTTTGACTCGATAAAATTTATTTTGCGGAATGATTCAGTAAAATTTTTTCGGCGGCAGATTTTATTTCTTCGCGCAGTTTTATCGGAGAAATTATTTCGATGTTTTCGCCGAATTGCATTGCCCAAAATTTCATCGCGTCGAAGTTGACTTTAACTTCAATCAAAAATTTTTCCGCGCTTTCACGAAGAATTTTAAAATCTTTGCCCGTTCCGAAACCGTCAACAAATGCGTCGATAATTTTTTCCGAAATCCAAAACTTCGCCCAAATACTTTCGCCGTTGAACATATAAATATGTTCGGCGAGATGTTGCGGAAGATTCAGCCCGCCGCAAGCAATTTCCTTGACGTAACGGCGCGGCGCAATTCCTTCCGAAATAATTTTCACGTCGGTCATTTTGTCAATTCGATAATGCGCGAGATTTTCGCAACCGTCGGCGTTGGCAATCAGATAATAAAAACCGTTTGCCGCAACCATTTGATAAGGACTTGCCTGAAAAATTTTTTGCGGAGTGAGTTTAAAAAAATTCTTTTCACGAACAAATTTATTGTAAGTGAAGAGAATTTTTTTTCGCAAATTAATCGCGTCGTTGATTGCGTCAACCGTCCGCATAATATCTTTGTTCTCGCTGTAACGCAGAGAAGTCAAATTGAAAACGTGCGGAACTTTGAAATTAAATCTTTTTCCGCCGAGATTTTTCAACTTGTCGATAATTCTTTTTGCCTGATTGCGGGAAATATTTTTTGAGAAAAGAACGCTGTCAATTAAAAGGCGCAGTTCGGAATCTTCAAATTCTCTTTCGATATAAAAACCGCGATTTGATTTTATTATATCGTAACCAAAATTTTGCAAAGTTTTTATGTGATTGGCAACAGTTCGGCGGTCGCAAGTTTCGTTGAAATCGTCCTCCATTAGGTTAATAATTTTTTGGTAAGTCAACGGATTTTTTTCATCGGAATACTGTTCCAAAATTTTCAATATCAACAAATTTTTCATCGCTTGATGCCTTTCAAGTTATAAAAAAAGAGTTGCCTGCTTTGACGGGGCAACCCTGTTCAGTCGGTGATAATTTATCAGATGTAATTCATCGAAAGATCCATAAATTTATTGGCAAGTTTGGCTTTCTGCAAGACTTCTTCGGTGATGTCCGCGCCCTCTTCGACAATTACAATTCCGTTATCGGCTTTAATCGTGCGAGCGGCTTTTTTTCCGAGCAAAAGTCTTCTTCTGCGGTCGTCAACGGCTTTTTCTGTCGCGGTTGCGGACTGTGCGGCGGCTGCTTCTTTTTCTGCCGCCATTTTCTGCTGATTCGCCATCGCGCGTTTCAAAGCCGCTTTGAGTGCCTCCGCCTGTTGAGTTAAAGTTTCTGATGTTTTTTCTTCTTCAACCTGCGGAATTTCTTCAGTCACTTGCGGAATTTCTTCAGTCACTTGCGGAATTTCTTCAGTCACTTGCGGAATTTCTTCAGTCACATTTCTTCAGTCACTTGCGGAATTTCTTCAACTTGCGGAACTTCTTCAACTTGCGGAATTTCTTCAACTTGCGGAATTTCTTCAGTCACTTGCGGAATTTCTTCAGTCACTTGCGGAATTTCTTCAACTTGCGGAACTTCTTCAACTTGCGGAATTTCTTCAACTTGCGGAATTTCTTCAACTTGCGGAATTTCTTCAACTTGCGGAACTTCTTCAGTCACTTGCGGAACTTCTTCAGTCACTTGCGGAATTTCTTCAGTCGGCTCGGGTGTCATAACCGATTCCAGCGCGGCGGGAATTTCTTCAGGTACAGAAACAGCCCCAAAATCTGAATCATTTGAGGCTGTCGCTGAAATTTCTTCCTCCGCTTGAATCGGCTCGGGCGCAGGAGTTTCGGTTATAAATTCAGTTTTTTTTTCCGCGTCGATAACAGTAACCTGTTTACCGAAAATGGAAATTTGATCTGCCGTGACTTCGCTTGTCGTGCCGTCGGGCGCGGTAATTTCGCACTTTTCAATTTTTCCGTTGTCGCCAATGAAGAGTTCGGAAATTTTTCCTTGAATCGTGCCGTTTTTCGTGATTGCTTTTGTGCCGATTACGCGAATATTTTCATCGAGAAGGCTTTCATAATCGCCCGCCTCGTCGAGTTTCAAAATGTTTTCGCTGTTCGTAACCGTGACCGCGTCGTCGCCGATTGCGATAACCGATTCATAAGGAATCAACTTAACGCCGCGATACCAGTCCTCGTCCTCAATCGTGATCGCGGCAACAAGTCCGTTTTTCGCGTCAATCAGCAGAGTTTTGCTCATGCCGAGTTCAAAACCTTCGGTGATGCTGATTATCGGCAGTCCGAGAATCTCTACACTTTTTTTCATGTGAATACCTCCAACTAATTTTTGAATTTAATCGCTAAAAAATTTATTTAAAACATCTGCCGCCGAAAAAATCAACGCGATGATGTTTAATTCAAATCTGATTGCAATGATTGAAATTCGGTTTCGATTTCCCGCAAATAAATTTTTGAAATGCGGCTGAAAGGCGTTGTCAAGGCTTGATGTCGCAGGAGAACCGATTGAACCGTCCGCAGGTAGACGATATTTTTTTTGAAATCCGCCGTCGTTTTCGCACTGCGTTTGACTGCGGGAAGTTCCAGCGCATCTTCAAAAGTTTTTATCGCCTTCGCGTACATCGCCATTTCTTTGTAAACGTTGCCCAAGTCTATCGCCACGAAAGGCGCGTAATCGTCGTTGTGATATTTTTCGAGTGCCTTTTGATACGCCGCAATCGCCTGCCAAGAGTGACCCTGCGATTTTTCGGAATAAGCAAGTTCCAAAATGTCGTCTAAAGTTTCCGAATTAGCCGAAAATTTTTTCACGGGCTCGGGAGGTTTTACTTGCGCAGGAATTTTTTTTGCGGGCTCGGAAGATTTTGTTTGAACAGGGATTTTTTTTGCAGGCTCGGGAGGTTTTATTTGCACAGGAATTTTTTTTGATTCTGCATCGGTTTTGGAAATTTTTTCCGGCTCAAACTTCTTTACCGTCTTTCCTTCCGCCGTTGTCTCCAAAATTTTTGACGTTTCAACTTTTTTGATCGGCTCAAGTTTGATTTTGTCTTCGATTTTTGCAGACTCAAAAGGTTTTACCCTAGAAATTTTTTTCGGCTTGGTTTTCTTTATCAAACTGACTTTCGGGCGTTCGACGGGCTCGGGAACTTTTTCGACGGTCTTAATTTCTTCCGCGCGTTCGATTCTTTCCGCCAAGTCTTCGAGGTAAGCCGCGCGAGTTTCCGCCTCAATTTTTTCCGCCGCAACTTTTTGTTTTACCAAAAAATAATTCGTCACGGTTGCGATAAACGCCGCTCCTAAAATCAAGCCGCTCAAGTTTATGAAATAATTTTTGTCCGGCGCAGTCGAAAACATCGCCGCCCCGACATCCGCCGCAATCGACAGCACCGCGCAAATTATCAGCGCACCGAAGTGCATTCTCAACCCCAGCCGATTGAATATGCCGTGAACCAAAAACACGCTGACAATCATGACGCTCGGCACTATCAGAAAAAATGTCAAAAAACCCGCCTCACAAAAACGTAATCGGCGATTCATTCACCGGGTTTTCAAACTTCGACGCGCCGAAAAAAAATCCTGCATTTATTTTTTTTGCGCCAAAAGGTATAATAAGCTCATCAAAAAAAATCGGAGGTCGGAAATGGAATTTGTTGATACTCACTGCCACTTGAACGACGAAAAATTTTCTGAAGACATTGCAGAAGTTTTTGAGCGGGCGAAAAATTGCGGCGTGGAAAAAATTATAAATTTCGGCGCAAATTTAAAAGATTCCGCCGAAGCCGTCGAGCTTGCAAAAAATTTTTCGGGTCTGTTCGCGGGAGTCGGTTTTCATCCCGAAGACATTGCGGACTTTGACGAAAATTCCTGCGAAAAAATTTTTGAACTCGCCAAAGAAAAAAAAGTCGTGGCGATCGGTGAAATCGGTCTGGACTATTACTGGGAAAAAAATCCCGAAATTCGGCAACTTCAGCAAAAAATTTTTGTTCGGCAGCTGGATATTGCGCGGCAGTTGAATTTGCCGGTTTGTATTCACGAGCGGGAGGCACACGGTGACGCGCTGAAAATTTTGAAATCGGACGGAAAAAATTTGCGCGGGGTTATGCATTGCTTTTCTGGCAGTCTTGAAATGGCGCGGGAAGTTTGGAAGATGGGCTGGCTTATCGGGGTTGACGGTCCTTTGACTTTTAAAAATTCCGCGAAACTTCCTGAGATTGTCAAAGCCGCGCCGCGAGAGATGATTTTAATCGAAACCGATGCGCCGTATTTGGCTCCCGTGCCTCATCGCGGCAAAAGAAATGAGCCGAGTTATGTAATCGAGATTGCGAAAAAAGTTGCGGAAATTCGCGGAGAAACTCTTGACGAGGTCGCCGAATACACGACTCAAAACGCGAAAAATCTTTATCAAATTTAGGTGGAAAGGAGTCTTTATGAAAATTTTTGTTGCGGATGTCGGGGGAACTTTCATCAAACACGCCACAATGAATGAGAAGGCGGAAATTTTTGAGCGCGGAAAAATTCCCACGCCGATTGAAAGTCACGAAAAATTTTTGCAGGAAATTGCCGGACTTTACAAGTTGAGCGATTGCGAAGGACTTGCGATTTCACTGCCCGGAATTATCGATTCGGAGCGCGGTTTTTGCGAGACGAGCGGCGCGATTGAACATAATTCAAAAAAATTTCTTGCGGACGAACTGAAAAATTTATGCGGCGCAAAGGTTACGTTGGAAAATGATGCGAAATGTGCGGCACTTGCGGAGGCGAAAATCGGGAATCTTGCCGACGTTGACGCGGGTTTCGTGATGATTTTCGGCACGGCAATCGGCGGCGCGTTCGTCAAAGGCGGCGAAGTTTATCGCGGAAAAAATAATTCGGCGGGCGAGATCAGTTACACAATGCAAAGTCTCGAAGAAGATTTTTCCGACAAAAAAATTTTTGCCGAAATGTGCGGTGTGCCTGCCTTGCTGAAAATGTACGCGGACAAAAAAAATTTGCCGTTTGAAAAAATTTCCGGCGAAGATTTTTTTTGCGCGGTCGAACAAAAAGATTTTGACGCGCTGAACTGTCTTGAAAAATTTACGCGGCAAATTGCAATTAAAATTTTTAACATTCAAATGATTCTTGACCCCGAAAAAATTGCAATCGGCGGCGGAATCAGTGCGCAAAAAGTTTTTATCGATTCGATTCGCGAAAGTCTTGAAAAAGTTTATAAAAATTGTCTCGTGACTTTTCCCCGCGTCGAAATTGTGCCGTGCAAATTCAGAAACGACGCAAATTTAATCGGTGCGTTGTTCAGGTGGCTTGCGTAAACGAATTTTATTTTTTGTAAGATCGGAGAGTTTTTAATGGAACAAGAAATTGGAGTAAAAGATATGCGCGCATTTTTCGCAATCGTCGAAGAAGGAAATATCAGCCACGCCGCCCAGCGTCTCGACGTTGCTCAGCCCGCATTAAGCAGACAAATGAAACGTCTTGAAGAAAAATTGAACGTAAAACTTTTTGAGCGCGGTTCACGCAGAATCAGATTGACGGAGGCGGGGCGCGTACTTTATGAGCGCGTGGAAAATATTCTCGGAATGGTTGACGGAACCGTTCGCGAAATTACGGAAATCGGCACCGGCGCGAAAGGCTCAATAAGAATCGGCACGATTACCACTTCAGGCGCGATGATTCTGCCGGAGTTAATTTCGGAATTTCACAAAATTTATCCCAACGTGACTTTTGAAATTTGGGAGGCGGAAGGTGCGCGGATTATTGAACTTTTGGACAGCCGACTGATTGAAATCGCGATTACGCGGACACAGGTTGACAATCTTTCTTACGAACTTTTGGTTTTGCCGAATGAGCCGCTTGTTATGGTGATGAACAAAAAAAATCCGTGCGGCAAGTCAAAAGACAAGGTAAAATTTTCTGAACTGAAAGGTCAACAAATAATTATTCCTCTGCGCTGGAAATCGATTTTTGAGGCAAACTGCAGAAAAATCGGTTTTGAGCCGAAAATAATTTGCGTTTCGGACAGCGTAGTTCAAGATTTGATGATGGTGAAAATGAATATCGGGATTGCGATGATTCCGATTTCAAGCAGAAAACTTTTGACGGACGGCGATTTAATTTACAAACGCCTCGTCGAACCCGAAATGACGACACACACGGTTATTTCTTGGCTGAAAAATCAGACTCTTTCGACCGCGTGCAAAAATTTTGTCGATATGTTCAAAAATAAATTTATCGGGTGAAAAATTTTCGGCAATAAAAAATCCTGCAGGAAAAAATTTTCTTGCAGGATAATTTTTTTTATTCAGCTTATGTATTGAACGTAAAAATGTATTCCGAAAAGAACCGTCGCCACTGCCATTGACGCATAACCCGCGCGTTCGGCCCATTTGTCTTGCGTCGCGTCCAGATTATAATTTTTTCGCACATAAGTTATTCCCAGCGTCAACGTCAAAAAAATGTACAGTGCGCGATTTAAATTTGTGAAACTTTCCCAGCCCAAAAACAAAACGACGGCGGTCAAAGCCAAAAACGCCGGCAAAAGATAATCGAACCAGGATTTTTCTTTTTTCTTGGGCGGCTCGGATTTTTTTTCTTTAACTTGAACTTTTTTCAAAATTTTTTTGTACTGTCTCGCCAAAAAAATTTCCTCCAATCAAAATTTTTGAAAAATTTACTTCGTGACTTTCACGTCGTCGCCGTAAATTGTTTTCCAATCGTTTTTCATTGAAATCGGAGTCCAACCGTTTTTTTCCGCAAGTTTTACATCTTTTTCCGCGCGGGCAGTTTTCCCAAATTCGCGCTCAACGTCGTCACAAATTACGAAAAATCCCGCGCTTTTATATTTATTGTCGGTGATTGTGTAATTTATCATTGAGCTGTCACCTGAAGAATTTCCGAAAGCCAAAACGGGTTGTTTGCCGATTTCTTCCGCAATTCTTGAAACTTTGTTCATTTGTAAATCTTTAATCACGAATTCGCCGCGAATCAAATAATCTTCATCTTTTACGAAAGTATAATCCAAGCCGTCTTTATCGCCCTGATTTTTCGCCAAAATTTTTATATCAGTGCCGATAATTTGATTGACGGGAATGCCTAAAATGTCGCCGAGCAAAACTCTGACAGTTTGCCTGTCCGTTCCCGAAACGACGTAAACTTTAAAATCATTTTTTTCAAGATATTTAATCACTTCGACCATCGGCAGATAAAAAGCCTCGCCCCATTTTAAATTGCTCAAACCTTCGACGGGAGTTTTCATAAAATTTTCGACGTAAGAATTAAATTCGGGGTAAGTCATTCCCTCGAAAACCGCCGACTGGTGAGGCGCACTGCTGCCGAGTTTGTTGTTGGAATTTTTATTTTTTAAGGACTTTTCAAGCGCAACTGCAAAATCTCTGTCAGATTTCGACGGAGTGAAATTTTCGTCATAAACGGCGCGGTGAATATAAAGCATATGGTCAAAATAATACGGCGCGGTCTCGCAAAGAAAAGTTCCGTCCATATCGAAAACTGCGATTCTGTCTTCAGCGGGAATAAAATTTTTGCTCTTTTTGTCGGTCACGTCTTTGACATAGGCAACCAATTTTTCTTTCGCGGGAGAATTTTTTTCCCAGTAAGCGAAATTTCCGGACTTTGAAACTTTAATCGCGGAAATTTCTGCGCGGCTCATTGCATCGGAAATTGAAAAACTTCCGATTGCGAACATTCCCGCCAAAATTGCCGATAAAATTTTTTTCTTCATTAAAATCCCTCCAAAAAATTTTTGCCATTATACCACAAAAATTTTTCTGAATGAAATTTTATTTTGCCTGAAAAAAGATTTTATCAAAATCAACGCAAGCAACGCCTCCGCAACGTCTTGCAAAGAAAATGACAGCGAAACATATTCTGTCGGCAAAATTTTCGGCAAAAAATACGTCAGCGGAATTTGAAAAAAAAGCGGCGACAGTCCGATAACGATATTTCGCCATTCGTCTTCCAACGCCGCCATTATTCCGCTGAGCCAAGTATAAAGCCCCACGAACGGCTGAAATAAAAACATCATCTTCAAAAAAGTTATCATCTCTTCGGTTACGGGCTCATTTGCGTCAATGAAAAATCTCGCCAACTCCGCCGGAAAAATCATCAAAATAAAGTACACGCCGAAAGTTAAAATCATCGTCAAAAAAAATCCGCAACGCATTACGCGCAAATAATTTTTTTCTTGTTTCGCCGCGAAAAGTTTGCTCATCAAAGGCTGTATTCCCGTGTCCAGACCGTTGAGAGGCAAAAATACAAAACTCAAAATTATGTTTGAAATCGCCGCGACCGACAATAAATTTGTCGCATTATTCGCCAACAGAACAAAGTTTAAAAAATATTCCGTTGCAAAAAACATCAACGCACCAAATCCGAAGCCCGCGCCGATTTTTATTTCTTGAAAAATATATTCAAAATTTCCGATTTCAAGCCGAGCGGAAAATTTTTGTTTGGAAAATTTAAAATACCGGAAAATTATCAGTACGCCGCAAAATTGCGCGATAAAAGTTGCCGTCGCCGCGCCTTCCATTCCAAAATTTAAAATTATTATAAAAATCGCGTCCAAAATAATATTTATTAAAACCGTCGCGCTCATCAGATAAACGACGTGCAAAGGCTGACCGATGCAACGCATAAACGCGCCGGTCATATAAATCATTATCAGAAACGGCAAACTGCACAAAGTTATCCGCAGGTACGAAACCGCCATGTCAACTATAAAAATTTCTTCGGCATCATCGGCAAGAATTTTTAAAAAATCTTCGATAAAAATATTTCCTACAATCGCCAAAAAAATTCCGAGAATAATTGCAACAAAATAATTCGTGCGCATAATTTTTTCGGAAAGATTTTTTTTATTTTCGCCAATCGCCTTTGCAACAACCGCACTGCCGCCGGTTTCAAATAAAATTCCGAACGCCATGAAAATAATCGTCACGGAATAAATTAAAGCCATCGCCGACAAACCGTTCACGCCGATAAAATTTCCGATAAAAAACCCGTCCGTCGTCGTGTAAATGCTCATCACTGCCAGCGCGGCAAAAGTTGATCCGCCGTATTTCAAAATTTCTTTAATCGTCGAAAAAAAATCTTCGCTCATACTCATTCCCCCAAAAAATTTTTTGTATTACAGCAAAAAAAAAACAGCCCGAAGGCTTGAAAAAAAATTTTTTTTAACGATTTCTAAGCCATTGACTCAATTTATAAAAAACTTTTTCAATCGGCGGTTTGCGTTCAATGATTATCGAGCCGGTGCAAAAACTGCCGGGCGTTATCGGTTTATGTTCGCCGACTTTTGAAGTCCACAAATAACCGGATTCAGAGTCCGCATCTTTGACCAGGTCGAAAGTAACTTCCATAACCGCGCCCTGTTGTGCCTGCAAAATAAATTGTGCGAGCTGCGAATTTCCCAAATGTTGACTGATTCCTTGAGCCGTGACGGGATATTGTGAAACCGTTCGCACGACACCGATTAGGCTGCCCGACTGCGAAACGTCCACTCCGTTCGGCGCAAGTTGAATACTCATTCCCTTTTCAACGCGCTTGCCTTTGTCGACGGGAATATATAAAAGACCCGTCAACTCGTCGCGGTTCTGCGTAATTCTCACGGAACAAATCGGCGTTCCCGCAGAAACCATACTTCCTTCATCGACCATAACTTCATCAACAATTCCGTCGTAATCGCTGTAAATATCTTCCGCAACAGTCTGCTGATATTCTTTCGCGTTGTATTGATAGGCGCGGTTCATTGCGTCCCTGTCGCTGGAAGCCAAACCCATTCCGTATTGAGCCATTCGCGTATCGGCGGATTGAGCGGCTTGCTCCATGTGCGCGATTAAGTCGCCTTTTTTTATTTTATTGCCGGGCTTTACGTAAAGGCGAGAAATTTTTCCGTTCGCCACGTGCGAAATATTTAAAACGCCCGCGCTGTCCATTATCAAGCCCATTCCGTCCGCTTTGACGGTGAACGCGCCGAAAATCGACCACAAAACTATTGAAAAGAGCAAAACCAAAATCGCAATTAACGCCATCCAGCTTATCGGCGTTGTTATCGGCAACATTGTGTCTAATTTTTCCGGCGAGCGTAATTTGTCCAACGCCTCTTGACTGAAAATTTGATTTTTTTCCGCAATCACTTTTTTCACCTCACAAAAAATTTTTTATTCAACTAAAGTTATTTCAACTTTCGTTCCGTCCTCAAGACCTTTTGTCGCGGAAGTTACGACGACTTCACCTTCACGCAAGCCCGATATAATTTCTGCAAATTTTCCGTCGTCCGCGCCGATTTCTACTTTGCGCCGTTCCAAAATATTTTCTTTCACCACAAAAACAAATTCTTTCGTCTCGTTCAAAGCCCCAAGCGGAACGGTTAAGGCGTTGTGTTTTGAAGTTCTGATCAGTTCAACGCCGTTATAAGTTTGTTGCTCCAAAATCCCCGCGCGGTTGTCGATTTCAAAAATTATTTTTCGCATTTCCGCCGCCTGATTCAAATTCGGGATAATTTCTTTCACAAAGACCGGAAAAGTTTGTTCATTGCCCAAATTTCCCGCGCCGTACTCTGTGTCGTAGGCTTTTTGAAATGAGCGACTGTTTTTGAAGTTTAATTCAAATCTTTCGCCGACGGAAATTTTTTTTGCCTGCGCGTCCTCAACCGGCAAGGAAAAACTCAAGCGCGAAAAATTTCCCACCAAAGCTATCGGAGTTCCCGCCGTGACGAATGCGCCTATTTGCTTGTATAAAATTAAAACCTCGCCTTCGATCGGTGCAACTACATTTTGTCGCGAATCTTGAACGAGTAATTGACTTTTTTGCGCTTGAGCCTCCCGCAAATTTGCCTGCGCCGCCTCGAAATTTAACTTTGCCTCGTCGTATTTTTCAAGCGAAGTTGCGTTTTTTTCTCGAAGTCTTTCATAACGCGCGAAAGAATTTCTGGACTGCAAGACCTGCGCTTCAGCTTTGGCGATTGCGCTTTCTGCCTGCTGAAGTTTTATCGGGATGTCTTCGTTGACAAGCTCAAACAAGACTTGTCCTTTGTCGACCGCAGAATTTTTTTGTACGAAAGATTTTTCGATTCTGCCGTCGATTAACGCCACCGCGTCCGCTATTTCTTCCGAAGTCAAATTTATCGTTTCCAAAACAAAAATCGGCTGTAAATTTCTGAATTTTGCTTTTTCGCCTTGAAGCGGGACTGTTCGGCTTTCCATTCGCATTTCAATTTGATTTTCGTCAGTTTTATTCAGATACGCGCCGTAACCGATTAATCCGACCGCCATCATCAAAATTATCACAAGCCCGACGAAATAAAATTTTTTCATAAAACTCCTCCACAAAAAATTTTTTAAATCTTAATTACTATTTTGTTTAAATCATCTTCGTAAAAATATTTTATTTCTTTAGCGATTTTTTTTAGAATTTTAACGCCGAGATGATCCATCGTGTCTTCAACCTCGAGCAAATTATATTTTTTTCCTCCGCTGCAAATTTTTATTTCAGTTTGCTTTTTGCTTTCGGAATAAACTATATCGACAAAAATTTTTATCGCGTCACCTTCGGAATAACAGCCGTCAAAAAATTCAAAAATCGCCTCTTCGCAACAAAGCTGAATATTCGTTGACTTTTTATTGTTGAAGCCGTATTTTTCCGAAAAATTCCAAATGCCGCCCTGCATTTCCGGCAAGTCAAAATTTTTATCAAAAATTTCGTAGTGGAAAAATTTCAGCTTGTTGATAAATTCTATCGTCAAAGGTTTTTTCGGATTTTCAAAAATTTCTTGCGGCGTGCCCTCTTCGTAAATTCCTTTTTCCGCAAAAAATAAAATTCTGTCCGAAATTTCTTTTGCAAAATTCATTTCGTGCGTAACGATTAGCATTGTTAAATTTTCTTTGCTCAACATTCGCATGACCGCCAAAACTTCGCCGACCATTGTGGGATCGAGTGCGCTTGTCGGTTCGTCGAACAAAATTATTTTCGGATTCATCATAAGCGATCTACAAATTGCGATTCTCTGCTGTTGCCCGCCGGAAAGTTCTGCGGGGTATGAAAATTTTTTTGAAATTAAGCCGACTTTTTTCAACCAGTCATCGGCTTTTTTTTCCGCGTCGAGTTTTGGAATTTTTAAAATTTTCGTCGGCGCAAGAATTAAATTTTCCAAAACGTTCAAATGAGAAAACAAATTAAATTTTTGGTAAACCATTCCCAAACTTCGGCGAATGAAATCGACATCGGCATTTTGCGCGGTAATTTCTTGCCCGTCGATAAAAATATTTCCTGCGTCGGGAATTTCCAAAAGTTCAAGGCAACGCAAAAAAACACTCTTGCCGCAACCTGAACCGCCGATTATCGAAATAACTTCGCCTTCTTCGACCTGCAAATTTAAATTTTTCAAGACTTCGACGGAATTGAAAGACTTGCACAAATTTTTTACTTCAATGACCATTTTTTTCCCCCCGCCGTTCGCTCAAGAAAAATATTCCGTAAACCAAATAAGAAATCGACAAATAAATTAAAAGCCCGCCGATTATCGTTATCATCGGTTGCATCGTTCGCGCGGCAATGTTATTTATCACGCGCGTTAAATCCGTGATTGTGACGTAACCGACGACGCTTGTCCACTGAATTAAATTTACTATTGTCGATTGATAGACCGGCTTTGAAATTTTAAAAATTTGCGGCAGAGTTACGAATTTAAACGCCTGAAATTTTGAAAAACCGAGAGTTCTTGCCGCTTCAAATTGTCCTTTGTCAGTTGCGGAAATTGCCGAGCGCAAAAGTTCTGCGACGTAAGCCGCCGTGTGCAGGGAAAAAGTTATCACCGCGACGAAAATCGGCGAAAGGTTTGTTTCGGCAAAAATTCCGTAAAAAAACAACATCAGCAACATCAAAACCGGCGAGCCGCGCACGATTGAAATATAAATTCGCGCCAAAATCGAAAGCAATTTAATTTTGGAAATTCGACAGGCACAAATTATCGCGCCTAAAATTGTTCCGAAAAGCAAAGAAAAAGCTGAAATTTCGACGGTTGTCAAAAGTCCGTTCAAAATTGTCAGCCAAGCATTGTTTTTTATAAAAATTTCGTAAATCAATGTGAAAATCTTCCTCACAAAATTTTTTTAGAAATTTTAATTCATCGCCGAAAAAGTTTGAGACAAAGTCACGTCAACAACTTCATCTTGATAATACGGCGTTGTTACGGCGATTCCCGCAGGTTTATCCATATCGGCAGGGCGTTTGTCGTCTTGCGGAACGACAACCCAGAAAACCACGTCAACTTTTTTTGAAGTCAAAGCCGCCGCACGCGCCGCGCTGTCAATTTGAATCAGTTCGATATTTTTGTTGATGCGCTTGCTGATTTCGGATAAAACCGCCGTATTGAAACCTGCGGGGGTTCCGTCCGCCAAAACCAAGTCAAGCGGCGGCAAGTCACCGGTTATTCCGACTTTTATCGTGTCCGCGCCGTCAATTTTTTCAATCTTGACTGCGGGAGGTTCTGAATTTAATTCCGTGATGTATTTTTTTATCAAAGTGTCGAGCGTGCCGTCATTTTTCATGGAAGCAATCGCGGAGTCAAAAGAATTCTTCAAGTCCGTATCCTCTTCGCGAATCGCGCAACAAAACGCATCGATTAAACTGACGGTTTGCTCCTGCTTGACTTCAAATTGAGAATTTTGCGCCGTCATGTAATTTGCAACGCTCTTGTAAGTTTGCATTTCTTCAATATTTTTTGCCTTCAAAGCCATTTGCATTGACGTAAAATTTTCAAAATAAGTCGTGGAAGTATCAACTCCCATAACTTCCATAATTTCGTCCATTTCTTCGGGCGTGGCGTTGAGTTGCGTAATCATTCCGATTTTAATCGTATTTTGAATTTTTTTTGCGGTATCTTCGCCACAACCGCTCACAAACAAAAAAAACATCAACATAAAAATCAGAGCCGAGAATTTTTTTGTTTTCATTGCAGTACCTCCAAAAATTTTTTGACATTATAACATAAAAAAGTTTTTCCGAAAAATAAAAAATCCTCCAAGTGCGGAGGATTTCCGCTTGTAGACAAAGCCTGTCTCGGAATAGTCTGAGACGGGCTTTTTTCTTTGATTTCCTTCAAAGTGGTCAGAGGCAGAAGAAAAATATAAGGTTTAGG
>CAJOCT010000052.1 GCA_905236725.1 uncultured Selenomonadaceae bacterium | reverse complement strand
ATTTTGCTCCAAGACATCATTTTGAATTTGAGCACAATCGGCGCGGAGTTGAGAGATGTATTGATGGTCGCCCCATTTTCTGTCCCGAATAGCACCGCGTTTAAATTTTTCATCAAAAGAAGGTTGGGAGCCGTCGTTTTTCTTTCTGGCAGGATATGTGAAGAAATTGCAGGCGGATCGCTCTTTAATTTTTTCCACGTCATCAATCATTCGTTCGGAAAACATAATGTGGACGTGAGGGTGACGTTGATTGGATAATTCACCGAATTTGTCGTGAATGGCGTAGGCGTAGTAATGATTAGCCAAATGTTTTTGAATGAAAGGCTCGACAATTTGGCGAAATTGTTCGACGGTGTGAAGTTCATTGGGGAGAGCAAATTCGATTTCGACATAACGGCGATTGCCTTTGCTGCCTTCGTAACGGTCGGCGGCTTTGAAGAAATTCTTCGGGTCGTCCTGCGCCCATTTGGGAAGATGATGAGAATGAAAAATACAACCACCGCGATGGGCAAACGCATTTTCTCGGTTAATGTATTCGACGTGAGAGTGTGCAGAAATGTAATCGCAAGATTCATCGAGGCGTTGCAAAATTTTATCTGCAGTCCATTTAGCAAAATTTTTAAGTTCATCGGAAAAATCAAAACGGAGATTTTTATAGGAAACGTGAGCAAGTTCTTCAAGTTCGATTTTTTCTTCCTCCGACAAAGAAATGTCATTTTCGGATTGAGGGATAGGAGGTAAGTCAGAGATAGTGCGCAGATTCGTCCGACCTTTTTTGCATCTTCGACAGTTTTGGAGAGAATCGGAGAAAAAATTTTTGTGGAAGAAGGACGTTTTGAAATTAAAGTTCCGCCATTGGAAATAAAAATTTGTCGCTCATTTCGGATAATTTCTTTTCTGCGGACAAATTCGTTTTGCATAAGTTTGTCAGCGAAGGAAATATCAAGGTTAAAAACCAAAGCGGTTTGCAGGACTGATTGTTTAAAATTAGGCGAGCTTGAAATAATCAACGGCTGGTGATTCATTGTTTTATCAGCAAGAGTGAGAGCGACAGCGAGAGTTGTTGGCGAAGATTTTTCTGTCACTTCAATCCCATTTTCGGAGTTGCGAACAGAACCGAAATCATCAGTTTTATAAAGGAGAAAATTTTGCCCGTCGCAAATGTTTTTTACGTCAGTGGAAGAAATTAAATAGCCGACAAACTTATTTTTTTGTTCCCAGTTTTCGACCTGTGCAAAATTGCCTTCGCGGCGAATGTATTCAACGTGTTTGAAAGCGGAAACTTTAGTTCCGTCAGGTTTTTTGTCAGATTTAATTCTGAAGTGGAACATAGCCATTTGAATTTTTCTCTCTTTCACAAATTTTTTCGTCGATACTATAGCACAAAAAATTAAGATTGGCTTAAAATGCCCTCAAATAGTGCAAAATGCTCCGAAACAGTGCATCGGAATTTTTTTGCCCTCAAGAGTGACTTTACTCAAAAGTTTAATCGCCATTTCGCTGTCATGAATATTTCCGCCGCTCAATTCCACGCTGACGAGTTGAAAATGCTCATTGACGAGGGCGTGAATCTTCGTCGTTTTTCCTCCGCGTGAGATTCCAATATCTTGATTTTCAAAAACTCCCAACTCGCACCACTTACGAAACTTATGATAAATGCTGTTCCAATTTCCGAATTCTTTGGGAAGGTAACGCCATTTTGCTCCTGAATCCAATACCCGAAAAATTGCATTGAAAACTGTTCGAGAATTCAAAGCGTGACGTCCTGTGGATTTTGGTTTCAGCAAGTGCAGCTCTATAATTTTCCATTGCTCATCGGTTATTTTATGATAAAATGATTTTGACATATATCCTTTCGGTTTAGGTTTCAACTTTATTTAACCAAAAGTTTGTGCTTATGTTTTTTTATTTTAGGAGTTTACCAACACGCCCTAGTTAAAGGCTCACACGTCGTTAATAAATTTTTCGCCGAAGGTCTTTACGGCAAAGGTTCAATAAAATATTTACTCTTTCACACAGCTAACGATACTTTTCTTAGCGAAAATATTTTGCGCATGGTGGAAGACAAATTGAATGCCGACAGCTACACCGAGCAATTTTTAATCGGCTGTTTGATTTTGGGATTTGTTCATTTGATGCGTTGCCACCTCAAAGATTTTGAAATGTGCGCGACGCAACCGACGAATTTACCCGATAATTTTCTTATCATAAACTACATTCAAGAAAATCTTGCGACCGTCACTCTGGAAAAGTTAGCGGCGCAGTTTAATTTTTCTGTCTCGCGTTGTTCTCGCTTAATAAAAGCGGCAACAGGTGCTAATTTCAACGAGTGGCGAAAAATTTTGAGACTCAAGCGGGCAAAGTATTTATTGACAAACACAAATCAAAGTATCGAAGAAATTGCAAGCGCAATCGGTTACCTCAACGCAGAAAATTTTATTCGTTTGTTCCAAAAGGAATTCGGTATGACTCCCGCGAAATACAGAAAAACTAACAAGAAATGACATAAAAATTGGAGTGTTGACTATGCTGGGGCTGGAGCGTCGCCAAAAAATTTTGGAGAAACTAAAACAAGAAAATCGAGTTTACGTTTCTCAGCTGAGCAAAATATTTGACGTTACGGAAGAAACTATTCGTCGCGACTTGGATAAGTTGGAAGAAGAAGATTTAATTCGTCGCGACTACGGTGGCGCAGTTTTGAATTCCTACATCAGCGAGGATTTATTATTTTTGAAAAGAAGCTTGATAAATGGCGACTTGAAAAATCTCATTGCGAAGACCGCTCAAAAGTTAATAGATGACGACTCAACGATTATGATGGATTCAAGCACGACTTGCCTTGCACTCTTGAATCTTTTGCGACAGAGGAAGAATTTGACGATAATAACAAATTCAATTCGTCTGGCTTATGATTTTAGCGGTGTGCCGTTCAAAATTATTTCTGTTGGGGGAACACTGCGTGCCAAATCTTTTGCACTGACAGGAGCAATTACTTGCAATACGCTGAGAAATTATTTTGTCGATTATGCCATCTTAAGTTGCAAAGGTATTGATATTGAACGCGGCGTTATGGAATCCAACGACGAAGAGAGTACTGTTAAGCAGGTAATGATTGCTCAAGCGAAAAAAGTTATATTGCTCGTTGACAGCTTCAAGTTTGATAAAATTTCTTTTACTAAGACCTGTGATTTCTCTAAAATTTCAATTTTGGTAACCGACCGTGAGCCGAGCGAAGATTGGAAAATTTCTCTTGACGCGCAACAAGTACGACTGCTTTATTAGAAGAGGTATTATTATGCACATTAAATCTTTGGACTTGAAAAATTTTACTGTTTTTACTGATTTTCATCTCGACGTTGATTCAGGAGTCAATGTTTTCGTAGGCGAAAATGGAACAGGGAAAACGCATTTACTTAAAGCTATTTATGCCGCGTGCGAGATAAGTAAGGACAATAGCCTCGGAGCAAATTTTTTGGAAAGATGCTTTAAAAGTAATGGCACAGTCGATTTATTCAGATGTGATGAGAATAGGGAACTTGGCATATCCATAAAAGCAGATTGTGCGAACAAAGAGTACATAGCTGTTAAGTTGGGTGTGTCCATTGTCAACTTGGTTGGTGATAAATCCGATTCAAAAAGTGAATCTTATCAAATTCATTTACAAAAGGATGTTATTTTTGACGCGGTATTCATTCCGTGTAAAGATATGTTGACCCACTCAAACGGATTACCGTCTATGGCGGATAGGTATAAGGTTCCTTTTGATAGAACTCTTACAAATGTTATTAGTGTAGCCACTCGCTGGACTTTAAAAAATCCTCCTGATATGGCGATGAAAATTCTTCCAATGCTCGAAGAAATGATGGACGGTCAAATTATTTTCGACCATGAAGAATTTATCGTACAAAAAAGCGATGGACGAATGGTAAATTTTGCAGTCGAGGCAGAGGGATTTAAAAAAGTCGGATTGCTTTGGCAACTGCTGATGAATGGAAGTATTTCGGAAAATAGTATTCTGATATGGGACGAGCCGGAAGCCAATTTAAATCCAAAATTTTTACCGCAGATGGTGGAATGTCTCTTGGAACTCTCGCGTCATGGTGTTCAGATTTTCTTGAGTACGCACAACTACATTTTTGCGAAATATTTTAATGTGAGAGCTAAGGAATCGGATTCTGTGATGTTTCATGCTCTTTATCTCGAAAATGGAGATGTACAAGTCGAATCTAACGAATTCTTTTCCTCGTTGAAAAATAACGCTATCATGCGAACGTTTGACCAGCTTTTAGAGGAAGTTTACAATCTTGATATGGGAGATTGATATGTCGATTATACTCAAAGATGAAAATGAAAGCTGGCAAATAGATTTTTCCTCTGCGATTTGGGCAACCGACAAGCTTAATGAGATTTTTTCTGTTATTAAGGATAGCTTTTTGAGTGATGTTGATTTTGTAGCGGAAACGGAAGATTTTGTGCTTTTCGTTGAATCTAAGAATTCTAACTTCAGAGAAGTCAGCTATAAATTTAAGCCTCTCGAAAAAGAAAAAATTATAAGTGTCGCTCGCAAATATTATGACAGCTTGATTTATGTTCGCTCCTTGATTGAGGATAGAGGGAAGAGAAAAATTTATATTTATCTTTTGGAGACGCGTAATGGTGATTGTGTGTTGAGAAAGCATGTACGTAGTCGGCTTAAAGAAAGACTTCCTTTTAAATTGCAACGCGACGCGGTGTTGTATGAAACAATGATAGATGATTTTGATGTCCTCAGTTTTGACGAATGGAACAAGCGTTTCAAGCAATTTCCCGCCAAAAGGTTGAAAAAGCCTGTGACAGACAACTAATAAGCCACGTCGTTGTATTTCTTGAAATTCTCCGTTTGCTCCATGATTTTGGTAAAAACTTCTTCGTCCCATTCCGGCGGGTAGCCATGCTTATAGAGCAATACCGCTAAATCGGATTCAAGCTGGGCTTTAATGTCAGTACGGTTTGCCCAATCTGCAAATTTTGATTTATCGTCGACGAGTCGTTTTATTTCCTTTGCTAGTGCCAAACATTTTTCTTCGGTGTAAGGGAAACCATGTGCATCGCGAACGGCAATCAAAATGTCGAAGAAAACTTTTTCCTCGTAAGTAACGCCCAATCGCTCAAAAGATTTTTTGTCGTCTTCCAAATCTCGCAGAAGCTGAATCAACTTGTCGGACAGTTGGTCGACAAAATCGCCGACAACTTCATTGACGAAAACTAATTTGTCGCGGCTGTTGTAATCGTCCACAATCTTTTTCAGCCGCTTGTCGAATTCAATACCTTTAATCTTGTTGCTACGCCCGTAAGTAGCAATATTTTTTTTAACCAGCTTGAGGAGCGCATTAAATTTTGTGACGGGCATTTGGAAGGCGTCAAGCTCACTCAGAAAATCTTCGCTGAAGATGTCAGCAGATTTTTCTTCGCCAACGATATTTTCAATGCCGGTACACTTTAAAGCCTCTTCAACCATTTTTTCCACGATGCGATTCATAATTTCGGCATCGGGCGCAGTTCCTTTCGTCTGCTTGAAGATTATCGACCTGATTGCAAGAAAAAATTGTGCCCGTATCGTTTCCGCCTCGCTGATTTCGCCCGAAGGATAAACTATCAGATAAGCCGTCTTCAATTTTTTTGACAGGCTCATAAATCGCGTCTCGGTATCTTTTTTGGTCTGAACGAATTCGGCGGCGGTATTTAGACAGTTCAATCGCTCAAGTGGCGTGCCGACAAAAAATTTTTCCGCGTCAAAATTGATTGTGAGTTTGCTCAGCAACGCAAGATGATTTCGGAAAAGAGTCAGAGAAATTTTCAATTCGTCAACGGGATTTTCTTGCGGACTGCCGTATTTTTTCACTGCCTCAAGCATAGCATTTTTGAAGCCGATATAATCGACGACGATTCCTTTATCCTTGCCGTCAAAGACGCGATTAACGCGAGAAATAGTTTGAATCAGCGTATGTTTCTGCAACGGCTTGTCGATATACATGACAGTAAGTGACGGCACATCAAAGCCCGTAATCCACATATCGACGACGACGGCAATTTTGAAATTCGAGTCGTCGTTTTTGAATTGCTTGTCTAACTTCTTGCGATAATCTTTCGTGCCGCAGAGATTAAAAAGTTCTGGCGAATCGTTCTGACCTTGAGTAGCCACGAGATTTATTTTCGGTAGCGACAAAAGTTTTTCAAGTTTGTCTTTAGAAAGTTTTTTGTCGTCGTCAGATTTTTTCGGAACGCCCCAAGCCGGACGAATTGAAATAATCGCTTGTAGAACTTTTAGCGCAATTTTCCTGTCGGCACATACAATCATGGCTTTCTGAATAATTTTCGGCTTCTCGGCGCAAAGTCTTTCGTAGTGCTCGACAATATCGGCGGCAAGTTTCTTTACCCTGTCGGGGTGCGAAAGAATTTTTGTCATCTTGCTCATTGCAATTTTGCTGGCGTTAATTTGCTCGTCAGTGGAGCCTTCATCGGCACAACGGTCGTAATATTTTTCAATCTCCCGCGCTTGTTCATCGGAGACAACAACGCGGGCAAGTCGCGGCTCGTAGGCGATGCGAACGGTTATCCCGTCGGCGCAAGATTCCTTCATCGTGTAGCTGTCGACGACTTCGCCGAAAACTTCTATGGTCTCGTCAATCGGCGTACCCGTGAAGCCGCAATAGGTTGCATTCGGAAAACTTTTGCGCAGGTAGTGAGCAAAGCCATATGTCGTGAAAATTCCCGCGTCGGTCGTCTTCAACTTCGCGCCGGTGTTCGTTTGAGTTCGGTGCGCCTCGTCGGAAAAACAGATAATGTTTTCGCGAGCAGATAACTCGCCGAGTTCTTCGCAGAATTTTTGAATCGTAATGACGTAAACGCCACCTGATGGACGATTTTTCAAAGTAGCTTTAAGGTCGGCGCGATTCTCAATGCTCCGAACGTCTTCTTCGTGCAAAAATTTTTTCGCCGTCACGAACAGTTCGGAAGTTTGCGTATCCAAATCCTCGCGGTCAGTCAAAATTATAATCGTAGGATTGCTGAAGGTCTCGTTATCGCGCTGAATGATGAGCCGCGTTAAAAATAACATCGTGTAAGTTTTTCCGCAACCAGTCGCGCCGAAATATGTTCCGCCTTTGCCGTCGCCAATCGGGCGCATGTGAGCTTTAATGTTGGCAAACATTTTTGTCGCGGCGAAAAATTGCGGGTAGCGGCAGACAATCGCCACTGATTTTAAATCGGCGTCGGGATAAAAAATAAAGTCGCGCAGAATCTGCAGAAGTCTTTCTTTGGCGAACGCGCCTTTAATCATCGTGAACAACGAGCCAATCCCGTCTGAAAATTTTTCGGCGTCGTCGACCTTGTTCCACGAGTAAAAATTCTCGTAGGGCGTGAAGATACTGCCGAGCTTTGTGTTTGCGCCTTCGGAAATGACCGCAAGAAAATTGTAGCGCAAAAGTTTTGGAATGTCGCGGCTGTATCGAAAGAAAATTTGCTCCCAAGCGTCGTGAATCGTTGCGTCTTCGCGAATTGCCGACTTAAATTCACAAATTGCAATCGGAATCCCGTTTACAAAAATCAGCAAGTCAGGACGGCGCAATCGGTCACCTTGCACTGGAAATTGACTGACGACCTTAAAAATATTTTTATCGGGCGCGTCGAAGTCAATGTACTCAACATGGAGCGCAACTTTGCTCGTGTCGTCGCGGGTCAGGTCGAATCCCTCGTTGACAAGAAAAAAAGCCTCGCGATTGCCCGCATACAGCGGCGCGGAATGGATGAGGCTCAATTTGTTTACAATCGTCTGAAGTTCAGTCGAGCTCAAATTTTCGTTGGCGTAGCGCGTCGAAATAAAATTGCTCAATTCGTCAAGCAATAAAGTTTCGTCCGTCTTCCTGTGAATTTCGTCGCCGCTCAAATGTTCGTAACCTTCGCGCTTGAAAAGTTCAATGATTGCTCGTTCCAATTCTGCTTCGTCGAAAATGCCGTTCACATCGTCGCCCCCTCGTCCAGTGAACCTTTTATCAAAATCGGGCAAATGTCTTTGATTTGCGTTTTGAGCCGTTCCAGAATTTTTTTCCGCGTCCGCAAGACTTCGTAAATCGCCGCGATTGACCGTTGAATTTTTATTTCGGGTATCGGAATTTTCACTTCGCACAAATCTTTCCAGGTGAAAACTTCCCGCGCCGAACCCCACGAGTGAAACCGAGCGTAGCGGTCGAACTCCGAACGATTGAAAAACATCAAAAGGTATTCGGGCAAAAGTTGTGTCTCGTCCGTTGAAAAAACTTCATTGACAGAAGAGACAACAATATCTTCGTCAGTGTCGTTGAAAGCATAAGCAAAAACTTTTTCATTGTGCGTGGTCTGAACAAAAGTAATTTGACGCGGTGCAACAATTTTATAGCTTGAAAGTTCGTTGCGATTAACTTTTGAAGTTGGCTCGCGAAAATTTTTTGACGTGCTGATTCCCATGACGTTTTTAATTTTGTTGTCGAAGTTTCGTTTGTCGTGTCGCTCAATATAGTTGCCGAGCTTTTGAGCAGGCATGTTGCGGCGAAGATTTTCAATATAGCCGTCGCAAACAAGTTTCAAGTCGTCTAGTCCGTGCTCATAGACTTTTTTATTTTCAAGCAAAGCATTGTAGACCGCGACGAATTTTTTCTGAACGAACACCGGCGGCAGATTGATTTCCATTTCGCATAGCGCATCCCATGTGAAAACCTCTGTGGAACTTCCCCATGAATGAAAACAAGCTTCTCTATCCCATTCAGAACGATTAAAATGCAGAAACAAATATTGCGGAACTACAACATTAATCATAGCTTTCTTTACTCGGAAAGCAATATTGTTCCAACTTATTATGAAAGATTTTTGTGTATCATTATATCCGAAACCTATTTTTTTCCCGTGTGTTCTCGGATTGAAAATAAATTCACTGGGTTTTACGACAATGAACTTGCTTAAATTTGTATTGGAAACATCCGCTTTTGTAGGAATAATTTCTTTTGTAATCGTCATTCCTTTGACATCAGACGCAATATATATTCCGTCCGAATTTGTTTCAAACGTTTGTTCAATCAGCTCGCCGAGTTTGTGTTTAGTTAGTGCCATAGCCGATACCTCTACCAATCAATGAATCTTTATGTATTGCTTGAAGACGGTAATCAACTCTTCGGAAACGCTTGGAGAAGAGAGCAATCTCATGACATAATCAATGTAAACTTTTTTACTCCCATTGAACAAATCAAGCACTCCTGTATAAGGAAGGAGCCCTTTGTTATTAATAACCTTCAATGCTTTGAGATAATCTTGTTCTTCAATAATCTTGCTTAACTCCGAGTAAACTTTCTTGTACGTTGAATCTATATCGACAGATTGAGGAATGGATTCGACAGCCGATTTGTATTCGTTAAGTTTATTGATCTTCTGATTCATGACCTCGTTGACTTTACGTTGGACTGCCTTCTTGGTAAACAAAAGAGCTTGCGTTTCAATTTCTTTGGAAAGAAACTCAAGTGTCTTTTGATGGACACGTTCTAGCAAGTCTTTAATTTCTTGATCATTACGGTGAAGGTCTGAAGCAACTACCTCAATCACTTCTGGCAAAAGAAACAAATTTTCAACTTCTGCGACCTCAGGACAGAAGATGCCACTCGGATTTAATTTGTCAATCTCTTCATCTGAGCGACGGTCTCTGTCAACAATGCCTATGACTTTGCAATAATGCATTTTGTTGAGTTGATTGAAAGCCTTTGTAAAGCTGATGACCCGGTCACAGCTTTCGACAGAAATAACGTTGTATTCCTTGAATATCAATGAATACAATCGCTTATCAATGCTATCCGTCGTACCTTCTATCAACAAAACGTCTTGGCGACTGCCGCGTATTTCCAGACTGAGTTCGTCTAAAGGAAAATCTTCCTGAGACAACAATTCATAATCCCAAACATCTTTTTTAGGCATGTCTTTAACCCAAACTATCTGCGAATTATTTCTAGAAACAGCAAAATCCAAATCATGTGTTATGTAAATAAACATACAGTCTGGTCTAGCCGCTTCAATCGCGTTCCAGAGACGTATCAAGATTGCTTTATGAAGATGATTTTCTGGCTCGTCGATAATTATCACTCTGTTTTTTGGTACACATAGAGATTCGCCGATGAAATAAAAGACTTCACGTTCGCCATCGCTCATGTCAGATCCGTTAAATGTTTCGTTTGGAGAATTTTTATTTGATACTTCAATTTTTCCGGCTGTGATATTCAACACTTTATTTATGATGACACTTTCCCATATCCTTTTAATTTTATTCAATTTTGTGTCTACATATTTTGATGATTGACCGATAAAATGCTTATTATTTTCGGAGATCAGTTGTTGAAATGCTTCAGTAAATAAAAGTTGCATTAACGCAGGAAAATCATTCAGTAAGTGAGTTTCTGGATTACCTCCCCAGCGACTCAACCTTTTTCCCTCATTTTTTAGCCAATCTTTATTATCATTATTACTCCTTCCATACAAAAAGTTTTTTTGACTGCTTTCAAAATCTGATGAATTTGTTGATTTTGGCATTGCTAAAGATTTTTGGGCAGATATTCTATGAAAGTTGTAGTTTTGATTATCGCCCTCAATCAATATACTCATGCGAGTCTTGCCGGAACCGTTCGCTCCAATTAAGACCAAAGAATTTTTTCCTTCTACAAAAGTCGAATTTCCACCTACATCAGGCAACTTAAGTTTAATCGATGTCATAGTCAATACCTCTGAAAGCGTCCGTGAGCATGGCTTGCGAATTTTTTTCGAGCGTCAAAAGTTCTCGCATCTCATTTTGAATTCGTGTCATCTCAGTGGAATAATCAATTTCCAAATCGTGGTCGACGAACTCAATATATTTGCTCGGCGCGAGTGAAAAATCTTTACTGCGAATTTCGTCGAGCGTCGCCGCCCTGCAAAGTTCGGGCACGTCGGAATAATCTGTGCCGCTCTGCCAGGCGTTATAAATTTTTTTGACGCGAGTAATCTGTTCGTCGACTAGGACAGTTTTTTTCTTCTTCTTGTTCTTGTCAATAACAATTTCTTCGATATTCCTGTCCCAACGCCGTAAGTCCATAAATAAAATTTCGCTGGTTCTGTCGCGCAGTTTTTTACCATTGATGACTCCAGATTTTTTGTTCATGTTCAAAATCCAAAGCGTGACGGAAATATCAGTTGTATAAAACATATCGCGAGGCAAAACAATAATCGCTTCGACTATATCACGCGTCAAAATTTCTTTTCGGAGAGTGTACTCAACATCGTCGGCATTAAGTGCACCGTTCGCCAAAAGAAATCCTGCGACGCCGTGACTCCTGTCGAGCTTTGAAAGTATATGAAGAATCCAAGCGTAATTTGCATTTGCGACTGGCGGCATGACTGAAAATCCTGCTCGGATAAATCGCGGGTCGTCAGTCAATTCATCATTACCGCGCCAATCTTTGAGATTAAACGGAGGATTAGCCATAACGTAATCGACTTTTCTGTCCTTGTGCAAATCATTCGTGAAAGTCGAAGCGGGAGTATTGCCTAAGTTGTGAGCAATGCCGCGTATTGCCAAATTCATTTTGCAAAGCCGCCATGTGTCCGACTTACTCTCCTGCCCAACGATTGAAATATTTAAGCGATTGCCTTTGTGACTGTCGACGAATTTCAAAGACTGCACGAACATTCCTCCGCTACCGCAACACGGATCATAGACGACACCTTTATACGGCTCAATCAATTCAGCAATGAGTTTAACTATACAAGCGGGCGTGTAAAATT
The DNA here is from genome assembly GCA_905236725.1 of uncultured Selenomonadaceae bacterium. GTDB lineage: Bacteria > Bacillota > Negativicutes > Selenomonadales > Selenomonadaceae > Quinella. Next base: position 952 of record CAJOCT010000052.1, on the reverse strand, counting down.
CGCCGTCTTCTTTTGTCCCTGACGCAGCATAAGCTTGCAAAAAATATTCATAGACTCGTCCGATAAGGTCTTCCTCGTGAAAAAATTTTTCGTCAAGCTTGTTGACGTTATCTATAAGACTTTTAATTCGAGATTTTTCCGCACCGAGCGTGGCAAAAAGATTTAACGGTAGAGCACCTTTTAAAGCATTATTATCGTTTTCAATTTCTGCCATTGCCTTATCAATTATTGTAGAAATATCGTTCGCAGAAGCATTGCTGACGATATAAGACCAACGCGCAGTTTCTTTGAGGTAAAAAACATTTTTTGCTGTATAAAACGAAACCTTGTTAAGAAAATGAGGAATGTCACCATACTGCGCGATAATTTCTGCGCGACGGCTCTCAAATTTATCTCCGGCAAATTTCAGAAATACTAAGCTAATAACAGCGTCACGATTTTTTTCCGTATTACCAATCCCGCGAAGTGCAACACGACAATTCCACAAAATATTTTCAAGTGAAAGGGTTTCTTCTCTTCTAATTCGTGCCATAATCAAATTTCCTTTTTCCCCGTTTTAATTATTCTAACCTTTCTTTGCGAATATCTCCAAACGATAAAGACTATACCATAAAAAGATTGGTCTGTCATGGAATGCCCAAAAAATTGTGCAAAAATAGTGCACGCGAATTTTGGTAGATGTGCTATCATAGGGTAAAGCGAGATTTTCGGAGAATGTTCACTTATGCATTTCACTGCGTGAAACGCGGTTTTTGCCCGATGATGACGCTGTTTATTGGCTAAAAATTTTGTAAATTTGTCATTCGCTGTCCGCTCATTGAACTTGTCGTTGGCTACACATTTTAAAAATTTTATAATTTTTATTCCCGAGAAAAATGTTTATGATATAATTTAACTGAGGTGATTTCGTGAGTGATAAAATTTTCGTAAAAAAAGATTGGGATAGTGTAAC
>CAJOCT010000051.1 GCA_905236725.1 uncultured Selenomonadaceae bacterium | reverse complement strand
AAAATGAGGTGATTTTATGGAAGTTGCAATTATTATGGGCAGTGACAGCGATTGGAAAGTTATGCAAAAAGCCGTCGAAGTTTTTAAAGATTTCGGCGTGGGAGTTGAAATAACTGTTGCCTCCGCCCACCGTACTCCGCAAAAAGTTCATGACTTTGTAAAAAATTCTTCCGCAAAAATTTTTATTGCGGCGGCGGGAATGGCGGCACACTTGGCGGGAGTTGTTGCATCACTCACGACAAAACCCGTTATCGGCGTTCCGATTAAATCAGATCCTTTTGACGGTCTGGACTCTCTTCTAAGTACCGTTCAAATGCCCGGCGGTATCCCCGTAGCGACAGTTGCGGTGAACGGCGCGAAAAATTCTGCGTTGCTTGCGACAGAAATTTTGGCGTTGAGTGATAAAAATCTTGCGAAAAAACTTTTTGACTATCGCGAAGAAATGAAAAATGAAGTCGAAAAAAAAGCCGAAAAAATTCAATCGGCTTTTAACGAAATAAAATAAATTTTTTGGGAGGAATTTTTATGAACAAAACTGATGTTCTTTACGAGGGCAAGGCAAAAATCGTTTACAACACCGACGAGGCGGACAAGTTAATTGTTTACTTCAAAGACGACGCGACTGCGGGCAACGGTGAGAAAAAAGGCACGATTCAGGACAAGGGAATCATCAACAACAAGATGAGCGAATTTTTCTTCAAGCTCTTCAAAGATAACGGAATTGCCACGCACTACCTTGAAACTTTGAACGAACGCGAAATGCTCGTCAAAAAACTCGATATGATTGCGCTTGAAGTCATCGTCCGCAACATTGCGGCGGGCTCACTTGCCAAGCGTCTCGGCTACGAGGAAGGAACTGTTTTGAAAACTCCCGTCCTCGAATACTGCTATAAAAATGACGCGCTCGGCGACCCGCTCTTGAATCGCTATCACATTATGGTTTTGGACGTGGCAAGCGTTTACGAACTCGATCAAATTGAGCATATCGCATTTTCCGTCAACCACATTATGAAAGATTTGCTCCGCGCGAAAAATGTTGACTTGGTCGATTTCAAACTTGAATTCGGGCGAGATGAAAATAAAAATATTATTCTTGCCGATGAAATTTCTCCCGACAACTGCAGATTTTGGGATATGACGACGAAAGAAAAACTCGATAAAGATCGTTTCCGTCGCGATATGGGCGGTGTCGAAGAGGCTTACAAAGAAATTTTGACGCGCATTACTGCATAAAAGAAGGCGATTAAGATGTTAAAAAAATTTTTTGCAACATTTTTCTTGGCGGCAATAATTTTTGTCGGACAAAATAACTTTGCCGAGGCTGAAGATGTTTGGGTCGGAACTTCAAACGCGACGGGCTGGGAATGTTACATTATGACCGAAACAATTCGGCATATGGGCGACAGTGACGTAAATCTTGCGACGTTGAAAATGGTTGCGAAAGATAATTCTGTCCGCAAAATGGAGTACAGATTTTGGTGGGATTTCGGCATTGAAAGAGTCTGTTTTTCAAATTCGCAGGGCTTCAACGGAATTGCCGACGCTTACGAAACGCCGATTGAGTGGAGAATGTGGCAAGTCATAGTCAATCATAATAATTAACTTGGAGAAAAAATTTTTATGGAAAAAATGACTTACAAAGATTCCGGCGTTGACATCGACGCGGGAAATAAATCTGTTCAGCTTATAAAAAATTTTGTCAAAGAAACTTACCGCGAAGAAGTTCTGGGCGATTTGGGCGGATTCGGCGGACTTTTCGCGCTGAAAAATTACGACGAGCCGATTTTAATTTCAGGCACTGACGGGGTCGGCACAAAATTAAAAATCGCCTTTCTTCTCGACAAGCACGACACAATCGGGCAGGACGCGGTTGCAATGTGCGTGAACGATATTTTGGTTCAAGGTGCCGAGCCGTTATTTTTTTTGGATTATCTTGCGGTCGGAAAACTTGAGCCCGAAAAAGTTGCGGAAATTGTCGGCGGAGTTGCAAACGCCTGCAAAAATTCGGGTTGCGCTTTAATCGGCGGAGAAACTGCGGAAATGTCGGGATTTTATCAGAACGGAGAATACGACATTGCGGGATTTGCGGTCGGAGTCGTCGAGAAAAAAAATCTGATAACTTCCGAACGGGTCAAGGCGGGGGATATTTTAATCGGTCTGCCTTCAAGCGGTCTTCATTCAAACGGTTTCAGCCTCGTCAGAAAAATTGTTTTTGAGAAGAAAAAATTTAAAGGCGATGAATTTATTCCCAAACTTAATAAAAAAATCGGCGAAGAACTTTTAACGCCGACAAAACTTTATCCGAAAATTATTTTGCCGCTGATAAAAAAATTCGGCGAAAAAATTCATGGTCTTGTTCACATCACGGGCGGCGGATTTTATGACAACATTCCCCGCGCTCTTCCGAAAAATTTGGGCGTTGAAATAAATTCCGACTCGTGGGCAATTCCCGAAATTTTTAAACTTCTTCAGAGTTGGGGAAATGTCGATTGGCGCGAAATGTTCAGAACTTTTAATTGCGGCATCGGAATGATTCTGATTGTTGACGAAAATATCGTTGACGATCTGGACGCTTACTTGAACGAAAACTACGAAGAATTTTATAAAATCGGTCGCGTTGTCGAAGATGAAGGCGTAAAAATCAGATCGATAGATCAATAGATCGACAGATCGACAGTTTTTTTTTCTATTGATCTGTCGATCTGCCTGCTGTCGATCTAAAAAAACTGACTGAAAGGAAGTTTTTTTATGACTAAGTTGGCAGTGTTGTGCTCGGGACGCGGCTCGGATTTGCAATCGATAATTGACGCGATAAACGACAAAAAATTTTCCGCAGAAATTTCAATCGTGATAACCGACAAGCCGAACGTTCCGGCACTGACCCGCGCGGAAAATGCCGGAATAAAAAATATTTGCGTAGACAGAAAAAAATTTTCTACTCGCGCAGAATTTGAGGCGGAAATTTTGAAAAATCTTTCCGAAATCGACTTGGTAGTTTTGGCGGGATTTATGAGAATTTTGTCTCCCGACTTCGTAAAAAAATTTTCGGGACGACTTATGAACATTCACCCGTCACTGCTCCCCGCATTTCCCGGCGCACACGCTCACAGAGATGTTTTAAATTACGGCGTGAAAATTTCCGGTTGCACGGTTCATTTTGTTGACGAAGGAACTGACTCGGGACCGATAATTTTGCAAAAAGCCGTTGAAGTTTTCGACGACGACACCGAAGAAACTTTGGCGGCAAGAGTTTTGGAACAGGAGCATATAATTTATCCGCAAGCAATAAAATTATTTGTCGAAGGTAAATTAAAAATCGAAGGGCGCAAAGTAAAAATCTTATAAAAAATTTTGGAGGCTTGATAAAAAATGAGTGTTGCAAGTGATATTAAATTGTTTTGCGAAACGATTTTGCATTTCAATGAGGAGGGCTTGAAAAAATTTAATTATTCCCGCGCAGATTTGTATACCATGTGGACGAAATCTTTTGTTCAGGCGATTAAAGCACCCGTGAAGAATGATTTCACCGAAAAGCATGCAAAAAGAATCGGCGACGCGATAATTTCCGCGCTGAAAAAAGTTTCTGTTGATACACAAAGTTTGTCGGAAAGCAAAGTCGAAATCACTGTCAAAGGTTTGAATGTCGGAAGTATTTTTGCCGAAAACGATTGGCAACCCGATGTAAACCCCGACGCGAGCAAGGAAGAGATTATAAATGCTCTCGTTGCCGCCGTTGAGAAAAAATTTGCCGAATTGCAACTCGTCAACACGACGGTTTTTGTTATCGACTGCGCTTATTCCAAAGAAGGAAAATTTTGGATGCCGCTCAATATGGATAATTTTATGCCGCAACTTTTCGCCGGCGCAATCGGCAACAGGTAAAAAAGTTTTTCAAAAAAATTTAAGCGACAAGTTGAAAAAAACTTGCCGCTTTTTTGTTTACATATCTTCAAGTTTCGGGGCGAGTGCTTCGCGGAATCCGTCACCGATTAAATTAAATCCGAGCATCAAAATCGCCAAAACCGAAATCGGCGGCAAAATTTGGTAAGGCATTATCGTTATATTGTTAAACCCTGCTTCGATGAGCGAACCGATCGAACATTGCGGCAGGACAATTCCGACGCCGACAAAACTCAAAAACGCTTCGGTAAAAATCGCGACGGGAATTGAAAACATAACTTGCGTGATAATCGGTCCGATTGTATTCGGTAGAATCTGCTTAAAAATTATATGGAAACTTCCCGCGCCGAGCGTTCGACTTGCCAAAACATATTCGCGCTCTTTTAACTTCAAACATTCTGCGCGAGAAATTTTGCTCATTCCGATCCATTCGGTGATTAAAAGCGACGCAATGACAAGCCCGATACCTTTTTCCATAAAAATCGCGAGAATCGAAATTATAACGAGCGTGGGAATACTTCCCGCAATTTCGATAAATCTTTGCATGGCGTTATCGACATTTCCGCCGAAAAATCCCGAAATCAGCCCGTAACTCGTTCCGATGAGCATATCAATAAAAATCGCGACAAAAGCAATTATCAGCGAAATTCTTGCGCCCTGCCAAGTCCTCGTCCATAAATCGCGCCCAAGATCGTCCGTGCCGAAAAGAAAAGTTTTGTCGGAAAATAAATTTTGTTCACTGCCGGAAAGTTGCGGCGACAAACTTTTTGCAACAATTTCCTTGCCGCTCGAATCGGTTATTGAAACAATTTCGTCGTAAGCGTAAGAACTGAAAATCGGCGCGAAGACTGCGAAAATAATTATTATCCCGACGAGAAAAACTCCCGTCATCGCAAATTTATTTTTCAAAAAATGAGTTGCAACTCCGCGCCAATAGCCCTGCGACGCAAAATTTTTATCGACGTTTATATTTTGTTCGGCGATAAATTCAAAATCGTCTTTGCTCGGCGTATAAATTTTATCCATTGAAAATAACCTCTAAAATTTCTGCGGGAGACTTGCACTTGTCACGGTGAAAATTTCCGTCATACCCGACAAAAGTTTTCTGCGCTCCGATTTATATTCTTTTCTCAAGGTGTACCAAATAATTGATACGCTGTGAAATGCCGCGAACATTTTAACATCAGATTTTTGACAGAAATTTATCAGGCGCAGGACGTAATCATATTGCGGGCGGCGAACCATGAGATAATCGAGAATAACATTGGCATCAATTAAAAGAACCATATTTTTCCTCCAATGCGGCGGCACGTTCTTTATCCCAATCCACTCCCGAATTTAAGAAATCTCTGTTGCGTTCCTGCCATGCAGCGATTGCCGCCATTGCCGCAGATTTTTTCGGGTCGACTTCAAAGTCGGAATTTAAACGATCTTTGTTACGGTCACGCCATTCCGTCAACTTTGCAAAAGCCGCCGCCCTGCTCGGATCAACTTCAGATTTTTTGCCTGAAAAATTTTTTTCAAGTTTAGATTTAATTTCGCGCAAATTTTGAACGAACTCCGAAAGAGAATTTTCGGGAATTTCGTTTATAATTTGCAGTGCCTCTTGACGAAGTGTCATTTTAATCAACCTTTCTTCGCAGTCAATCTGATTCGCGGATCAATTATCCCGTAAAGAATGTCAAGCAAAAGCATCACGCCGATATAAAGCGCGGAAAAAACTATTCCCAACGCCAAAACATAATTGTAGTCAACGCCCTGCCCCGCGATTGCGTCAACCATCAATTTGCCGATTCCGTTCACTCCGTAAATTTTTTCTATGACCATTGCGCCTGTCAATAAATCGACGACGAGCGGCGCGATAACAGTGACGACGGGGATTAAAGCATTTCGCAAAACGTGAGTTTTGATTAACTGCCGGCCGTAAATTCCCTTCGATTCCGCAAGTTTTACGTAATCGCTGTTCATCACTTCGACAAGTTCATTTCGAGTAAACCGCGCGATTGTCGAAATTGAAAATAAACTCAAACTCAGTGATGGCATTATCGACGAGAATAAAAAATTTGACGGGTCGAAGAAATACGGGAAGAAAGGAATTTTGTACGAGAAAGTATATTGCAGGAAAATCATTGAAACATATGACGGGATGCACACGCCGAGAATTGAAAAAATTGTGCAAAGTCCGTCCAAAAATTTTCCGCGATTGAGTGCCGCGACGATTCCGATAAAAAGTCCCGTTACCGTCCCGAATAAAATTGACAGCACACCGATTTTAAAAGAATTTTCCAGGCATTTTAACAAAATCGGTTTAATCGGTGCGCCGTTGTAAAGTGATGTTCCGTTCCCGAAACTTCCGCTCAATAACATTTTCATATAATCGACGAACTGAATTAAAATCGGCTTATCAAGTCCGAGTTCCAATCTTTTTTGCGCAATCATTTCCGCGCTCATTCGTTCGACGGGGAAAGGATTTCCGGGCATTATGCGAATCAAGACGAAGAGCACGAAAATTATCACGAATAAAGTTAAGAGCGAAATTAAAATTCTTTTGGCTATGTACTTTGACATTTTATTTTATTGTTGCGTATTTGAAAATACGATTGACTCCGGCGGCGTGAAAATCAATTCCGCTGACGTTTTCGGAAATTAAAACCGCGTTGAAACTTGTATAAAGCGGCGCGATAACTGCATTTTCAAGCACGATTCTTTCCGCGTCATACATTGCCTTCCAACGTGCGTCATAGTTCGCGGCGAGATTTCCCGTCGTGCAGTCGGCAATAATTTTATCGTATTCGGCGTTGCTCCAATGTTCCGCAATTTCACTGCCTTCAGTCGTCCACAGCGTCAAAAAAGTCATCGGGTCGTCATAATCGGGAACCCAACTTGTCGAGGCGAGATCGTAACTGTTCGAGGTGACTTTGTCGAGATATTCGGCTTTAGGCATCGGCTGAAGATTCAATTTCACGCCGGGCAAATTTTCTTCGACTTGAGATTTAATCGCCTGAACAACTTTAACGCCCGTGTCGCCCGTGTCGTTCGAGTAAATAAATTCGATTTCAAAAGTATCTTTGCCGAGTTCACTTTTCGCCAGTTCAAGATATTGGCGGGCTTTATCGGGATTGAAACCTACAAATTCCGAAAATTGTTTTTGGTCTTCGGCAAAATCTTTACCGGTTTCGGCATTCGGCGTCGAACCGTTCATAATAAAATTATTTACCAAAGATTCGCGGTCGATTGCGTTGGAAATTGCGAGACGAAGATTTTTATTCGCCAATGCGCCCGCGTGATTATTTTTCGGGTCTTGGTTGAAAGAAAGATAATTCAGTGAGCCTGCGGAGAAAGTTTTCAAATTTTTTGCAAGTTCGGGATCGTCTTTGACGTGTTGAACTTGATTGCCGCTGATTTGCACAACGTTCAAAGATTTATTTTTAAAAGCAGTCAAAGCGTTATCCGAAGACGATACGACTTGATAAGCCAGATTGTTCAGAGAAATTTTTCCCGCGTTCCAATAAGTTTCGTTTTTCTTGAGCTGAATATTTGAGGCACCGGGGCAAATGCGCCGTTCGACAAAAAAGTTTCGGGAGAAGTTCCGTAAGTTCCCGCCTCAAGTCCGCTGTAAAATTTTTCGTTAATCGGGTAGAAAGTCGGGAAAGCCATCAGCGCGGGGAAAAATGAAACAGGCGCATCGAGTTCGACAACCAAAGTTTTCGGATCCGGCGCACTCACTCCCAAAGTTGCGGGGTCTGCACCTTTGATAACCGCGTCGGCATTTTTCACGCAGGCAACGGTCGCGCCCATTATGTAGGAATATTCTTCAGCCTTTTGGCAATGTCTGCGCCAAGCAAAAACAAAATCGCCCGCCGTCACGTCGTCGCCGTTGGACCATTTCGCGTCGCGCAGGTGAAAAGTATAAGTCTTGCCGTCGGTGGAAACTTCGTAACTTTCGGCAATGGCGGGAACAGCTTTGCCCTCAGAATCGAGTTGCATTAAACCGTCGATACAGTCCGCGATAAGTTCAAAAGACGCGGAGTCCGTAACTTGCGCGGTGTCGAGTGAAACAACATTCGAGCCAAACATAACTTTCAGCGTGTTGTTATCCGAATCGCTCCCGCAACCCGCAAAAATCATCGTCAAAAAAACAGTCATCAGAAGAAAAATCTTTTTCATTCTCAAAACTCCTAACATAAAAATATTTGTTATAATAACAAGCAAAATAAATAAATGTCAACAATTCGAGGAATTTTTATGCAGATTTTTTTCATTTTTTTCATCGCAATTTTTTTCAGTTTTATCGGCTCAAGGTGGATAGATTTTTTATACAAACTTCCCGACGCGCCTTTGACTTTTCCCGAAGAAATCGAAAGTCGCGCAAGATTCCGAAAGCCGCTTTTAACAATAATTTTATTCGTCTGCATTTTGAGTTTGCAAAAATTTTCCGTGCCGACGATTTTTTATCTGACGGCGGCAATTTTTTTTCTCGCGCTGATAATTTTCACGGACTTTGAACAATATGTAATTTTCGACAAAATTTTATTTCCGTTCGCGATAATCGGAGTTGCGGCGATGATTCATTTAAATTTGCCGATTGCCGACAGAATTATCGCGGCGATTTTCGGCGGAGGAATTTTTTTTATTTTGTCGATTTTATCGGGCGGGGGAATCGGCGGCGGAGATATAAAACTTGTCGCGGTTTTGGGACTTTGGCTCGGCACCGAAAAACTTTTGAACGTCGTTTTAATTTCCTGCATTTTCGCGGGAATCTGCGCGGGAATTTTAATTTTGACGAAAAAAAAAGCTCGCAAAGATTTTTTTGCTTACGGTCCTTATTTTGCGATGACGACAATTTTTATTTTATTGAGCTGAAAAATTTTTTTGCTTTTAATTTCTGCGTCTGTTATAATTTTTTTCATAAATTAAGAGAGGGGCGATTTGTTTTGAATATTCACGAGTATCAGAGCAAAGAGGTTTTGAAAAGTTACGGCGTGACTGTTCCGAAGGGTAAGGCGGCTTTTTCGGTCGAGGAGGCTGTAAAAAATGCTGAAGAACTCGGCAGTAAAGTTTGCGTCGTAAAAGCCCAGATTCACGCGGGCGGACGCGGTAAAGCAGGCGGCGTTAAGATCGCGAAAAATCTTGACGAAGTTAAAAATTTTGCAACCGAACTTCTCGGAAAAGTTCTTGTCACTCATCAGACCGGTCCGGAAGGCAAAAAAGTTAATCGCCTGTTGATTGAGGAAGGCTCGAACATTCAAAAAGAATATTATTTGAGTTTCGTTATCGACAGACAGACCGCAAAAGTCGTTATGATGGCAAGTCCCGAAGGCGGCGTGGAAATCGAAAAAGTTGCGGCGGAAACTCCCGAAAAAATTTTTTACGAACGCATTGACCCCGTTATCGGTCTTGCACCTTTCCAAGCGACTCGAATGGCTTACGCGCTCGGTTTTCCGCAAGAGGCTATAAGAAAAGCATCGACGTTGATGTTAAAACTTTATGACGCTTTTATCGGAAAAGATTGTTCGCAAGTTGAAATAAATCCGCTTGTCTTGACGGCGGAAAATGACGTTATCTGCCTTGACGCAAAATTAAATTTCGACGACAGCGCACTTTTCCGCCACCCCGATATTGCCGCGTTGAGAGATGAGACTGAAGAAGACCCGAAAGAACTTCGCGCAGGTAAAAGCGGTTTGAATTATGTCAATCTCGGCGGAGACGTTGCTTGTATGGTCAACGGCGCGGGACTTGCCATGGCGACGGTCGATATTATTAAATTTTACGGCGGCGAACCTGCAAACTTCCTTGATGTCGGCGGCGCGGCAACTCCCGAAACCACTGCGGAGGCGTTCCAAATTATGATGGACGGCGGGCAGGCTAAGGGAATTTTTGTAAACATTTTCGGCGGAATCGTCAAATGCGACAACATTGCAAAAGGTTTAATCGACGCGGCGAAAATTATTGCGGGCGAAGGAAAACCTTTCCCTGTCCCCGTCGTCGTCAGACTTGAAGGCACAAACGTCGATATTGCCCGCCAAATGCTCAAAGATGCGGCGATTGAAAATGTTATGGTTGCCGAAACTATGGAAGGCGGAGCGGAAAAAATTGTTAAGCTCGTCAATGAGAAAAAATCTGCGTGAGGAGGTCGCAAGGTGAGCATTTTAGTTAATAAAGATACAAAAGTTATCGTACAGGGCATTACGGGGAAGGCGGCGACTTTCCACACTCGTCAAATGCTCGATTACGGCACGAAAATCGTCGGCGGAGTCACGCCGGGCAAAGCAGGTCAAACTGTCGAAGGCGTTCCCGTTTTCAACACGGTTGCGGACGCGGTAAAGGCGACGGGGGCAACTGCTTCAGTAGTTTACGTTCCCGCAAAATTCGCGGCTGATTCAATTATGGAGGCGGTTGACGCCGAACTTGACTTGGTCGTTTGCATTACGGAACACATTCCAGTTTTGGATATGGTGAAAGTCCGCAGGTACATGGACGGCAAAAAAACTAAGTTAATCGGTCCGAACTGTCCGGGAATTTTGACGACTGACGAATGTAAACTCGGAATTATCCCGGGTTACATACATAAAAAAGGTCACGTCGGAGTTATTTCTCGCTCGGGAACTTTGACTTATGAAGCGTCCTTCCAGCTGACAAACGCGGGAATCGGTCAAACGACGGCTATCGGAATCGGCGGCGATCCCGTCAAGGGAATTGATTTTATCGACGCGCTGAAACTTTTCAAAGCCGATCCCGATACAAAAGCTATTTTGATGATCGGCGAAATCGGCGGAAATGCTGAAGAAGATGCGGCGAAGTGGATCAGCGAAAATATGCCCGAAAAACCCGTCACTGCATTTATCGCGGGTCGTCAAGCTCCTCCCGGAAAAAGAATGGGTCACGCGGGCGCGATTATTTCCGGCGGCAAAGGTAAAGCCTCCGATAAAATTGCGGCACTCAACGCGGTCGGAATCGAAGTTGCGGATACCGTCGCTCATATCGGCGAAACTGTCGTCAACACTTTGAAAAAAGCCGGAATTTACGAAGTTTGCCACACCTGTTAAAAAAAAATTTTTATCGAAAATAAAAAGAGTTCCCGTCGAAAAGCGGGAATTTTTTTTAAATTTCAACCGTCGAAACAGATTTTTTATTGAGGGAGGGAAAAAAATTGAATTTGGAAGAAATTGTCAATCGGCGCAAAAAATTTTTAAATGAAACAGATTTAATGATTTTGAAATTTATTTTGAATCACCGTGAGCAAATGCGCCACATTTCAATACACGATTTGGCGAAAAAATGTTGCGTGTCGAGTACAACGATTGTCCGATTTGCGCAAAAATTGGGTTTCGACGGGTTCGCCGACTTAAAATCTTTATTAAAAAGAGAATATCCCGCAGAAAATTTTCATTCGCAGGATATTCTCTTGTCTTTGGAAAAATTTTATTCAAAAACTTGGGCGAATTTAACGAAACGCAATTACGATAACGCGAGCCGACTTGTTCACGAGGCAAACAGAATTTTTGCATTCGCGTCGGGGTATGTTCAAAGCAATGTTGTTCGCGAGTTGAAACGATTATTTTTTTACGACAACGTTTTAATTTACGACATCGGCGGCAAAGATGAATTTTATTCCGTGCTCAAGACTGCCACCAAAGACGATTTATTCATTTTCGTTTCGTTGAGCGGCGAATCTCATCACGTCACAGATTTTTCTCAACAACTTCAACTCAAAGGCATTCCCTTAATTTCGATTACAACACTTCATGAAAATACTCTCGCAAGTCGTTCGACGGAAAATCTTTACATTTTTTCCGAAGAGTTTCAAATAAATTCGCCCGAACAAATTCCCTTTAAATCAATGTTCACATATTTTTTGCTGATTGAAATTTGGTACGTGAATTACAGAATTTACGTCAAAAATCAAAATTCACAGGAAAAATTTTAACATCGCGCCGACATCGTTAAAAACTTTTTTCGCTTGAACTTGAATTTCTTTGCGGGCAGTGTTGACGGTGTAACCGCCGAAAGCCGTGAGCATCGGCAAGTCGTTTAATTCGTCGCCGATTACATAAAGTTCAAAATTATTCCAGTTCATAACTTCCATAAGTTTTTTCAATCCCTGTTCCTTGCTTATGCCGACGGGCGGAATGTCCAAACTTTTCGCATTCGGGTAAGCGTGAATTTCGTCAGGGAATTTTTTATTTAAAACTTCCGCGCACTCAATCGACTCTTTCGGGTGATCAAAGCCCAGTGAAAATTGATGAATGTCTTTTAAACTTTCAATATCCGATTCTTTAATTTTTATTATCGGAAAATCCCACTCTTCAGCCTCGCGCATAATCCAAGAGCCTTTTCTGTCGTGGCAAAGATAAGTCACGTCCTTTGCGGAAAATGCGAAGTGAAAAGATTTTCTGACAAGCGGCTCAAGAGTCATTGCCTTTAAAGTGTGAGTGTTCATTTTCGCCTGAAAAAGAACTTTGCCGTCCTTGTCGCGAATAATCCCGCCGTTGTTGGAAATTACAAAATCATATTCAACGCCGTAATGTTTGAGTTGCGGAATCAACATCCCGTAATCGCGCCCGGAAACCATCCCGAATTTATTTCCGGCGGCTCTCCAAGCGTGAATGCCTTCGATACTTTCTTTGCTGATAGTTTTGTTGCGGAATAAAGTTCCGTCGTAATCGCTCGCCGCAATTTTCATTTTCCAACCTCCTCATAAACGACCGCCTCTGACGGTTGCAAAATTCCTTTTTCGTCAGTTTCGTAATTGCCGAAAATTTTTTTTGCCGAATTCAAAAATTCTGCGTCGAATGAAATTTTATTCAACGAGAAATTTACAAGCGTATAAATTTTTTTATTTTCAAAAGTGCGGACAAATGCAAAAATATTTTCGTCGCCATGAAAAATTTCTTCATAATCGCCGCACAAAAGAATTTCATTTTTTTCGCGCAAATTATTTAACTCTCTGAAATAATTTAAAACTGAATTTTTGTCGCCGTCCTCAACTTCCGCATTGCAAATTTTATAATCGTCGTGAATCGGCAGCCAAGATTTCCCCGCAGTAAATCCCGAATTTTTTCCCGCAGTCCACTGCATCGGAGTTCGCGCATTGTCCCTGCTGAAAAAATGCACAAATTCCATAGCCTTTTCTTTTGAAAATCCCTCCTTCAGCGCAAAATTATATTGCCCGTGAGAAGAAATGTCGTTATATTCGTCAATCGAATCCCACGCGGTATTTGTAAAGCCGAGTTCCTGCCCTTGAAAAATAAACGGCGTGCCTCTCAACGTCAACAAAATTGTCGCCATTGCCTTCGCGGCTTTAATCGGATCTGAATTTTTCGGGAAAAAATGATTTATGCAACGCGGCTGATCGTGATTCTCGAAAAATATCGGATACCAGCCGTTATTTTCAGTTGCCCGCTGACTGTCCGACAACGCTTTTTTTAATTCCGTCAACTTCCATTCACGCGGATAACACCAAATTTCCCCATTCGTGAAAGGCAAATTCATATGGCTGAACTCAAAGAGCATATCGAAAACGCCGTTCTCGCCGACCCAATTTTTCAACTCGTCCGCAGAAACTCCGTTAGCCTCGCCGACCGTGAAAATATCGTGTCCGTCGAAAACTTCGCGCTTAAATTCGTGCAGAAAATCCAAAATGCCGGGCGTGTTCGCCGTCATCGAATGAATTGCAACCATTCCGTCCTTTCCGTCAGGCTCGCCGTCAACAAATTTTTCGGGCTTTTTTATGTAAGTTATCGCGTCAATTCTGAAACCGCCCACGCCTTTTTTAAGCCAAAAATTTGCCGCGTCGAAAAGTGCGCGACGAACTTCAGGATTTTCCCAATTTAAATCAGGCTGTTGCTCGGCGAAAGTATGCAAATAATATTGCTGTCTCTCTTCGCACCAAGTCCAAGCACTTCCGCCGAAAATTGCCCGCCAATTTGTCGGAGCCGATCCGTCAGGCTTTGCATTCCGCCAAATGTACCAATCCGCCTTCGGATTATTTTTGCCGGACTTCGACTCAATGAACCAGGAATTTTTGTCGGAACTGTGATTGTAAACCAAGTCCATAACGATTTTAATATTTCTCTTGTCCGCCTCGGAAATTAAATTTTCAAAATCGCTCATCGTGCCGTAATTCGGGTCAATTTCGGTGTAATCTGAAATATCGTAACCGTTGTCAATCATCGGAGAAGGATAAATCGGAGTCAGCCAAATCGCGCCGATTCCCAACTTTTTCAGGTAATCCAATTTTTTCGTAACGCCGACAAGATCGCCCGTACCTTTCCCCGTCGTGTCCATGAAACTTTTCGGATAAATTTGATAGACGGCAGTTTTTTGCCACCATTTTAAATTTTTCATAAAAAAATTGGCGACTCTCAAAAAAATTTGAAAGCCGCCGACACCTCCTCTATCTCGGAAAATTTTTAACGTTCAAGTAATCAACGCCCGCATTTTTCGCGCAAAGTCCGTCCCTGTCATCCCGATCACCGATAAAGAGAACTTCGTCAGCTTTTATTTTCAACGACTCAAGAATATTTTTCAGTCCCGACGAATCGGGTTTCATGCATTTAATAATTTCGTCGTTGCTGTAAAAAGTGTAATCGGGTTTGAAATCGACTGCGGAAATTTTTTTGTTGACGGGATAATCGGAATAGACAATCATTTTCACGCCCAGCCGCTGATGTTGAATTATACTTTCGATTAAATTTTTTCTTTGAAATTTTTTTATCAAGCACAAAGGTCTTTCAAAAAACCAGAATTCCAACAACTTTTCAATTTCGTTCACGGGCATTTTATATTTTTCGGAAATTTTTTCCAGCTGAAGAAGATAAAAATTTTTTTTGTCCGCCGCGAAACGTTTTTCTCGCAGTTGCCTGTAATTTTGAATCAAAATCAATTCCGAAATTCGGCGCGGGTGAATTAAATAATAAGCCGACAAAATCAACGCCATGCAAATTCGCATCGGCAGTTGATAATATAACGTGCCGTCGAAATCCAAAATCCACGCTTTATACTCGGATAGAATTTTCCTTTGACTCATGAAAAATTATTTGAGTTCCGGCCAATAACCTTTGTTAGCCTCGATTAAATCGTCAAGAATCAACTTAGCGACTCTCGCACTCGGTACGGTTTTCGACATCGTGATTGCCTGCCAAAGTTTGAGGTAAGAATGTTCAATCCAAGCATCGACCGCCAATTTTTCGACAGAAACTTGTTGCTCCATTAAACCTTTCTGGAATTGCGGAATTTCTCCCACGACAAGCGGTTCGGGTCCTTCGTTACCGACAATGCAGGGAATCTCAACCATCGCAGTGGGATCGAAATTTTTAATCGCGCCTTTATTTTCGACAATCAACAACATATTTGCTTTTGTGTTGAACGCAATCGCCGTTGCAAGGTCAACGATGAAAGAGGCATGCGCATCGACTTCGATATTTGTATCTTTCGCCGTGCCGACTTCTTTAATTCTGCGGCATTCGGTGAAGACATTTTTTTCGCGGCCTTCCATAACCTCATTTGCGCGGGTGTGATTCGGGTCGGAATGTTTAACAATTTCGTCCTGGCAAAGATAATATTTCAAGTAAGTATTCGGCAAAGTGTCGGGGTCAATCGGAGCAAATTCCTTGACCATTTCAAAAGTTACAATCCAACTCGGATCGACGTGTTGAACGCCCTCGTCACCTTTCAAATATTTTAAATTGTAACCGTGCTGATAAACGTACTCTTTAATTTTTGGCATAAGGTCATTGCCCTGTTTGTCTTTAATGCTCGTCCACCAGCCGAAATGATTCAAGCCGAAATATTTAAATTCAAGCTCTTTGAGAGATTTAAAGCCGGCAATTTGCGCCATTTTCTCTTCAATATCAACGGGCATATCGCAGATATTGATAATTTTTGAGTTGGGGCAAAGTCTGCGAGTGGCTTCGGCAACAATCGCGGCGGGGTTGGAATAATTCAAAATCCAAGCGTTGGGAGAATATTTTTCCATATACTTGACGATCTCGACAATTCCGCCGATTGAGCGCATACCGTAAGCAATTCCGCCCGGTCCGCAAGTCTCTTGACCGACAACGCCGTATTTCAGAGGAATTTTTTCATCTTTTTCGCGCATCGCATATTTTCCGACGCGAATATGAGCCATAACGAAATCAACGTCACTGAAAGCAGTCTCGGGGTCTGTCGTCGCAACAAATTCAATTTCGGGCGCACGCTCTTTTAGAACAATTTCCATCGCGTCCGCAATCACCTGTTGACGTTCGGGATCGTTGTCATAAAGTTTGAGTTTGCGGAGAGGGAATCTGTCTTGATGAGAAAGTAACATCATGACAATTCCGGGAGTAAACGTACTGCCGCCGCCGGCAACTACAACGGAAAATTTTTTGTCCATAAAAAATACCTCCTAAAAATTTTTTTTGAAAAAATAATTTAAATCGTCGTGAGAGTCGAAAAAATTTTTTCAACCCTCACAACGAATTTTTTTTCAATTTCATAACGAAATGACGGTGTCTTCAGTCGCTTTAACTTTTTTGCCCGTCTCTTTCTTCATCTGCGGGAAGTCGCCGGAATTTGTAATCGCCATAACGACAACATCTTTATAGCCGGCGTCCTTGATAACTTTTCTGTCAATCTTGACGAGCGGATCGCCTGCTTTAACTTTCGCACCGGATTTTGTGAGAAGTTCAAAGCCGTCGCCCTTGAGATTGACTGTATCAATTCCGATATGAATGAGCATTTCCGCACCGTTGGCGAATTTCAGCCCGACCGCGTGTTTGGAATCATCCATCACCATCGTAATTTCGGCATCGGCGGGAGCTTTAATTGTATCTTCCGTCGGTTCAATCGCAACGCCGTCGCCCATCATTTTTTGAGAAAACATTTCGTCGGGGACTTCGGACATATCGATAACTTTACCGCTTACAACCGCTTTAATTGCAACGTGTTCGTCAGTTTTTACGCTTGCGGGAGCGGGAGCCGCTGAAGGTGCGGGAGTTGTCGGAACGGGTTCGGGGTCAGGAGAATTTACAAGTGCCTCAAATCTTTCACGGACTTGCGGGACACTCAAACCGACAATAACTTGAATCGCTCTGCCGTTATGAACGAGACCGTGAGCACCATGCTCGGTGAAAGTTGCGACGCTTGCAATTTTGCTGTCGTCTTTGACCGTGACTCTCAAACGAGTTGCGCAGTTCGTAACGTCAACGATATTGGATTTGCCGCCCAAATCTTGAAGGAATAACGCGGCTTTAATATCTCTTTCGTCACCCGATGCCGCAACTGCTCCGCCTGCCGCACCGCCTTGACCTTGCTGAGCTTTATAGTCGGCCTTCGTAAATAATTTGTCTCCGCCCGCATCTTCACCGCGTCCGGGCGTTTTGAAGTCGAAATGAATAATCAAAAATCTGAACACAAAGAAATAAATCGCAGTGAAACACAGACCGATAATAATTTGCGTGATGTAAGTTCCCGAATGATTCGCCCAAAGAGGAATCCAGTTTTGGAACAAAGCGGAATCCAAAAGACCGCCGCCAAAATAGCCCGTGACTCCGAAAGTGTACATAGTCGCCGCCAAAGTTGCCGCCAAAACTGCATGGACTGCAAAAAGTGCGGGAGCTATGAACAAGAATGTAAATTCAAGAGGCTCGGTTATGCCGCAGAAAAGTGCAACTGCCGCCGCCGGGAAAACTAACGCGCCGATTCTCTTGCGGCGTTCAGGTTTTGCAGTTGCATAGATCGCCAGCGCAATACCGGGACAGCCGAATAATTTACTGTTGCCGTGAAGTGCAAAACCGCCTTGCGGGAAAAGTTCAATCAAAGGTTTTGTCGATTCTGCAAATTCTTTGATGTGTTCGAGCCAATAAGGTTGAATACCGTTATCGACAATTGCCGGTCCGAAAATGAACGGCAGGTAAATGAAATGATGCAGACCCGTCGGAATCAAAAATCTTTCGAGGAATGTATACAGCCAAACGCCGAAAACTCCCGCACTCGTCAAAAATACTTGCAACGAGGCGATCACGGCTTGAACTTGCGGCCATACGAGGCAGAAAATATAAGCGACAGGAATCATCAAGCCGAAACCTGCAACTACGACGAGTGACGAGCCTTTGAAAATTCCCATGTACTCGGGGACATTCACATCAAATAATTTGTCGTGCAAATAAACTGAAATCGAGGCCACAATAATCGCGCCGACAATACCTGTGTCGAGAGTTTTAATATTCGCAATCATCGTGAGACCCGTACCTGCTCCCGCCGCCTTCGAAAAATCAACTCCGAAATCCGGACCCCAAAGAGTCATCATCGCTTGAATGAAATAGTTGAAAATCATGAAAATTAAAAACGATTCCATTGCAGCGCGAGCATTTTCTTTTTTCGCAAGACCGATAGGCAGACCGATACAAAACAGCAACGCCATTTGATTAAATACTGTCCAAGAGCCCTGCTCAACGATGTACCAAAAATTGTGCCACGCCGTCCCTTCCTCAGCGATTGAGCCGAGTATCATGGGATTGTTGCACAAAATCGAGATGCCTACGAAAATACCGAAAACGCCAAACATTATGACGGGCGTGAACATTGCGCCGCCGAAACGTTGCACTTTCTGCATTATGACATCTTTGCTGAAAGCCATTGACATTACCCCCTTTTGATAACTCCAAAAAATTTTTTTTTCGTACGGCAATTTCTTTGTCATGTGAAAAAATCCTCTATCGAAAAAATTTTTTGAATATTTGTCGCGAGATAAAAAATTGTTACATTTTATGAAATTCGTTACATGAAAAAAATTTCTGAAATGAAAAAAATCCCGCCGAAAAGACAGGATTTTTTATGCAGATTATATTTTTTAAGAGTTACGCGCTTCAAAAAATTGAATGAAATCTTTGACGGGCATCGGCTTTGCGTTCAAAAAACCTTGACCGTAACGACAGCCCAAACTCAACAATAATTTTTCTTCCTCGACAGTTTCGATACCTTCGCAAATTACGTTCATTCCGAGCGAGTGACCGAGTTCAATAACTTTGCCGAGAATTTTTTTCATCTTCGGCGAACTGTCCGCGCCCGTCAAAACAGATCTGTCAATTTTCAGCGTGTCCATCGGCAAAAGACTAAGCAAACTGAATGAAGAATAGCCCGCGCCGAAATCATCGACGGAAATTGTAAAGCCCAACTCCTTCAGCCCGCTGATAATTTTTTCCGCATTTTGACGAGCTGTTTTTTTGTCCAAATCTCCGAACATCGTTTCAGTTATCTCAAGTTCAATTAAATTCGGCGGGAGTTTGTATTTGACGACGATTGCCCGCATTTTGTCCAGATAACCTTCCTCCGTCATATGCAGGCGCGATTGGTTTACGGAAATCGGCACGACTTTTTTCCCCGCCGCCAACCTTCTCATTTGCAACTGGCAGGTTTTTTCCAAAATGTAGTAGTCGATCTGAATGATAAAACCGTTTTGCTCAAACAGCGGGATAAATTTTCCCGGCGGCATAAAACCGAGCGTGGGACTTATCCAGCGAATTAAAGCCTCCGCGCCGACAACTTTTCGAGTTTCAAGATCGTATTTCGGTTGATACCACGCCTGAAACTCTTCATTTTGCAGAGCACTGATCATTGTGTTTTCAAGTTCGTGTTCGGTTTTGATAGTTTCCTCCATTTTTTCGTCAAAAATTTTTACTCCGTTGCCGGAAATTTGGCGGGAGGCAGTAATGGCTCGCCCTATAATTTGACCGAGATTTAAATTTTCATCATAATGACTGATTCCGGCTTTCATATGAATGACGACTTTCGCCCCCGCGTCCGCCGTATCCATATAGCTGTATTTGTCAACAATTCTGACAGCCCATTTGAAAATTTCCTCTTCATTCGACGCCTGACAAAAACAAATTAAATGTCCCGTATCAATTCCCGCCGACGTTAAAATTGCCTCATGAGAATTTTTTAAAGCGTCCGCCAGTGCATGAAATTGCCTGCTCACAATTTTATAGCCCATATTTTCCGTTATGACCGCATTGCTCATCATTGCGAAGACTGCGACAAAAGTTTCTGCGCGGGGATTTTTTTCCTTAACATCTTCCAACGCGGCGGGCATTTCACTTTCAAGCCAAGCAACATTCGGCAAATTATATCTGGAATCGGTGTAAGCCATATGATGAATCATTTCGAGATTTTTTTTGTTGATATTGCGCTTGTAAATAAGTCCGCCGATAATTGAAGTTAAAAGCGTGACGAGAACGACGACTTTCAGCATATGGTGATAGATAAATTTTTTTACGTTGAAGGGGTCTGAAAGTTGCTGATGTTTGTTCACCATATCCCTAACCCAACTGACATCAATGTGATTTATTTCTTTGTTGAGAATGTGCCAAAGTTTTAAATCCCCGCTCAAATAAGTTCCGAGACCTACGGATTGACTGTAAGGCGAGGCCACTCCGACTTCCAAATCATAAACTCCCGCAGAGTCGAGGAAAGAATAAACCGAATCGCGATTGATATAAACGACATCCGCGCGACCTTCGTCAACCGCCTTCAAACATTCTTCAAACGTCGGGAAATATAAAATATCTTCTTTCGGAAATTTCATTTCGATAAAATTCATCGTGTAAAACATTCCCTTGACGCAGGCGACTTTCGGATTTTTTTGAGAAATATAATTTTCGCGAGTTATGGGGACGTAATCCATTTGAAAAAATTGTTGCGTGGGATTTATATTATATTTTTCCGCCCAACTGTAATCACAAATCGCATCGACGAGAAAATCAATTTCGCCGTTTTGGATTAAATCTCTTGATTTTTCGTAAGAATCCGTTTCGACGATTTCAATTTCAATGTTCAAATCTTCGGAAATTCTTTTGACAATTTCGACCATAAATCCCGTCAAATTTCCGTTCTCGTCGTGATAAATGCGAGGTCTTCCCTGCAACAAAATCGCCGCACGAAGTTTTTTCTTTTCCGCCAAAAAATTTTTTTCACTGCGAGTTAAAAGCAGCGGGAACCCTTCCTTGAGAAAATATTTTCTCTTCAACACGTCGCGAATATCCGACTGATCCATCAAAAGTTGATCCATCGACCAGTTCAAGCGGTTTAAAAGATCCGTTCTGTCCGCACGAACCGAAAGCCGATAATTTTGCCTGTCGAAAACCGCGTAAGTATTTTTCTGTTTGTTGTAAAAAAGCATTGCATCAACATAGCCGTCAACTTCGCCGCGCTCATAAGCCTTTAAAATATCCTGATAAGTCCTGTAATTTACAAGCGTGTATGAAAAACCTTCTTCGCGTGCAACTTCGTCGAGCCCGGGCGTGTCGTAATTTGTTTGAACGCGAGCCAAATTTATATGCGGTTTAATTTTATCCGGCGTGATGACCAATTCCATCGGGAAACGTCCGACAACGTGATCGGTAGACCGCGCATTTACCAGCCATTTATGATCGCCTGGCAAATTCGGAACAATATCAATTTCGCCGTTGTTGAGACTGTTTAAAAGGTCCGTCCAATCGTCGAAGACAATATATTCAAATTCGCAGGGAACGTA
>CAJOCT010000050.1:14584-22368 GCA_905236725.1 uncultured Selenomonadaceae bacterium | reverse complement strand
TATTGTTCCTGTGCGATTCTCAGAGAATCTTCTCTGCTTCGGCGAATATGGCTGAGTGGTTCCACCCGTTCCCTTTCCGAACACGGCAGTTAAGCACTCGCGCGCCTTATCTACTTGGTTGGCAACGACCCGGAAATCTAAGGTCTTCGCCGGTTAAACAAGGTTCAAAGTCCGACTTTGGATTCGGAAGTTTCGAGTTCAAAGTCGAATTGGTTTAGACGGCGGCTCTGGTGAAGTGGTTAACACGTCGGATTGTGGCTCCGATATGCGTGGGTTCGATTCCCACGAGTCGCCCCATAGGGGTATAGCTCAATTGGTAGAGCAACGGTCTCCAAAACCGTAGGTTGTGAGTTCAATTCTTACTGCCCCTGCCACATAGAAATTTCGAGCCCTGTCAGCAATGACGGGCTTTTTAATTTATACTTTTGGAGTGATGCGCTTGTTTTATCAGATTTTTAAACTTCTGTGCCGAATTGTTTTCGGAATTATTTTCAGGACAAAAATTATCGGTGCGGAAAATGTTCCAAAAAAAAATGCGTTCATTCTCGCCGCAAACCACGTCAGCAACTGGGATCCGCCTTTTCTCGGCACGTTCATAAGTCGCACTGTAAATTATATGGGCAAGGAAGAACTTTTTAAAAATCCGATTATGGCGGCAATCTGTCACGGACTGAATGTTTTCCCTGTTAAGCGAGGTACAGCTGATAAAAATGCCATAAAAACGGCTGTGAAAATTTTAAAATCCGGTAAATGTTTAGGAATTTTTCCCGAAGGAACGCGTAGTAAAACAGGCAAAATCGGCAAAGCTGAATCCGGAGTCAGTTTAATCGCCGCGATGACAAAGGTTCCGATAATTCCCGCCGCAATTGTCAATACCGAAAAAATTTTTTCTGTCGATGTAAAATTCCCGCGTCTTGCAGTCGTTTACGGTGAACCGATAAATTTTTCGGGAAGCGCAAAAGATAAAGACGCGATGAATGACTTTGCACAATCTTTGATGAATGAAATTGCGAAATTAAAGACAATCGGTGAGAACGCTTTAAAAAAATGATTTTGGGAGGATATACCTTGAAAGTCAATGAAAAAATTTTTCGCGAAATCTATAAAAAAATCTGTCTGCTTACAGATGAAAAAATTGTCGAAAAAATAAATTTGACGGATATATTTGATTATCCGCCCGAAGAAAAATTGAGCGGTTTTGTAAGTTATACCTGCATAAATTTAAACGGCGAATTGATTTTTGAGATCTTGGCTGGCGCAAAAGTCAGTGACGAACGCATAAAAATTTTTCCCGCAAGCTATAAAAAAAATATCTCTTTCAAACGCCACGAAGTTGAAGATGTTAAAATAAAAATTTTGCCGCAAAATTATTTCAATGCTTTTCAAGACAAAATACAAGTTCTAGAGGATTTTTATAAAGTTGACGCGATAAAAGAAAAAATCCGAATGTCTGAAAGTCTTGATGAACTTCGCCACCCTAATTTTCCCGATGATGTCGCGGTTTTATTTTTTAGGGAAAATTTTCGTCCGGAATATGCTTGGGTGCGCTGTGAAACCGCCGAAAAGAAAAATATAGTCGGGACTTTATTGAATAAAACTCAACAAAACTTTGGTTATAAAGTTGGAGATAAAATAACTTTTGGTGTCACTGATTTTGAGGGCGAAAATATCTGTGTGCTTTTTTAAAGGTTGAGGAGGCAAAAAATGAAACTACGTCTTGTAAATTTGGCTATATTGGTTTTTTTGATCGTTACAGTATGCGGCTGTTTTTCGGAAGCTGAAGAAATTTCTGTGAAGACGGATAGCAGTATAGAGGTCGAAATAAAAAAATTAAAGAGTAAAGTTACACCCGAGAAAAATCCAAAAAACGCAGACACTTCCATTGAAAGCCTCTTGAAAGAAATGACTTTAGAAGAAAAAGTCGGTCAGATGATGATGATCGGAATTTATGGCAAGGAAATGGAACCTGCCATAAGTGAACTGATGAACAATTATAAAGTCGGTGGAATTATCTTTTTTGACAGAAATATGGATAATCAAGAACAAGTAAAAAAATTTTCTGAAGAATTACAAGCTGTAGCTATGAATTTTGACAAAAAAATACCGCTTTTCATTGCCGTTGATGAAGAAGGCGGAAGAGTCGCGCGGATGAAAAACGGTTTAACGCCGCCGCCTTCTCAGGAAGAAATTGGATTAAGCGGCGATTACGGTTGGGCCGAAAAGTCAGCTGAAAATATTGCAAAAAAACTTCACTATATCGGAATAAATATAAATTTTGCTCCGGTCGCAGATGTCGGCAGCCACGATACTCGCTCATTTTCTGATGATGCAAATATTGTTTCGGAATTTGTTTCAAGGGCAGCACAAGGCTATGAAAATGAAGAATTGTTTTATTGCCTGAAACATTTTCCGGGAATTGGACTTGCGAAAGTCGATTCACATCAAGATATTTCTACGATCGATATAAGCAAAAAAGATTTATATTCTTTTGATTTACTGCCATTCAAAAAAATTATTGCCGAACGGGATAATTCAAAATTTATGGTAATGGTAGGACATTTAAAATATCCTGCAATAGATCCCGATAACGCGGCCAGTCTGTCGCCGTCAATCATCACAGGTATTTTGAGAAACGAACTGAACTTCAGCGGTGTAGTAATAACAGATGATTTAAATATGGGAGCTGTTTCAAAGTACAATGATATCGATTTCGCCAGCGTACAGGCGATAAATGCCGGTGTAGATATTATTTTGATCTGTCATGAGTACGAACTTCAAAAAAAAGCGCGGGAAGAAATTTTAAATGCAGTCCGACGCGGAGAAATTTCTGAAGACAGAATAAACGAATCCGTGCGCAGGATATTAAAAATGAAATTAAAATTGCAGGTGTACCAATGAAAATTTCTGTTTTGCAATTTAAACCTGTAATTGGCGAAATTGAAAAAAACTTTGATACAGCCGGTAAAATGATTGAATACGCGAAAAATTCCGATGTTTTAATTTTGCCTGAGTTGTGGTCCACGGGATACTATCCCACTCCCGTAAATAATTTTGCTGATGTTAACGGTGAAAATACCACAAAATTCATCTGTGAAATGGCGAAAAAATTTGGCGTAAACATAATTGCGGGATCCGTTATCGCAGAAATTGAAGGCAAATTTTTCAATCGTTGCATTGTCTCAAAAAGAAACGGCGAAATTATTGCACTCTACGATAAAGCGCATCTGTTCAGTTTTGCCGATGAAGAAAAAATTTTTTCCGCAGGAAAGAATTTTGTTACATTTGAATTGGACGGCGTAAAATGTGGAATAATTATCTGTTATGACTTGCGTTTTCCCGAATTTATCAGAAAAATCGCCCTAAATAATATCGAAGTTTTATTTTGTTCTGCTGCGTGGAGTTTGCAAAGATTACAACCTCGACAAATCTTGACCAAAGCACGAGCGATTGAAAATCAAATTTTTGTAGTTTTTGCAAACAGCGCGGGAAAATCTGAAATCGTAAATCCTGCAGGGGAGACAATCGCCGAAAGTGGCACAGGAGAACAAATTTTAACGGCAGAAATTGATTTAAATGAGCGAAAAAAAATCATTGCTAAAATGAATTTGTTGGCAGATAGGAATAAATTTACAGATATACTTTAATAATTGAGTGAAATCTCCAGATAGTGGAGATTTTTTTATGGAGAATTATTGCCCGAAGCAAAAGAATCCGCTTGTACATTAAACGGTAAATCGATGTTATTTTCTGAAGTATCAATATCGCTGTCTACAGGAATTTCGATTTCGATATTAGTCGCATTTTTATCATTATCTGTTAATTTATCTGTTATACTTGAATTTAAATCCAAATTTTCATCATTAACTTGAATGATGTTTTGAACATTTTCAACAGGAACGTCAGTTTCTACTTCAACATCAGAAATTTTGAAATCATTTTCATCGGGTAACTCTTCATTATATTCGTCAACACCATCGGGAATAACAGGTATATCGGAATCCGAAATACTCACAGGATTTATCGAAATTTCAGTATATTTTGTAGGTGTATCTTCAATTTCAACGTCGGTTTTATCTGTAACGATTGAAACATCACTTCTTAAATAATTTGAATTTATCCTGTGACCGTCATCAAAGAATACGGCAGAAGGGGTTATGTCGACAATTTGATGTCCGTCAAGGGAGTCGCCAACATTTAGAATTAAGTTTTCCACGCGTGCATTTTGACCTTGTGCGGTGGAAATTTTTTGTACAACAGCTGATTTTTTATCAAAATTTATAGCTGTACCTGTCAAAATAAATTCTTGTTCAACAGTTTTTATAGGTTCAACTGCAGTTTCTGTTATTTGCGGCACAACGGAAGGGATTGGTGGCAGATTTTGAATTTGATCGGGAATTGGAGGAAGTTGAGGCGGAATTATCGGAACTTGTTGAGGTATACTTGCTATTTCTACAGGATTTTGTTGAACTTCCGAAGGCAAGTCTTCTTCAGATTGAAAGGGGTCTCCGATGTATAATTTATCAGAATTTGTTGCTCCCAACACAGCAACAACTTTTTCGCGTTTTGATTCGGTCGAATCTTTTTTTACAGATATAACTGTTTTATCCGAAGTTTTTTTATCGGTTTTAGCATTTTCTTCCGCTGTATCATCAGAAATTTCTTCAATGTGTGAAGTATTGCTTACCTCAACAGTTTCTGCACCGTCATCCATAAATAGCAATGCCATCGACAGCAACAGAGAAAAAAATAGAGCCAGAAAACGCAATTTATGCTGTTGTAACTCTTCAAATTCGTCTTTTAGAAAATCTCGAAATTTTTGTTTCAAGTAATCTTCGTCGTCAAACATTTTGTTTCCGTCCTTATTTAATCGCTGATTATATAGATTTCAATGATTTGTCGCCCGAAACTTACAGCTTCCGCGTAACTGTCAAAAGCTATGTCGATTCTGTTGCCTATAATGCTGCCACCCGTATCTTCAGCAACGGCCACGCCATAACCCGGAATATAAACGCGCGTCCCCAGTGGAATTATTCGGGGATCTACGGCAATTATACCGTGGCGGACGTAAGTTCCTGAAGCTGTAAGACTGTTCATTTCTTCCGCGCTGTAAGCGGTCGCCTCGACTGTAATCGCCTGTTGGGATAGAAAAGAATCTTCGTCGGAAGTCTCCGATTCAAAATTGCCGCCCGAATATTGATAATCTTCCAGAGCCGCGTAAGTCATAATTCCGCAAACTCCGTCGGCGTTCATTCCTGCACTTGCTTGAAAATCTTTTAAAGCCGACACGGTCGCTTCGCCGCAAATTCCGTCGGCATAACCTGTCAAAAAACCCAGTTCTATAAGTTTATTTTGCAAGTTTGTAACGCCGGGACCGTGCATTCCCTGTTTAATTACGTCTCCGATTTCAGCGTAAGAATCATTTTGACTTGGAATTTCGGCTTGAGGGGAATTTTCATTTTCTTCAACCATAAAATTTGTTATGTCAATCTCGCCATAAGCCGCCGCATGCAAAAGCCTGAAGGTTGATTCGCCGCAAATTCCGTCCGCAGGCAAACCCACAGCCGTTTGAAATTCTTTTATTGCTTCAACAGTTGCAGGTCCGCAAATTCCGTCCGCTTCGCCGCTTAAAAGTTCTTGAGCTATCAGACAAACTTGAACTTCGCGAACCTCTTCGCCTCTGTCGCCTAGTTTAACGGCCGCCGATGCAGTATTCAAATCACTTGCGCTTAATAAAAAAACTAAAAATATTATCAGAAATGCATAATGCATACTCTTTCAGACTCCAATTCTTAAATTTTGGCACAAATTATACGCCACTCTAATGACAAATTGCAATAATAAATCTCATTTTAAAAAATTTTTTTGCTCCACGTAAAATAATCGCGCCGTATTTGACAAAAAAAGTTGGAATGAATAGAATAAAAATTAAGATTGGCGAATTGGGAGAAATGAAGGGTTTTGAATGTTGAAATTTGATTCAGATGTCGAAGAAAATAAAATAGCGGCTGATTTATTTGATGCGTTTTCGCTTATCGGGCGCAGTGAATATGTTTCTTTGTATGATGTGAAAAGAGAAATGACGCGATACAGTCCGGCTTTCGCAAAACTTTTCGGTTTTCCCGAATATATCAGTCATGACTCGAAAAAATGGTTGGAACATATTCACCCCGAAGATCGCTATCGGTATAAAAATGTTATGCGCGACCTTATCGCGGGAGATTCAAAAGCCTATGACATAAGTTATCGCGTTTTGCTAAAAGACGGCAGTTACGCTTCAACAAGGCACATCGGCGCGGTTATTCGCGACGCGGACGGCAAGGCGGAATTTGTCGGCGGAATGATGATTAACGAGGGTTTGACTGAAAACACGGATCAAGTTACGGTTTTGCGCAACGAGTACGGTTTTTTTCAAGACCTTTCCGCCGTTATCGAACTGAAAAAATCTTGCACGATAATTTTAATCGGTATCGGAAAAATGAGTGCGCTTAACGATGCTCACGGTTACAGTTACGGCAACAGGGTTTTGCAGTATTTGAGTTGGCTTTTGCAGGAAAATTTTGCGCAAGACGGTACTGTTTATCGAATGGACGGCGCAAAATTCGCTTTTTTGACTGAAAATCTTTCACCAGAAGAAATTGCCGACAGGTTTGAAAAAGTTCGGCGCACGGCTCTTGGCGGAATTTCTATTGACAGCGGGCGACAGGTTTTGGTTTTGAGCGGCGGAATGATTTCTTATGACGGAAATGCGACGATTGACGATCGCACGATTTATTCTTGCTTGAATCTCGCTTATCACAACTCAAAAACTCGCCGAAACGGAAAACTTGTAAATTATAACGGTGCATTCGGGCGGGATACAAAAAAATCTCTCGAATTGGTCAACGAAGTGCGAAATTGTATTGTTATGGACTGCAAGGGCTTTTCACTTCGTTATCAGCCGATTGTTTCAGCGAAGACTGAAAAAATTGTCGCGGTTGAGGCTCTTTTGTCTTGGCACGATAAAAAATTCGGAGAAATTTCCCCCGGCAATTATATTCCCGCCATTGAGCGCGATTTTGTCTTTCAAGAGTTAGGCTACTGGATTTTTAAACGCGCAATGATTGACGGCTTGCAAATGCTTGAAAAAAATCCGAATTTAATTGTTTCGATAAACGTTGCTCCCGCGCAGATAACTGACGAATTTTTGGTTGAAGAACTTGTCAAAATAGCGAATCGATTAAATTTTCCGCTGAAAAATCTTTGCTTTGAACTTACGGCGCATTGTCGGCAAATTGTTCCCGAAATTTTAAAATCCGTTATTTACGACCTGAAAAATTTAAATATTCGCTGTTTGCTCGACGATTTCGGCGGCGGAGTTGCCTCGATTGATTTTTTACAGATGCTCAAGCCGGAATATATCAAGCCCGAAAAAAAATATATTGCCGAAATTGAAAAAAATTCCGGCAACAGATGTATCGTTCAGCATTTGACGAATATGGCGGCGGAACTTGGGACGGATGTTTGTATTAAAGGTGTTGCGTCGAAAGAAATCCGCGATATTATCCGAGAATTTCCGGTTATTTCAATGCAGGGAAATTTTTATTCGGAACCGCTTTTTATCGACGAACTCATGAAAAAATATTTTTCGTGAAAATAAAAAAAATCCCGACGACTTTTTGCCACTGGGATTTTTTTTGTTGAGATTTAAGTGAAGGTACTCCGACTTAAAGAAGTCGGAGCTTCCTGCTTCATCGGCTGTTGCACGATAGCAAGTATCGCGTCTTACATAGTCTCCACAGGCGTGA
>CAJOCT010000050.1:0-14558 GCA_905236725.1 uncultured Selenomonadaceae bacterium | reverse complement strand
GCAACGCCTGAATTCTACTGTAATGATTTTAGCGTGTCAAGCGCAATTCATCCCGCCACTTGTAGAAGTGGGGGATTTCTTGCTAATCAAGGTTAAAATCAATCATCGCTGATTTGATGAATTCTTTTAAAATTTTTTTTCAAATGATCGTAAGCCTCGCCGCGCGAAATTTCCTTTCCATTCATGAAATACTTGTTATCACTCGTAGGAGCTGTAACGCAAGTAATTCCCGCTTTCGACCATCCCGCATCAACTTCCGCGCTTTTTGACTTCCAATAAAACATCACGGGAATAGTTCCGTAATATCTGTCCATAAGCCCGTAATCGTAAAGAATCTGACTGTCTCCGGCAGTTTGACCGATGGTACCGCCCGCAACGTTGTCAAGTTGCTCATCGCTCAATTTTTCGAGCTCGTCATTGATTTTTTTGAGATTTTCTTCGCGATTTGCCATTTTTCATTCCTCCTTAAAATTTTTTCACTTCATTATATGCACGAAAAATATTTTTATGACAAAAAAAATTTCGGCGAATCACTCAAGCCGCTATAAATTTTTTGCCGAAATTAAATTTTACCAACGAACTTGAGGAAATTTGGATTTCATAATTTTAATAGCTTCATCGCGTGTAATTTCTTTTCCGGCAACAAAATATTGGTTACTTTTAGCAAATTTTGTTACGCAAGTAATTCCTGCTTTTGACCAGCCTTCATCAACTAACCGACTTTCATTTACCCAATCTAAAAACACGTTAAGCGGTCCTAAACTGTCCTCCATAAGCCCATGATCGAAAAGAATTCGGCTGTCTTCCACGGTTTCACTGATATTTCCGCCTGCAACATTTTCAAGTTCCTCATCGCTCAATTTTTCAAGTTCGGCGTTGATTTTTTTCAAATTTTCATCGCGATTTGCCATTTTAATCATCTCCTATAAAAATTTTTCTGTAAAAATAATAATTTTACGAACCACTGACATTGTGAATTCTTTTGAAATTTACTTTCAAATGAGCATGAGCCTCGTCGCGTGAAATTTCCTTGCCATTGAGAAAATACTGATTATCGCCAAAAGGTTTTGTCACGCAAGTAATTCCTGCTCTCGCCCAGCCTGCATCAACTGCCGCACTTTTTGTCTTCCAATGAAACGTCGCAGGTACAGTTGAAAAATATTCATCCATACAACCATAATCATAAAGAATCTCGCTGTCGCCGGTAGTATCTCTGATACTTCCGCCTGCAACTTGTTCGAGTTCGTCGTCGCTCAACTTTTCGAGCTCCGCACTGATTTTTTTCAAATTTTCTTCACGAGTTGCCATTTTAATCGACCTCCTAAAAATTTTTCATTTCATTATATGCACGACTTATAAAATTATGACAAAAAATTTTTTCTGTGAAATAAAAAAATCCCAACGAATTGCCGAAGGGATTTTTTTATTTTTTTGTTTGCCGAGATTAAATTTTAAATGTCACGAACAAGTTTGAAATTTTTTTCAACAATGTCGTAGGCTTCCGCGCGTGAAATTGGGTTTCCGCCTTTAAAGTACAGATTATCTTTAAAAGGATTGGGATTTGTTACGCAAGTAATACCTGCTTTTGACCAGCCGCCATCAACTTCTTTGCTGAAAGTTCCCCATCTGAACGTCATTGCAACTGTTCCGTGCCAGTCATCAACAAGTCCGTGTTTGTAAAGAAATTGACTGTCCTCTGCTGTTTGCGGAATAGTTCCGCCTGCAACCTGCTCAAGTTGTTCATCAGTCAACTGTTCGAGCTGTTCATTGATTTTTTTGAGATTTTCTTCGCGATTTGCCATTTTAAAAACTTCCTTTCTGTTTGTAAATTTTTTTGAAATCTTCTTTTCGCTTCGTTATATGCACGAGAAAAAATTTTATGACAGGGTAAAAAAAAATTTTTTCGTGAAAAAAAATAACCCGCCGAATCAAGCGGGATTTTTTTATTTCATAAAATTTCTATCGATTTTAAATTTCTAAATCCAAAATTTCTTTTTCGAGTTTATCAAGTTGTTCAATCGTCGGCACGTTGGAAAGTCTGACTTTATCAAAAATAATTTCGACTCCGATTTCTTTGAGTTCGTCCTCAACAAATTGGATACTTTGACCGCTCCAACCGAAACTCCCGAATGCAAAACCCTTGTGTTTGAGCGGTTGAAGACCTTTCAAATAACTCAAAAATTTTGCAACGGTCGGCATCATTTGACTGTTTATCGTAGGCGAACCCACAATTAAATATTTGCTCTTGAAAACGTCCGTGACAATATCTGAAAGCGGAGTAAATTTTAAATCGTAATATGCGGCGGGAATATTTTTCTTCGCGAAACTTTCGGTAATGGTCTGCGCGATAATTTCTGTTGAATGCCACATCGAATCAAAAACAACGCAAGCGCGATTTTCAAGCTCATCACTCGACCAAAATTTATAACAGTCGATAATTTTAGAAATATTTTTCCGCCAAATAACGCCGTGCCCCGTCGCAATCATTTTAATTTCCAAGTCGCCGAGAGCTTTTAACGCAATTTGCGCCTGTTTACCGTAAGGCATCAAAATATTTGCGTAATATTTTTTCGCCTCAGCCAAAATTACATCCAAATTATTTTCGTCGTCAAACCTCATCGAAGTCGCCAAATGTTCGCCGAAAGCATCGTTGGAAAACAAAATTTTTTCTTCGGGACAATAAGTAACCATCGAATCGGGCCAGTGCAACATCGGAGTCGGCACAAAATGTAAACTTCTTTCACCGACAGAAATTTTATCGCCGGCTTTAACGGTCTTATAATTTAAATTTCCGTAACGCGCAGTCAAACCTTTCAGGCCGTTGGGATTTGTCGTAAAAATTTCTGCGTTCGGAGCAAGTTCGGCGATTTTTTTCAAACTTCCGGAATGATCCGGTTCAACGTGGCTGGAAATAATCACGTCAATTTTTTCGGGACTTATCACCGAAGAAATTCTGGAAATAAATTCGTCCGCAAAATCAATTTTCGCCGTGTCAATCAAAGTAACTTTTTCGTCGAGAATCAAATAAGCGTTGTAAGTCGTGCCGCGAGAAGTTTCGTAGCCGTGAAAATTTCTCAAATTCCAATCGACTGCGCCGACCCAAAAAATATTTTTCGCAATCTCAACCGCTTTGCAATTATTTATCATGAAAATCACCCCATAAAAATTTTTTTGATTATAACAAAATGAGAGATTATTATCAATTTCAGAAAAACTTTAATATTTGACAGAATTATTGTAATGATGTATACTTGCGAAGTTAAATTTTGAAAGCGTCCGTAGCTCAGTTGGATAGAGCAACGGCCTTCTAAGCCGTGGGTCGCGTGTTCGAGTCACGCCGGACGCGCCATTGAAAATAACAGGTTCTGGATTTTTTCAGAGCCTTTTTTAGTTTATTTGACGCAAAAAAATTTTTTTTATAAAATTTGTCAAAATTTTGATTTGTGAGGACAAATTCAGTTATGAAGAAAAAGTTAAAAATTTTAACTTACGGTTGCCAAATGAATGTTGCCGAATCCGAGCGAATGGCAGGGCAACTCAAAAAAATCGGTTACGCTTTGACCGAAAATTTTTCTGACGCGGATTTAATTTTGATAAATACTTGTTGCGTGCGCGAAACTGCGGAAGACAAAATTAACGGCAAGATCGGCGAGCTTAAGAAATATAAATTTTCCAATCCGAATTTGATTTTGGGGATTGTGGGCTGTCTTGCGCAAAAAGACGGCGAAGAAATTTTAAAACGCAGTCCGCACGTCGATTTTGTTTTGGGAACAGGTCAACGCGGCGAACTCGTTAAAGTTGTCGAGAATTTTGAATCTGCGCGAAAAAAATTTGTCGATGTTTCAAATGTCAGCAAAATGATTGACGACGA
Source organism: uncultured Selenomonadaceae bacterium (assembly GCA_905236725.1). Classification (GTDB taxonomy): domain Bacteria; phylum Bacillota; class Negativicutes; order Selenomonadales; family Selenomonadaceae; genus Quinella. The sequence continues at coordinate 10,687 of CAJOCT010000050.1, read as the reverse complement.
AAATATTTTTCCGATAAGAAACGGAAAAATTTCCGCCTTCGTGCCGATTATGTACGGTTGCGATAATTTTTGTACTTATTGCATTGTGCCGCACGTTCGAGGGCGCGAGAGAAGTCGCAAGCCCGAAGAAATTTTTTCCGAAGTCGAAGAAACTTTGAACGCAGGTTTTAAAGAAATTACTTTGCTCGGGCAAAATGTAAATTCTTACGGAAAAGATTTAAAAACTAAAAATTTTGCGGAGCTTTTGAGCGAAGTCGATAAATTTCCGAAACTTGAGCGGTTGAGATTTATGACAAGTCACCCGAAAGATTTATCTGACGAACTTATCGAAGTTATGGCGGCGGGAAAAAATATTTGCGAACATATTCATTTGCCGGTGCAGTACGGCTCAAATAAAATTTTGCAGAAAATGAATCGCGTTTACACCGTCGAAAAATATCTTGAACTTGTGAAAAAAATTCGCGAAAAAATTCCCGAAATAAGTTTGACGACCGATTTAATTGTCGGTTTTCCCGGCGAAACTGACGACGATTTCAAAAAAACTTTGGATTTTCTCGAAGAAGTTCAATTTGATATGGCGTTCACGTTTATTTATTCCGAACGGAGCGGCACGCCTGCAGTAAATTTCGACGGAAAAGTTGACGAAGAAATTAAACATCAACGACTGCAAGAACTGATGAAAATTCAAAATAAAATCAGTTTGGAAAAAAATTTAAAATTGCAGGGAAAAATTTTGGAAGTGTTGGTCGAAGGCGAATCAAAGACGGATAAAAATATTTTTACGGGGCGGACGCGGACGAATAAATTGGTTTTGTTTCCGCACGGTGAAGAAAAAATCGGCGATTTAATTCAAGTGAAAATAAATCAAGTTCAGACTTGGATTTTAAAAGGCGAAAAAATTTAAAAAAAATGGCGACGCGAAAAAAATCTGCGTCGCTTTTTTTTTAAATTGAATAACACAAGAATTTATTTTTGTACCGAGCGCGGAAAATTTATTTTCGTATTCCGTGCGGATATTTTCCGGCGGCTCATTTGAATGCAAATCGAAATTCACGTCACGAACTTTTAAATTTGCGAGCTGAAATTGTTCAAGCGAAAAATCAAAAAGTCCGCGATTATCCGTCTTAAAATGAATTTCTCCGCCCGACTTCAAAATTTTTTTGTACATCTCCAAAAAATTTATATGAGTCAATCTTCGTTTCGCGTGTCTTTTTTTCGGCCAAGGATCGCAAAAATTTATATAAATCCCGTCAACTTCGTTTTCCGCAAAAATTTCGGAAATTTTATTTATATCGAAAAGTACGAGTCGAACATTTTTTAAATTTTTTTCTTGAATTTTTCGCGCGGCTTTTAAAATAACTTCTCTTTCAACTTCCAGACCGAGAAAATTTTTATCGGGATTTTTTTCGGCGAGTTGAGTGATAAAATCGCCTTTGCCCGTGCCGAGTTCTACAAAAAGTTCGCGGGACAAATTATTTTCGTCAAAAAATTTTCGCCAATTATTTTTAAATTCTTCGCCGATATTTTCAACCGTGACGAAATCCGAAAAATTTTTCAGATTTTCGACGGTATTTTTTTTTCTTCTTATACGCAAAAATTTTCCTCCTAAAAAACAAAATCCGTTGCCAAAAATGCTGCCGCGCCGATTGCCGCGGTTATCGGAATTGTCATAACCCACGCTTTGACCATATCCTGCGCGACTCCCCAATGAACCGCGTTGACTCTTTTTGCCGTGCCGACGCCCATAATCGAGCCGCTGACGACGTGAGTTGTCGAGACGGGCAAATGAAGTAAAGTTGCGGAAAAAACTACTGCCGCTGAATTTAAATCTGCGGAAAATCCCGAGATCGGCTCAAGTTTAAAAATTTTTCCGCCGACAGTTTTAATAATTCGCCAGCCGCCCATCGCCGTGCCGAAAGCCATTGCGGTCGCGCAGAGAATTTTTACGAAGGTCGGAACTTCAAATTCAGAAATAAAACCGCCACTGAAAAGCGCGAGAGTGATAATGCCCATCGATTTTTGCGCATCGTTAGAGCCGTGAGAAAAACTCATCGCCGCCGCAGATAAAATTTGCATACGCTTAAAATTTTGATTGACGGCGTGCGGGCTGAAACGGCCAAAAAAAATAAACATTAAATTCATCATCACAATTCCGGTAACGATTGCGACGAGCGGGGACAAAATCAACGCGGCGACAATTTTGCCGATACCGTTCCAATTCAGACCGCTTGCACCGACGGAAATTAAAACTGCGCCGACAAGTCCGCCGACAAGTGCGTGCGAAGAACTGGACGGAATGCCGAAATACCACGTCGCCAAATTCCAGATAATTGCTCCGATAAGCGCGGCGATGATAACTTTTTCGTCAACGATATTCGCGCTTGAAACAATATCGCCGCCGATAGTTTTTGCAACGCCCGTCGAAATCATTGCGCCGAGAAAATTTAATCCGGCCGCCATTAAAATTGCAGTCGAGGGGTGAAGCGCGCGAGTTGAAACCGAAGTTGCGATGGCGTTTGCCGTGTCGTGAAAGCCGTTTATGAAGTCGAAGAGTAACGCGAGAATTATCACTGTGAAAATTAAAAACTGAAATTCAGCCATATTTCATAACCACTCCTTGAATCATATCGCCGATTTTTTTGCAATGGTCAAGAGTTTGCTCAAGGTCTTCCAAAATATCTTTCCACTTAATCAGATGAATGACGGCTTTACTTGCACCGTGTTCGCGAGCGGCAATTTCAGCCTCGTCGAAAAGTGCGGCAATGTCTTCGCGGAAAATATTGTCTCCGCTGTCCTCAAACTCTCTAATCTGCCTGACCGCGTCCAACATTCCGCGCTGATTGTCTTTTATGCTCACCATAAGTTCAAAAGCCCTGACGAGTTGCCCTGTACTTTCCACCAAAAGTTTCGTCATTCGCGCAGATTTTTCGGTAGCCCGTCCCGCGTGATACATCATAATTCTTTGCAGAGCGTCGTGAAGCATATCGACACCTGTTGCAAGTTCTCCCGCGATTGAAAAAATATCTTCGCGGTCAATCGGAGTTATGAAACTCAAATTTAGCTTCGCGATAATTTTTTCATTGACGTTGTCCGCGGATGCCTCAAGAGCCAAAATTTCGTCTCTGTGTTCGGCCGATTTATTCGGGTCTTTGATAATTTCGTCCAAGAGAATCGCGCCGTGATTGAAATATTTTGCATTCTCCCAGAACAAATCGAAAAACTCTTTATCTTTCTTGGAAAAGTTAAACATTTATCCGCCTCCTAAAGAAAAAATCTGCTGTAAAAAATTTTGCGGCGCAATAATATCACAAAAATAAGATTCTGCCAAAATTTTTGTCTGATGCAGTTTCCAAAAAAAAATTGCCCTTTCGAGCAAAAAATTTTTTTGTAAATTTTTTTTCAGAAATTCTTGATAATGCACTGACAATTTTTCATAACGTCGAGGGCTTTTTGATGATTTTCAGAAGAACTTCCCGCGCAACAATTTGCATCGACACTGACTTTTTGTTCGGGATAAAACGCCTTGACCAAAAGCGCGTTGGAAATTACGCAAATATCGGTACACAGCCCGACAAATTCAACTTCTTCGTAAGGTTTGAGCAAAGTCGGCAGGCGAGTTGAGCCGAAAGATTTTTTTTCTATAACTTCGCGTGCTTTTTCGACAAATTCTTCGAGTTCGGGAACAATTTCCCAGCCGCGAGTTTTTTTTACGCAATGAACGATCGGCAAAAGTTTTCCTTCCTGCGTATCAAGATAATTTTCGCCGTGAGTGTCCTGCGTAAAAATTATATCGGTCTTGCCCTCCGCCGTCACCCGCTCAAGTTTTTCAATCAGGCGCGGCAACATTTCGACTGCCTCTTTCGTGCCGAGTGAGCCGTCAACAAAATCGTTTTGCATATCGACGACAATCAACGCCTTCGGATTTGTGACGGTGACAAGTTTATTCGGATTGATTTTATTCGGATTATTTTTTTGCTTCGCCATAAAAAAATTTCCCTTCGGTAAATTTTTTAGCGGACAGTGAACAGGTTACAGTTTTTCTAATCCCTATCCGCTGTCCACTATAACCTATGTTCGTACATTTTGGAATAATAATTTTGATATTCGCCGCTGATAATTTTTTCCCACCAAGATTTATTTTTCAGATACCAGTCGACAGTTTTTTTGATGCCGTCGTCGAATTTTGTTTTGGGAGTCCAGCCGAGTTCGGTTTCAATTTTCGTCGGGTCGATTGCATAACGCTGATCGTGGCCTTTTCTGTCCGTAACAAATTCGATTAAGTCTTCACTCTTGCCGAGAATTTTTAAAATCGTTTTGACGACATCAATGTTAGTTTTTTCATTGTGACCGCCGACGTTATAAATTTCGCCGACCTTGCCGTTGCGAATAATTAAATCAATCGCCGAGCAATGATCTTCGACGTAAAGCCAATCGCGGACGTTAATCCCTTTCCCGTAAACCGGCAATTTTTTTTCATTCAGCGCATTGATAATCATCAGCGGAATAAGTTTTTCGGGGAAGTGATAAGGGCCGTAATTATTTGAACAGCGCGAAATCGTTGCGGGAATTTGATAAGTCCTGCTGTAAGCCTGCACGAGTAAATCAGCCGACGCCTTACTTGCGGAATACGGGCTGGACGTGTGCAAATTTGTTTTTTCGGTGAAAAATAAATCGGGACGATCTAAAGGCAAATCGCCGTAAACTTCGTCAGTCGAAACTTGATGAAATCTTTTTATGCCGAATTTTTTGCAAGCGTCAAGCAAAATTGAAGTGCCGATAATATTCGTCCGCAAAAAAAGTTCTGGGTCTTCGATAGAACGGTCAACGTGACTTTCCGCCGCAAAATTTACAATTACATCAGGTTTTTCTTCCTCGAAAAGTTTATAAACTTCTGCGCGGTTGGAAATGTCGCCCTTAACAAATTTAAAATTTTTGTTTTTGAGCGCGTCCTCAAGAGTTTCCAAATTTCCCGCGTAAGTAAGTTTATCGTAACAAATGACAAAATCTTCCGCGTGATTTTTCAGCAGGTAATAAACGAAATTGCCGCCGATAAAACCCGCGCCGCCCGTCACAACAATTTTCATAACTCAATCCTCCTGAAAAATAAAATTCAATTCGGAACGGTCGATTCTTTCGGCCAAAGTCGGAGCGTTTTTATCTTTGTCGGATAAAATTGTCGGCTCAAAAGGCCAATCGATTTTAATTTGCGGATCGTCCCAACGAATATTTCCGTCGCACTGCGGCGCATAATAATTATCCGCTTTATATTGAATTTCAACATCATCAGTCAAAGTCAAAAATCCGTGAGCAAAGCCGCGCGGAATTAAAAATTGCTTTTTATTTTCTGCGGACAAAATTACGCTCGTCCACTTTGCAAACTGCGGGGAATTTTTGCGAATATCAACCGCAACGTCAAGTAAAGTTCCGCGAGTGCAACGAACAATTTTTGCCTGACTCATCGGGTTAAGCTGATAATGAAGACCGCGCAGAGTTCCTTTTTGCGCGGAATATGACTGATTGTCCTGCACGAAATCAAAATTCAAGCCCGCGCCTTCGAGTTTAACCTTTGACCAAGTTTCCATAAACCAGCCGCGGTTGTCCCCAAAAACTTGCGGCTCAATGATAAAAACGCCTTTCAAATTTGTTTCAATAACATTCATAAAATTTTTCCCTCCAATTTATTCGCCTTCAATGCGCTTAATCGCCTCTTCAGCCGAGAGCATTCCCATACTCACGGCAATAATTCCGTTGCCGTAACGTTCAGCCATCATCGCGGGCAAATCCCAAAGATCTTCCAAAACGCTCGGACCGGGCAAGCCGTCATTGCAATTTAAGCTGATTCTGAAACGAATTTCGCCGTCGTCATAATCCAGCTCAAAGCAACCGAAAATCATTCCGTAATTTACGCGGTGCAAAAACTCTGACATTTCGGCGATAGAATCTTCGTCCGCTTTAATCCCGATTACGCCGAAACTCGTAATTCTGAAGCAATTATCAGGGTCTGTTTGGCTCGGCACAACGCGAATTAAAATTCTCACCGAAGCCAATTTTGATTTATCTAAAGAAAAATTCAGTGAAATTGCATTGCGGTTTTCGTCAAAGTTATAGCGAAAGCCATTTTCTTCCAAAAGATTGCGCAAAGCAAAGATTGCCTGTTCTATTGAAACTGCCATAAAAAATTCCCTCCCGAAAATTATTTTTGTGCAAGCCGGATTAAATATTTGCCGTACTCATTTTTCGCCAAAGGTTCGGCGAGTTTTAAAAGTTGTTCGGAATCGATGTAACCCATTCGATAGGCGATTTCTTCGATGCAGGAAATTTTTAAGCCCTGCCGCGTTTGAATCGTGTGGACGAACGCGCCCGCCTGCAAAAGTGATTCGTGAGTGCCGGTATCAAGCCAAGCATAACCGCGCCGCATTTTTTCAACTCTCAACTTCCGGCGCTCAAGATAAATTTTATTCACGTCGGTAATTTCCAATTCGCCTCGCGCAGAAGGTTTAATCGACTTGGCAACGTTGACAATGTCCTTGTCATAAAAATAAAGTCCCGTGACCGCGTAATTCGAGCGGGGATTTTTCGGCTTTTCTTCAAGACTTATCGCCTTGCCGGTTTCGCGGTTAAATTCGACAACGCCGTAACTTTCGGGGTCGTTGACGTAATAAGCGAAAACCGTCGCGCCGTCATCGTAATTTGCGGCATTTTGAACAAGTTTCGCGAAGTCCGAGCCGTAAAAAATATTATCGCCCAAAACCAGAGCGCAACCTTCGCCCGCGATAAATTCTTCGCCGATTAAAAATGCTTGAGCAAGTCCTTCGGGTTTCGGCTGAACGGCGTATTCGATTTTCAAGCCGAGTTGCGAGCCGTCGCCCAAAAGTGCTTTGAACAAATGATTGTCTTGCGGCGTGGTGATTATCAAAATTTCGCGAATCCCCGCCAACATTAAAGTCGACAGCGGATAATAAATCATCGGCTTGTCGAAAATTGGCATCAGTTGTTTTGATACGACTTCGGTCAACGGATAAAGTCTTGTTCCCGAGCCTCCCGCCAAAATTATTCCTTTTTCTATCATAAAAATTGCCTCCTAACTTCTTTGTCGAACGATTTCTGAAATAATTATTCCCGCCGCCGTCGAAACGTTTAAACTTTCTGCAGTGCCTTGCATAGGGATAAAAATTTTTTTCGCCGAGTCGGAAACTTCTTCTGATACTCCGTTCGCTTCGCTGCCGAAGACGATTGCGGATTTTTTCTTGAATTTGTGCTTAAAATAAATTTTCGCAGAAGGATCTAAAACTGTTGCCGAAACTTCAAATTTTTTTATCTGCGCGAAGTTTAAAAATTCTTCTCGCGTCATCAACGCAACGGGCAGGGAAAAAATTGCCCCCATCGACGAGCGCACGACTTTTGAGTTATAAATATCTGCCGAGCCTTCCAGAAGAATTACCGCGCAGTCGAAAGCCTCTGCCGTTCGCAAAATTGTTCCGACGTTGCCGGGGTCTTGCACTCCGTCCAAAACGATTATCGGCGATTTTTTCGCAACGTCTTCGGGTGTCGATAAATTTTGACGAAGGACAAGCAAAATTCCTTGCGGCGTTTGGGTGTCGCTGATTTTGTCGAAGGTGTCGGAAGGAATTTTGTAAAGTTTTGTAAGGACTTGCAATTTTTTGACGAGTTCTTCCGCGCGTTCATTTTTCAAAAATTCTTCGGTGAAAAAGCCAAATTCGATTTTCGTCGAACTCAACGCCATTTCGCAAAGTCTCAAGCCTTCCGCGACGAAAAAATTAAATTCTTGTCGATATTTTTTCATTTGAAGTTTTTTCGCGATTTTAAGATATTTGGTCGGCAAATTAAAATCTTCGCCAAAAAGGGAATCGGTCAACTTCAAAGTTTCGGTTTTGTCCTCGTTACTGTTTTTTATGACGCTGTTGACTGCGGCGGCTCGTGCAAGTTTGTCGCACCATTCATTTCCGGAAGTTCCCGAATGCCCCTTGACCCACCTGAAAACCACATCGCGTTTGGAAACTAACTCGTCAAGTTCCTGCCATAAATCTTGATTGGAAACATTTTTTTTGTTCGTGGTAATCCAGCCGTTACGTTTCCAATTTTCAAGCCAGCCGTCATTAAAAGCCTTTTTCAAATACGCGCTGTCGGTGAAAATTTCCGCGCTGTCACCTTCATCTGTTTTTTCTAGAGCGGAAATCGCCGCCATCAATTCCATTCGGTTATTTGTCGTGTATTTTACGCCGCCGGAAATTTCTTCGCGCTCGCCGGTTACGTTGTCGGTAATGACAGCCGCCCAGCCGCCGGGGCCGGGATTATTTAAGCATGAGCCGTCCGTATAAATTGTGAAACTGCTCATATTATCATCTCCGTAAAAAAATTTTTGTAAAGAAAAATGCGGAAAGTCCGCAACCTCCCGCCTAAAAAAATATTTTTTTTCATTCACCAAAAACTAATTATTTCGATCGACGGCGATTGCAATATCGACCTTGTGACCGCCCAAATCCATTTCAATAGTCAAATACTGTCCCTCGCTTATTTTGATTGAGAAACCCTGCCCGATCGTCAAATTAGGCGTGGAAATATCGACTTCCAAACCCATCTGCGTTAAATTTGTTGCGGAATTGGCGGAAAGCATATTGGAAAGTTCGCAGATTGCACTTTGAGCCATTGCATCAAATTCGCTTACGGGCATTCCCATCATCATTGTTGAGGCGATAAACTTTGCCGTGTCTTCGTCCATGTTGTAAACGACGTTGCCGCGCATTTGTTTTGTAAAGCCGACCATGACAACCACGCCCGCGCTGATTGCGTTTTTGTCTTGCAAGTAAACTTTGGTTCGTTTAGGCGTTGGGAAGCCTATCTGCGGCATCACAGCCATAAACGCGTCTATAAAAGGATTAACGAGTTTCGCATCCACTATATCATTCTCCTTCCGCAAAGCCGACATTAACGCAAATGTCGCCGAAATCTGTTGAAGCCGTGAGTTTGAAAGTGGTCAACTTTGGACTCGCCACCCTGATACCCGCGCCGCAAATTGTGCCGGGCGGCGTTATTCGCAGTTCTTTATCTTTGAAAACGTCGTTCACGTTGGAAACTCCATGCCCGATGATGATGTTTGCCGCCTCTTCCACCGCGTCTTGAATTTCGTCTTCGGTTAAATCGTCCGTGCCGAGCATTTTGGCAGAATAATTTTTCATTGTGTCTTTCGACATGTAAGTAATTGCCCTGCCGTTCGGCGTTCCGGTCAAGCCGATTATTACGGCGATTCCGTTCACGTCCAGATATTTTTTTTCGTAAAGCTCAAGTGTCGGATCAACTCTGACACCGAGCATTTCAAAAATTCCCTGTCGCAGTGAGTGTACAAAAATTTTCGCGTAAGATTCTCTAAGCATTGCGACTTGGCTGACTTTTTTTTGACAAAGCGTCATCAGTGCGTCGATTATTTCGTTGGTGCTGACAGGTTTTTGCAAAAACGCTCCGATGCCGACTTCTTTGCCGCGTGCGACTAAATTTGTATCTCTCATTGCGCTTATCATGACAATTTTTGCTTCGGGATCGATCGCGCGAATTCTTCTGCTGCACTCTATCCCGTCCGAGTCCGGCAAATTCATATCCATCGTAACAATATCCGGATTGTGCTCTTTGTAAAGTAGAAGAGCGTCCGACGCGTCCTTTGCCATTGCGACGACTTCAAAATTTGTTCTGGATAAATGATTTGCCAATATTGTTCGACTGACTTTGGAATCGTCGACTATCATAACTTTGACTTTTTCCAACAATACTCACCCGCTTTTCATTCTCCGCCTTGCAATATTTTTTTTTCTTGCGCTGAAAATTCTATAAATCAAAATAAAATCCCTGCCGCCCTCCTAAAAAATTTTCTTGAAAAAAAAAATTCTCCTCATTGCTGAAGAGAATTTTAAAAATTTAATCCCAATGTTTGGGCGCGGATTTTTTCGGCAACATTTCGGATTCACAATTCGGGCAACGCAATTTTATTTTTCGGTCGAAAAAATTATCCGCCGTGACGACTTCGACAGGTTCGCCGCAATAACTGCACTTGTGATTATACTTCGCGAAAATTTTATAATTTTTCTCAAACTCAAAAGGCAAAGGATAACTTTTGTCTTGAGAAAAATTTTCTTGCGGCAAATACATCGTCAAATCTCTGACCATTTCGTGATGACCGCAGTTTTCGCAGTTCGCCAAAACTCTCGAAATGTCTATCGCGCCGGAAGGATTTTCTATCAAAAATTGTTGAATCTGCGCACCAAGATTTCCAATCAGTGCGTCGTTTAAAATTTCCTGATACTTTTCCGGATACATCGCGCCGGTACCGAAATAAAATTTCAAATTGTGTCCGCACTCTTTGCAACGAAAAGTAAAACTCTTGCCCATCGTCAAACCTCAAAAACCTGCTCAAATCTTTTTTCGACAAAATTTTTTTATCTTCAATGAACTTCGCGAAGACTATCACAGAATTTAATTTTTTACAAGAAAAAAACTTTTTCAATTCAAAAAAAATCCCGACGACTGCCGAGATAAAAAAAATTTTTGTTCTGAGTTCTTGGACTTTTTTAGGCTGCTAGGAAGTGTGGACAAATCAAAAATTACACTATAAAATTCAAATCAGGTGATGAATTATGATTTATGAACTTACGGATCATTTGCCAAAGAGTAAATCAGG
>CAJOCT010000049.1 GCA_905236725.1 uncultured Selenomonadaceae bacterium | reverse complement strand
TCCGGCAACTGGACCAGAAAATAATTCTTGACGAAATAAATTTTTCGCCTAAATAAATTCAACCCTTCGGGAAAAATTTTCTCGAAGGGTTTTTTTATGTTATAATAAAATCACTGCAAAATACCGAAAAATTTAAAATTTATGCATCGGAGGTAAAAATTTTATGAGCGATTTTGCAACGGTCGAACAGGCAATCGACGACATTAAAAACGGCAAGATGATTGTTGTAGTTGACGACGAGGACAGGGAGAACGAGGGCGATTTAATTTGCGCGGCTCAGACGGTCACTCCCGAGCAGATAAATTTTATGGCGACTTATGCGAAAGGTTTAATTTGCACGCCGATTGACGGCGCGAGGTTGGACGAACTTCAGATTACGCAAATGGTCGTCAACAACACCGACAATCACGAGACGGCTTTCACAGTTTCTATCGACGCTTACGACACGGAAACGGGAATTTCTGCTTACGAGCGTTGCCGCACGATTAAACTTTTGCTTGATAAAAATGCAAAGCCCGCGAGTTTCAGAAGACCCGGTCATGTTTTTCCTCTGCGCAGTGTCGAAGGCGGAGTTTTGCGCCGGGCAGGTCACACTGAAACGACAACCGATTTGGCGAGGCTGGCGGGATTTTATCCGGCGGGACTTTGTTGCGAAATTATGGACGACGACGGTCACATGATGCGTACGGAAAAATTAAAAAATTTCGCCGCTCAACATAATTTAAACATCATCACCGTTCAATCTTTAATCGAATATCGCAACCGCACGGAAAAATTTGTCAAAAAAATTGCCGACGTGAATTTTCCCAGCAAGTACGGCACTTTTCGCATCAAAGCCTATGAAAGTCTTCTTGACGGCAAATGTCATCTGGCACTTGTCAAAGGCGAAGTCGAAGGCAAGAAAAATGTTTTGGTTCGCGTTCATTCGGAATGTTTGACTGGCGACGCGCTCGGCTCTTTGCGTTGCGACTGCGGAGATCAGCTTGCAACGGCTCTGAAAAGAATTGAGGCGGAAGGCGAAGGCGTTTTGCTTTACATGCGGCAGGAGGGGCGCGGAATCGGGCTTGCAAACAAAATGCGTGCCTATGCTCTGCAGGACGAAGGAAAAGATACGGTCGAGGCAAATATTTTGTTGGGCTTTAAGCCGGATTTACGGGATTACGGAATCGGTGCACAAATTTTATCCGACTTGGGTTTGACTTCGATAAGGCTTTTGACGAACAATCCGGCGAAACGTGCGGGGCTTGAGGGGTACGGCTTAAAAATTGTTGAAAGAGTTCCGATTGTCATTGAGCCGACGGAGTTCGACAAAAAATATTTGTGCGTCAAAAAAACTAAAATGGGTCACGTTTTTGAGGAGGACAAAAAATGAAAATTTACGAAGGGCAAATGAGCGGGCGCGGTCTGAAAATTGCGATTGTCGTCGCGCGTTTCAACGAATTTATCACGAGCAAACTTTTGGGCGGCGCGTTGGACGTTTTAAAGCGTCACGAGGTCGAAGAAGAAAATATTTCCGTCGCATGGGTGCCGGGCAGTTTTGAAATTCCTCTCGTTGCGAAAAAAATGGCTGAATCTAAAAAATTTGACGCGGTGATTTGTCTCGGCGCAGTCATTCGCGGCGCAACCACTCATTACGATTACGTCTGCAATGAAGTTTCAAAAGGAATTGCGGCGGTCGGTTTGCAAACTGAAATCCCCGTGATTTTCGGCGTGGTTACGACTGAAAATATTCAACAGGCGATTGAACGCGCGGGAACTAAGGCGGGAAACAAAGGTTCTGACGCGGCAATGTCGGCGATTGAAATGGCGAATCTTTTAAAAAATTTGCCTGCTTCAGAATAAATTTTATCGGCTTAAATTAAAAAATCTGCAAAGACAATGTTACCGAATTTCATTCCGCGTTCAGTCAAAAAAATTCTGTCGCCAAGTTTTTTTAGAAGACCGAGCGAAATATTTTTTTCGATAACTTTTTCATAAACGTCAAAAATATTTTCGCCGAATTTCTCAAAAAATTTTTCTGCAGAAATTCCCGCCGCCGTCCGCAACCCGAGAAAGCAAAATTCTTCCATTGCGGCCTTTTTCGTGACAATTTCTTCGACTTCAGAAACACTTTCGCCCGCAAAAATTTTTTTCGTGTAATCCGCAACGTTGCAAATGTTCGACGTGCGGATTTTTTCGTTGTAACTGTGCGCACCCGCTCCGAATCCGAGATATTTTCTGCCCGTCCAGTAGCCGAGATTGTGCCGACTTTCAAAATTTTTTTTTGCAAAATTACTTATTTCATATCTTTCAAAACCGAGCGCGTGAAGTTTTTCGACGATAAAGTTATACATTTTTTCGCAAGTTTCATCGTCGGGCAAATTTAATTTTTTTTCTGCGCGAAGTTTATAAAAATTTGTGCCTTCCTCAATTTCCAGACCGTAAATCGAAATATGCTGAACGTCAAGCGCGGCGGCAAGTTCGACAGAATTTTTTAAATCCGAAAATTTTTGTTCGGGCAGAGCGTACATTAAATCCACGCTGATATTGTCAAAAAATTTTTTCGCAGTCTCGACCGTTTCAACTGCAGTTTTTGAATCGTGAATCCTGCCGAGAATTTTTAAAATTTTATCGTCAAAACTTTGCACGCCGATACTCAACCGATTAAAACCGATTTTTTTTAAATCGTGCAAAAAATTTTTATCGACGGTGCCGGGGTTCGCTTCAATCGTGATTTCAGTTTTTGAATCAAAATTAAATTTTTTTTCAAGAGCGCGGAAAATTTTTTCAAGTTGAGAAATTTTTAAAACGGTCGGAGTGCCGCCGCCGAAATAGATAGTGGAAAGTGGAAAGTGGTTAGTGGTTAGTGAGATTTCTTTAATCAGCGCGTCAACGTAATTTTCAATTTCGCTTTCGTCACCGACTTTTGAATTAAACGCGCAATAGTTGCATTTTTTTCGGCAAAAGGGAATGTGAACATAAATTGACAGCAAAAAAATCACCTCAAAAATTTTTTCGGCTTGAAGAAGGACGCGCAGTCAATGTATAATAACACGAATTTGTTTTTAGGGAGCAAAAAATTTTGGAAACGAAGATTGACGAGTCGCAGAAAGAAATTCCGGGCTTGAGAAAATATTTGTCGCCGCTCGAAGTTTGGGCGTTGGCGTTCGGTTGCAGTGTGGGCTGGGGCGCGTTTGTCATGCCCGGCACAACTTTTTTGCCGACTGCGGGACCTTTTGGAACTGCGGCGGGACTTTTTCTCGGCTCGATTGTCATGGTAATTATCGCGGCGAATTATCATTTTATGATGAATCGAATCCCCGACGCGGGCGGAATTTTCTCTTACTCGAAAAAAATTTTCGGCTACGATCACGGCTTTTTGAGTTCGTGGTTTTTAATTTTGACTTACATCGCGATAATTTGGGCAAACGCGACGGCTTTGGCGGTTATCGCGCGGAAATTTTTGGGCGAAACTTTTCAATTCGGTTATCTTTACACAATCGCGGGTTACGACGTTTATCTTGCCGAAGTTTGCCTGTCGATTTTCGCTATTTTAATTTGCGGGCTTTTATGTGTCGGCAGGAAAAAAGAGGCGGGAATCATTCAAACTTTTTTTTCTTGCCTTTTGATTGCGGGAATTTTAATTTGTGCCTGCGACGCGTTGAGCGATCATCAAGGCGGGCTGAAAACTTTTGAGCCGGCTTTTTTTCCGAAGAGCCATTCTTTCACACAAATTTTTGAAATAATTGCGCTTGCTCCTTGGGCGTTCGTCGGCTTTGAATCGGTTTCGCACTCTGTGGAAGAATTTAATTTTTCGCCGAAAAAATCTTTCAAAATAATGACTTCGGCAATTTTCACGGGCTTTATCGCGTATTTAATTTTGGCGGAGGTGGCTGTTTCGGTTTTGCCGGAAAGGTTCGACACTTGGGTTTCTTACATTTTGCATTTGGGAAATTTGAGCGGTTTTGAATCTTTGCCGACTGCCTACGCGATAAATTTTTCAATGGGCGAGACGGGGATAAAAATTTTGGGCGTAACGGTCTTCGCGGGAGTTATGACCGGCTTAATCGGAAATTATATCGGCGTGAGTCGTCTTTTGTACTCGATGGCGAAAGATAATTTACTGCCCGAAAGTTTTGCCAAGCTCAACGAAAACAACACGCCCGCCAACGCGATTTTTTTTATAATGCTGGTTTCTCTGGCAATTCCTTTTTTCGGGCGAACCGCAATCGACTGGGTTATCGACGTGAACACGGTCGGCGCGACGATTGCTTACGCGTACACTTCCGCCGCCGCCTTTGTTTTGGCAAGGGAAGAAAATAACCGCACGATAAAAATCACCGGCGGAATCGGAATTTTTATGGCGTTGATTTTTAATCTATTTTTGCTCCTGCCGAATATTTGGGGCGAAAGTCTTTTGGCGACGGAATCTTATTTGATTTTGGTTTTGTGGAGTATTTTCGGTTTCTGCGTTTTCAGGAAAATGTTTCACGAAGACAAAGAGCGACGTTTCGGAAAATCTGTCATCGCGTGGACGGTGATGTTATTTTTAATTTTTTTCTGCTCACTGATTTGGATGCGGCAATCTGCAGATAAAAGTTTGGAAAAAACCGTCAACAGCGTCAGTAAATTTTATGAAAGTGAATTGGATCGCTTCGGCTACAACGATGCCCGAATTTATCGAAGTTATCAAGAAAAACAATATCTGCAAGGGCAAATGAAAACTCTGCGGACTTCGCTTTTAATCGACAGTATAATTCAAATGTGCGTGATGTTTTTCAGTCTTTTCGTGATGTTCAACATTTATTCGGTAATGATGCGGCGGGAAAAAGATGCGCAACATGCAAAACTTTTGGCGGAAGAAAATTCAAAAGCCAAGACAACTTTTTTGTCGAACATGAGCCACGATATTCGTACGCCGATGAATGCGATTATCGGTTATACGAACTTGGCGCGGCGCGAAGGTATCGGCGTTGAGGAGATGAAAAATTTTTTGGCGAAAATCGATACTTCCAGCCAACATTTACTTTCGCTGATAAATGACGTTTTGGAAATGAGCCGAATTGAATCGGGGCGAATGGAACTTGACGAGAGTGAAAATAATCTTGTCGAAATTGTTCAAGAAATCGGCGATATGTTCGCGACGCAAATGAAAACAAAAAAAATTAACTTCGTCACCGATACTTCAAACGTCAAAAATAAATTCGTCATTTGCGACAAAAATCGGATTAACAGAATTTTGCTGAATCTCACGAGCAACGCCTATAAATTCACTCCCGAAGGCGGAAAAATTTCAATAACTTTGCTTGAAAAAAAATTCGGAGAATATGAACTGCGCGTAAAAGACAGCGGAATCGGAATGAGCGAAGATTTTGCGAAAGAAGTTTTTGAGCCGTTCACCCGCGAAAGAACTTCGACTGTCAGCGGTATTCAGGGAACGGGCTTGGGTATGGCGATTACAAAAAATTTTACGGACTTGATGAAGGGAAAAATTTCCGTCGAGACGGCGAAGGGCAAGGGTACGGAATTTATTTTGAATTTTAATTTCGCCGTGATTGAAAAAGTTGAAGTCGAGGAAGAAAAAAATTCCGAGCAAAATCAAGAAATCGATTTTACGCGGAAAAAACTTTTGCTTGTCGAAGATATTGAGGTCAACAGAGAAATTGCGCTGATGGTTTTGGGCGAATTTGGTTTTCAGGTCAAAACTGCGGTGAACGGTCAGGATGCCGTCGAAAAAATTTCTGCGTCAAAGCCCGGCGATTTCGACGCGATTTTGATGGATATTCAAATGCCGATTATGAACGGTTACGAGGCGACAAAAAAAATTCGTGCGCTTGAAAATCCCGAACTTGCAAAAATTCCGATTATCGCAATGACTGCAAACGCTTTTTCGGAAGACGTGGAGAACGCGAGGGCGGCGGGAATGAATGCGCACATTGCAAAACCGCTGGACGTGCCGAAAATGCTTGAAACTTTATCCGAAGTTTTAAGACAATCTTAATAATTTTATGTATAATGAAATCGGATTGAAAGATTTTCTGATTTCGAGTATTATAACAAAAAGTTTTTTTCAGAGAGGAAGGAAGAAAATGAGAGCGTCAAAATTTTTTTCAATCGCGGCGGCGGCAATTTTCATTTTGTTTTTGACCGCAGAAAATTTATTCGCGGCTCCCGCGTTGGATTGGTCGAAACAAGTTATAACCGTCACGGGTACGGGCTTTGCGTCGGAAGGAACCGTTAACCCTACCCGCGCAAAATTTCTTGCAAAACGCGCGGCAATGAATGAGGCTTATCGGCAGTTGGCGGAAGTCGTCAACGGCGTTAAAGTCACGGGCGAAACAACTGTCAGCGAAATGACTTTGGTTTCAGATATTATCAGAACCAGAGTCGAGGCAATAATCAAAGGCGCAAAAATAATTTCCGAGCGCGAAATAGAAGACGGCGGCTATGAAGTTACCGTCCAAATGCCGCTTTTCGGAAAATCTTCAGCCCTTGCGGGTGTGGTCTTGCAAAAACCCGAGAAAAAAGAACCATTCCCCGAACCCGTGCCGGACGTTTTGCCGACAATCCCGCGTTACACCTCATCAACGCCGATTCAACAGCGAATTGACATTGTAATCAACGCGCCGAGAAATTCAACCGTCACCATTACAAAAAATCCGCAAATTTCAAGATATTCGTCAGCCGTCGAATTTGCGCCGATGTCAAATAATTTTTCTTTGACTCAACTTGATTTGCCGAGTCCTTACATGCCGCAAATAAATTTGCCGACTCCTTCACTTCCGCAAGTTCAAGTCCCTTCAGTTCAACCGATCGAACAGCCTGTTGAAGAAAAAGTTTCCGAAGATATTTCAAGCGTTGAATCTGTCGGCGAATACACGGGTTTGATTGTCGATTGCCGCGAAATGAATCTTCAGCCGGTAATGTCCCCGACAATTCAAAATGAAACCGGCGATACGATTTACGGCGACAAAAATCTTGATTACGATAAAATTATTGAATTAGGAATGGTCTCATACATGGAAGGCGTTGACGAAGATATTGCGGCGCGTGCGGGGAAAAATCCGCTTGTCGTTAAAGCCGTCGAACTCAAAAAATTTTCCAGCACTCCCGTACTCACCGACGCAGATTCAAACAGAGTTTTAATCGAAAATAAGGCAAATGCTTTCTTGGAAAATTTGAAAGTCGTATTCATAATGTGATGAAGAAAAAAAATTTTTTGGAAAGGTCGAGCGGTGTATTTGCGCCGCTGCTTTTTATGTTGTTCGACTATTTCGGAATTGTGCTCACTGAATTTTTATCTTTCACAATTCGCGATACCGTCGATTTTTGGAATCAAGTCAACTACATCTACCCGAATCATTACATTTTCGGGTGGGTGCCTTTTTTATTTCTGATTTTTCTCGGACATTCGCGCTCATATCGGCAAATGAAACCGGTTTTGGAAACAATGCGCGATATTTTTTCGTCAGTTTTTTACGGCTGGATCGCTTCGATAATAATAATTTATTTCATGCAGGCGGGTCAGCAAACTTCGAGACTTTTTATAATCTTATTCGGAATTTTGTCACTGCTCAACGTCTGCATAATTCGTTACGCGGTTTTAAAATTTTTGAAACTGAAAAATATTTTTTGCGAACCGGTGATAATAATCGGCGCGGGATTGACTGCGGAATGTTTGATAAAATTTTCTCAAGAAGATTTGGGCTATCGTTACAAAATTGTCGGCTTGATTGACGATCATCCGATTTCAAAAATTCTTCCGCAACAATTTCCGATACTCGGCGGATTTTCCGAAGCGAGAAAAATTATTCGCCGCGAAAAAGTTCAAACCGTGATAATCGCCGCGCCGGGGATTTCCAAAGAACTGTTGCAAGATTTAATAACCGATATTCAGCCTAAAGTAAAAAATATTTCTTTCGTCCCCGATTTAATCGGCACTCCGATGGCGTCAGTCGATGCGTCGATTTTATTCAGCGAAAAAATTTTAATGCTCAACCTCCGAAATAATCTTTCGCGCAGGTACAATAGAGTTTTCAAAAGAATTTTCGACCTTGTCGCAACAATTTTCGGCGGAATTTTAATTTCACCGATAATTTTAATCATTGCGTTGACTTATTTTTTCTCATCAAAGAGTCGGCATGCACGGAAAAAAATTTCCCTGCTACAAATTTCAAACTATGGTGCCGAATGCGAAAGAAATGTTGGAAAAATATTTGTCGGAAAATCCTGACGCTAAAAAAGAATGGGACGAAACTTTCAAGTTGACGAACGATCCGAGAGTTACGAAGTTGGGAAATTTTTTGCGCCGAACGAGTTTGGATGAACTTCCGCAACTTTTGAACGTCATTCGCGGCGAAATGAGTTTGGTCGGTCCGCGTCCTATTGTCGAAAAAGAAGTCGTCAAATACGGCGAAAATATTCGTGAATATTATATGGTGCCGCCCGGGATAACCGGAATGTGGCAAGTTTCCGGGCGAAGTGACACGACTTACGCCGAACGCGTCGCGATGGATACTTGGTACGTGCGGAATTGGTCAGTTTGGATTGATATTATGTATCTTTTCAAAACCGTTAAAGCCGTGCTGAACGAAAAAGGCGCGTACTGAAAAAATTTTGGAGATGATTAAATGATTTTCGGGAGAAATCCTGTTATCGAATTGATAAAGTCGGGAAGAAGTATAAATAAAATTTTTTTTGCGGAGGGAAATCATGACGGCTCGATAAAAAAAATTTTTTCAATGGCGAAAAATGCGGGGATTGTCTGCGAAATTGTAAATCGTGCGAAACTCGATAAAATTTGCGAGGGCGGACGACATCAGGGAGTTGCGGCAATGGCTGCGGCTGTTCAATATTCAACCGTCGAAGAAATTTTAAATTTTGCCGAGTCGAAAAATGAATCGCCGTTTATAATTTTACTCGACGAGCTTGAAGATCCGCACAATTTCGGCGCGATTTTACGGACGGCGGACGCGGTCGGAGTTCACGGCGTAATTATTCCGAAACGTCGCTCTGTTCAATTAAATTCAACCGTCGCAAAAACTTCCGCAGGTGCCGTCGAATATGTAAAAGTTGCTCAAGTCGTAAACGTCGCGCAAACTTTAAAAAAATTTCACGAAATGAATTTAAAAATTGTCGGCAGTGACATGAGCGCAGAAAAAAATTTTTCCGAAGTCGATTTGAGCGGCGGAATTGTTTTGATTATCGGCAGTGAGGGAAAAGGTATGCGGCGATTGACGAGGGAAAATTGCGATTTGCTTGTAAAAATTCCGATGGTCGGCAAAATAAATTCTCTCAATGCGTCAGTTGCCGGAGCGGTGCTGATGTATGAAATTTTTCGTCAAAGATAAAAAAAATCCCGAAACTTTTTCAGGTCTCGGGATTTTTTTATTTCAAAGGTTGAGAAAATTTTTTTATGCAAACTGTTCCTCAACTTCGCCCCATTTGATTCCAAAAATTTTTTCCAGCATTTCTTCAACTGAAGACGCTTCAAGTTCGACTCTTTGGCTCGCGGAAGGCAATTTTTCTTCAGAATTTTTTTCATCAGATTTATTTTCTTCAGCGCGTTTTTCTTTCGCCTCTTCCATACGTTCAGCCTGTTCTTCGGAAAGTTTTTCCAATCCGGCGAAAAGTTTCATATTGCCTTCATCGTCAAATTCCGCGGCAAGATAATTGAATTGAACGCCCTCGCCCAGCTCTGCTTTCTCCGCGATGCTATCCAATTTTTCTACCGCCGAATCAACTTGACCCATGACTTTTTTCTCGTAATCTTCATCAACCGCCATGCGCTCAATTTCTTCGGTTGAAAGGACGACGGAATATTTTTTTGCGCTGTCCTGCGAAAAACTCTGCGGACTGCTCATATCGTCGGCAACAACGAAATCAAAATCGCCGTACTTTTCGCGAAGTTGTTTTAAATATTCTTGAGCCGTCGCGGATAATTTTTTTTCGTCCGCAGTCATCAAACTTGTCAAATTTTCTCCCGCATCGTCAACAGAATTCTTTTGTTGAGTCGCTAAGGCTGAAAGACCGCCTGAAGAAAGTTCGACAAAAAAATTTCCTCCGTACTGCGCGGAATTATTTTTTGCAGAATTTAAATTATTTTTTTCGCCGACCGTGCCTCGCTTACCGATCTGCGTCAAATTTTTTTGTTGCAAGAAATAACTTGCGTTAATCGTATTAGCCATGACAAAAACCCCCTTTGCCGTTTCTTAATTCCATTTCACCCACCGTTGTGTCCATTTTACACAGATTTTTCTTTTCTGTCAAAGAAATATCGCAGTTTTTTCAAGAAGAGACTTGCGGCGAGAGAAATAAAAATCGTCAGCAGGTAAAGAATCACCGAGTTTGCCGCCGTGATCACCAAATTTAATTTTGCGAAAATCAACATCAGATAAGTTATCGCCAGCGGGTGAAAAAGATAGATGAAGTAAGAATTTTTTCCGAGCGCACTTAAAATTTTTTGCGAAAAATTTCCGAACTTGAAATTTTCAAACAGCATGAACAGAAAAATTGACGCGGCGATTGTGTATAAAAATCCCGGCAGTGAAAGTTGATGAGCCGTATTGACTGCGGCGAGCGGGCTGAAATTTTTTATCAAGACCAAATAAAAAAAATATCCTTCCAAAGTAATCAGCGTTGCGAAAAATCCTGCGCCGATTATTTTTTTATTTTCCGCGAGCCGGTCAAAAAATTTTTCGGAATGTATCGCCAAAATTCCGCCGAGCAAAAATATAAATGCGTAGTGCAAGACCAAATAATTCATCCGCCACATCAAAAATAATTTTAAGGTCGAATCGGGCGGCAGTGAGTTTGTAAATTGAAAAAGTTCGACGCTGTAACTCGAAAAGTGATTGAAAATTATCTGCGCGAAAAATAAGATCAAAAATTTTTTAAACGTCATCATGCGTAAAATTTTTATCCACAGCGGCATCAAAAGATAAAACCAAATCAAAATTACCAGAAAATATAATTGATATTTCGCCAGCCCGAAAAATAAAATTTCCAGTGCGTAGCCCGGCGCAGGTATCCCCGAGCCGTAAAAAAAATCATCGTGCAGAATGT
Organism: uncultured Selenomonadaceae bacterium; assembly: GCA_905236725.1. GTDB lineage: Bacteria > Bacillota > Negativicutes > Selenomonadales > Selenomonadaceae > Quinella. The sequence goes on along the minus strand of CAJOCT010000049.1, from coordinate 11,908 downwards.
AAAAAATCGACCAAAGCAAGTACGGAATCAAGACCGCTTTGAATCTTCGCCGCAAAAATTTTATGTAATCGAATTTTTCAGCCAAATCTATTTTGTAGAAAAGTCCGAAAGCCGAAATGAAAAAAAATATCGGGACGCTGAATCTTGACGCGATTTCATAAATCGACAGCAAAAATAAATTCGGCGTGGGATTCGTTAAATATTGCGAGCCGATATGAATTGCGACGACTCCGAGCATCGAAATTCCGCGAATGTATTCGATCGACAGCAGGTAAGGTTTTTTCATTTCAATTTATTTCAAAATCGACGTTGACGCTTGCCGAACAAGTCAGATTTCCGCTTTCAATCGGCGTTTCAAAATTTTCTTCTGCGGCGACACTGTCCGCCATCATCATCATTTTTGAATATCGCGGCGAGGAAATTGAAGTTGAATGAATCGAAACATTTTTCACGCCGATAATACTTCTTCCGAGTTCGCGGGCGACGATTTCAGCCTTTGTGCGAGCGTCACGAACTGCGAGTTGAAGAGCCTCAAGCTGAAAATTTTTTTTATCGCGCAGACCGAATTGAAGGGAATCGACTTTATTCGCGCCGTGAGAAAGTGCCGCGTCGATAACTTTGCCGACAATTTTTATATCGTCAACAACAATCGTGACGGTATTTGTGACTTCGTAACCGTCGAAAATTCTTTTTCCGTTATCATTTTGCCGAAAAACTTGGCGAAAATTATAATTTCCCGTGCGAATATTTTTTCTTTCCACACCGAGCGCGGCAATCGAGTTAATAATTTCGGTTGCAATTCGCGCAGAATTATTTTGAACTTTCGACGCGTCTTTGTCGCGGCTGACAACTCCGACGGAAATTGTTGCCCTGTCCGGTGAAGTTTCGACAATTCCTTCGCCGCTTACGGAAATTATTCGCAAATTTTCTTCCGCAAAAACATCTGCGCTCAACATAAAAACAAAAATCAAAGTCAAATAAAAAATTTTTCTCATAAAAACTCCTCCAAAAAATTTTTTATATTTTAGCGTGAAAAAAAATTGAGCCTCTGAAAATTTTTTCAAAGACCCAATCTATCTCAAAAAACTATTTCTCAAAAATGGTCGGGTTGACAGGATTTGAACCTGCGACCCCCGCGTCCCGAACACGGTGCTCTACCAAACTGAGCCACAACCCGTAAAACGCTGATGATTATAACAGATTAAAATTTAATTTGCAATACCTGAAAAAAATTATTCTTCGCCGACGAGGCCGGTAAAAGGCGTGGCGATTTTCAAAAAAGTTCTTCCGCATTCGCAAGGCTCGCCGACTTTTTTGACCGCCTGCCCCGTGCGAAAACGAATGAGCGGCATCGCCTGCGCGTTTAAAGTCGTGATGACAAGTTCGCCCATATGTTCGCATTCCTCGACGACTTTGTTGCTGTCGAACTGAACGATTTCCGCAAAAAAATTATCCTCCTGCAAATGGTGCGCGGAATCTGTACTGCATTGATAAATCATTCCCGCCGTTCCGACCTCCGCCGGCGCAAAGAGGTTGAAAATTTGCGTCCCCGTCCTCATCGAAATATGTTGTTGCAGGGGGTTTTGAATGTTGTTGACGTTCACGCAAATAATTTTTTTTACGCAGTAATCGCGGATATTTTTTCCAATCGCCTGCAGTTGAATGATAAGTTGCATAATGAGTTGCGGCGTGCCGATAATCATGTCCATGCTGAATTTTTTCATCAGCTTGACCCATTTTTTGTAATCCGTGCCGAGCGGGATTGAAGTTGCGCCGATTGATTCAAGCGCGTAGAGAATATCCAAAAATTTCCCGTCCGACAAATCGCCCTGCAAACCGACAGTCGAAGTTTTGTTAACTCCCGCCGCAACCAGACAACGCGCCGTCATTTCAACGTTATTTTGAATATCTTCGCGCGTAAAAAATTTTGTGCATTGCCTGTCATAATCCACAAAGCGAGTTATCCGCAAAATTCCCGAAAGAGGCAAGGTCAGAAAATCGAAAATATCCGTCCGATTTATCTGCTCCAAAGTCAAGAAGGGCAATTTTTGAATATCGGCAAGGGAAAAAATATTTTCCGGCTTGATTCCGACTTTATCGAAAGAGTTGCGGTAAAAAGAGCTTTTTTCGTAAGCGTGTGCAACAATTTTTTTCAGCCGCTCAAGCTGCAAATTTTCCAAGTCTTCGCGATTTATCGTCTCAATTTTTTCGTTAGCGTACATATTTTAATCAGCTCCGGAATTTTCGGGCTTTTGATAGAAGAAGGGCTGATAGCTTGTGTAGCCGAGTTTTTTATAATTCAAAATAGCTTCGGTTGCACCGACGAATAAAATTCCGCCGGGTTTCAAGGACTTAAAGAAATTTCCGTAAAGTTGCTCTTTCGCCTCTTCAGTGAAATAAATGACGACGTTGCGGCAAAGAATCAAGTCAAAGCCGACCTCAAAACGATCTTTCAGTAAATTGTGGCGTTTAAATTCGACGACAGATTTAATTTCCGGCTTGACAGCAAAAGTTCCGTCAGCATTTTTCGTAAAATATTTTACCTTGCGATCTTTGCTCATTGCTTTAAGTTCCGCGTCAGTGTAAACGCCCTTGCGAGCCTTTGCCAAAATATCCACGTCCAAATCCGTCGCAAGAATACGATGACGAACATTCGGCGTTAAATCTTTCATAATTATTGAAAGGGTGTAAGGTTCCGCGCCGATTGAACAGCCCGCGCTCCAGATGTTGAGTTTGGGCGAACGCTTGAGAAGATACGGGATAATTTCTTTTTCGATTTTAGAAAATTTGTCGGGATTGCGGAAAAATTCCGAAACGTTAATTGTCAAATACTCAATAAATTCCGCAAAAGTTTCCTTATTTTTTACGACGCTGTCAAAATACGCGGTGAAAGATTTAAATTCCGAACGCGTGACCAAATTCCCTATGCGGCGTTTCATTTGCGGTTCTTTGTACAGTTGCAAATCAATTCCTGTTTTGTCATTCAGCTTTTTTTTAAACAAAGCCCAATCCTTTTCGTCCACAGGACATTCCCCCTTCAACTCTTATAAACACAAAATAAATTGGTTGTATTTTAATGAATATTACAGAAAATTTCAACCTTTCTCGAGATATATCTGAGAAGCTGTGTTCACAGCTTCAGTGATTAGTGGATAGTGAAAAGGTTACAGGTATTTCTCTCTAATCACTGTCCACTGTCCACTAACTTTATTTGCCCGTGAGCTGCGTGACAAAAGTTCTCAAGACCTCTTGCATAACAGTTACATTTAATAGAAGTGCGGAGGCCTGCGGGCGGAGTTTTGTATAGTGAAATTTTGTATCGTGCGGGACGGTGAAATTTGTCGGGTAAGGAATTATTTCAAAGTTTTGCCGAGAAAAATTTAAAACTGCGCGGCGCATGTGAAAAGCAGAAGTCACGAGCAAGGGTTTATGAAAATTTTTTTCGCGCATAATTTCCGCAGAATAAATTGCGTTTTGCGTCGTGTTGAGACTTTCGGGCTCAAGAATAATTTTTTCTTGAGGCACGTCCAAAGACTGCAAAATTCTGTCCGCGATGATCGCTTCTTCGCCCGAGTCGTCATAAACTTGCCCGCCGCTCAAAATTATCGGCACGTTCAAAATTTTTTGTATTCGCACGGCGGTTAAAAGTCTGCTTGCCGCGCTGGAAGAAAGTCCGCCCGCGCCGTCAACGTCCTGAACATCTTTGAACGCTCCGCCGCCCAAAAAAATTATAACGTCCGCGCCGGTTTCTTCGAGATTTTCCGGCGGCGAATAAACTCTTTCAAGCCTGCCCATAAAAAATTCCGCGACGATTCCCGTGCAAAGCAGGTAAAAAATTAAAGTTCCGATTCCGACAAAAACCGCCAGCCGAGAACTTAATTTTGTCAGTTTTATCGTCAAAAAAATCATCGCGATAATAAAAATGCCCGGCGGAAGAATCCAACTTGCGCCGAACTTTAGAAAATATATCAAAGATTCGCTCCTTTCAGTCGCTCATCAGTTTTCAGTTTTTAGTAGGCAGTTGTCAGTGTCTAAAAACTAAAAACTGATTACTGACAACTAATTACTGGCGGGATAAACTCACAACGCCGGGATCTTTCAACTGCAAACGATTATTTTCGTCAGTGTTGAAAATTGCGGGGACTTTGACTTCATATTTTTTATAAACGCCGTTTTCAAAATTCATTGCGAAGATACTTTTCAGCCCGACTTCTTCGTAAAGATCGCCCGTGCAAGGTTTCATCGGATTGGGAACGACGGCGAAATTTTTTGAATCGTTAATTTTCCACGCCCAGAAATTACTTTCTTCAACGGAATTTGTGCCGAGAAAATTTCCCGTCATTCCGCGCATCAACATTCGCAAATTATTTTCCTCGACGAATTTTTGACACGCCTGCAGCTGTCCCGGGACAAGCATACTGCCCGCAATGTGATTGTAATCGTCGATAAATTTTGACCAAACCTGATTGCCTGTCGGGATTTTCGGAGCGGTTGCAGGTTTTTCTTTTTTGGCGAAACTCATTCCGAAAGCATCGGCTTCGGGGACGGTATCGACTTTTTTCGGCGGTTTGATTTCTTGAATTTTTTCTTCCAGCGATTTTAAACTGCCGGAAAGTTTTTTTATTCTGTCTTTAAGTTGAGCAATTTCGCCGGTTTGATGCCGCGTCGTGAAAAGGTAGGCGAATGCGAAAAGCAAAATTATACTCAACGTCAAATTTAAAAATAAAAGTGTATCAGCCAACACGGGAGATAAAATCCCTTGTGCCGCCGTTTCTTCCATAAAATTTTCCTCCTGAAAAATTTTTCACTGACCACCAATCACTGACAACTGTCCTCCGGATCACACTTGCGCCAAAAGACTGTTGCGAAGTTCCAAAATCGGCTTGTACATTTCGACGTAATCCGCATTTTTTTTCGCGCGGAGCATTTCTGTCATTTCGGCGAGCGGGGTATAAATCGGCGTGAGAGCCAAATTTCCCAAAACGCCTTTCAAAGCGTGAGCCGACTCAAAAGCGTCTTCGAGATTTCCCGCGGCAAGTGCCGATTCCAATTTTTCAAAACTGTCGTTGCCGAGCCCCATCTTCAACATTCTGAAATAAAATTTTTCGTTATTCATGCAACGCGTCAAACCTTCTTTGGCATTCACGCCGAATTCTTCAAGTTGGGCGATTGTCAACATATTTTTCCCTCCAAAAAAAACTTTTTCTAATAATAAATCAAGAATTAAGTTTTGTCTATTCGACTTCAGTCAAAAATTTTCCTACAAGCCGACAAAAAAATACTTTCACAAAAAATTTCACGTGATATAATACTCAAAAAATTTCTCGCGCAGGGGAGATGTTATAATTTGAAAAAAATTTTGATTGTAGATGATATGGAAGTTTCTTTGATGATAACCGAAAACATGTTGGCGGAGCATTACCAAACTTTTTGCGCGTCTTCGGGACCGGAGGCAATGGAAATTTATCGCAGAGAAAAACCCGACATGGTTTTGTCAGATTTCAGAATGCCGGGAATGACAGGCTACGAACTTCAGCAGTTGTTGCAGGAAGAATATCACGAAACTATCCCGTTCATGTTCATGACGGCGGATCATAACGAAGAAGTCGAAAGCAAAGGTTTCGACAACGGCGCGATGGATTTCATAAAAAAACCTTTCCGCCCCGACGTTTTGCTCCGCCGCGTGGCAAATATTATTCAGACAGTCGACCAAATTAAAGGCTTGAAAAAAACTTCGACGACCGACGCTTTGACCGGTCTTTTAAATAAATCGTCTTCCGAAGTCGAACTGACGAAAATTTGCAATTCCTCAATCGGTGCGCTTATGATGATAGACTTGGACAGCTTTAAACTCGTCAACGACATTCACGGGCACTCGATGGGCGACAGTGTTTTGATTGCGTTCGCGGATATTTTGCGCAAGGCTTTTACTCCCGCGGATATTTTGGGGCGAATGGGCGGCGACGAATTTATCGCCTTTTGCAAGGGCGTTCACGATGAAGACGTAATCCGGCAGAAATCGGAATTTATCAACGACAAAATTATCGAAGCCGCAAAAAAATTGATGGGCGACGATATGAATATACCTCTCGGCGCGTCAATCGGTTGCGTTTTCGTGCCGATGAGCGGCAATAATTTTATCGAACTTTATAAAAAAGCCGACAAAGCCCTTTACACCACAAAACAAAACGGCAAGCACGGTTACAGCGTCTTCACCGAAGAAACGAACGAAGGCGACGGGGAAGACGGCACAAAAATTTCTCAAATTGAAATGATTCTGGGCGAAAGAAATATCGATGAGGGCGCGTATGTCCTGCCTTTTGAAACTTTCCGCATCATTTACAGATTTTTGAAACGCACGCGCGGAATTTACGGCAAAAACAGTTGCCTGGTAATTTTTACGCTCAAACAACACAAAGAAAGCTCAATGAAACTTTCTCAAGCGACCGACGAATTTTTCACCGTTGCCCGCGCGACTCTTCGTCAAGGCGACGTAATCACGCAGAACGGCAAGAATCAATTTTTCGTAATCCTGACCAATGCCGACGCTCAACGCGACGTAAACAGCGCGGTAAAGCGTATTCGCGAACGTTGGGATAAAGTTCCCGCCTGCGCTTACTATGATTTTTCGTACGAATGGTCTTTGGTGGACGCTTGAATTTGGCGGTAAAAAATTTTTTTCTTGCTTACCTTGCAAAGTTGTTACATAAATAATTTTAATTCAACGAATGAGTGAAGGATTTAAAGCGGACTTGCAGAATATTCCCTTCAATCGAGGTACAAGTTTTGAACTAAGAGAGGAGAATTTTTATGGAAGTTCTAAAAGTCTCGGCTAAATCCAATCCCAACTCGGTCGCCGGAGCATTGGCGGGGGTTATTCGCGAAAGCGGTTGCGCGGAAATGCAGGCAATCGGTGCGGGCGCACTGAATCAAGCCGTCAAAGCCGTTGCCATTGCCAGAGGTTTTGTTGCACCGCACGGCGTGGATTTAATTTGTATTCCCGCCTTCACCGACATTGAAATTGACGGCAGCGAACGCACGGCGATTAAACTAATTGTTGAACCGCGATAAATTTAGTGATTAGTTGTCAGTGATCAGTGATTAGAATTCTGTCAACAGACAACTGAAAATTTTTGAAAAGGGGTTCAGTTCATGGCAAGTGATTTGCACACGCACACAAATTTTTCAGACGGGAGTTTTTCTCCTGAAGAGCTTGTGACAGAGGCAAAAAAAGTCGGGCTTAAATATCTCGCCGTCACGGATCATGATACCGTTGAGGGTGTGAAATTTCTTTACGAAAACGGACTTTACCCTGACAAAAAAATTAAGTTTATTCCGGGCGTCGAATTCAGCGCGAATCATACGACTTGCGACGTTCATATTTTGGGCTACAACATCGATATTTATGACGGCGCACTTTCCGAAATGATTAACGAAATTGCTGAAGCGCGTTGGGAAAGACTCAGCGAAATTATCAAAAATCTTCAAGAAAAAAATTATGATATTCGAGAAGCAGACGTTCTTAAGGTCGCCGGCGGAACTGCCTCCGTCGGAAGGTTTCACATCGCGAGGGCGTTGGTAAAAAAAGGCGCGTTCAAAACCGTTCGCGAGGCTTTCGATAAAATGCTTGGCAACGGCAAACCCGCCTACGCTCCGCGATATTTTCCCGAAGTCGATAACATTATCGAAACGATTCATCAAGCGGGCGGAACTGCAGGTCTTGCCCATCCGCTTTTGGTCGGCGATGATGAACTTGTCGAAAAAATCTGCGCCAAAGTTGATTTCTTGGAAGTTTTCTACCCTGCCCATAAGCCGCAGGACGTTCAACGATATAAAATCATGGCGGCGAAATACAACTTAAAACTTTCCGGCGGAAGTGATTTTCATGGAATCACTTCAAGGTTTGTAAATTCGCTTGGCGAGTTCACAATTTCCGATGACATTGCGAAAAATTTTTTCGAGGCGGAAAGCGAATAAAAAAATTTTCTGCCTGTCAATCTCATCACCTGAATAAAAAATCCTGCGCGGCTTGTGCTGTTGCAGGATACTTTTTTTTTTCGGCGAAATTAAAAAAAAATTTTTTATCGAAAGAAGGCGCGGGCGTGGCAAAAATTATGGCAATCGCAAATCAAAAAGGCGGCGTGGGAAAAACTACGACTGCGGTTAATTTAAGTGCGTCGCTGGCTCAATTTGACAAGCGAATTTTGCTCGTGGACTGCGATCCTCAAGGAAATGCAAGCGGCGGTTTCGGAATAAATAAATCCACCGTCAATAAAACTGTTTACGATATTTTAATTCACAACCTGGACGCAAAATATGCAATGCAGATGACCCCTTACGGCGTGACCGTCATTCCCGCAAATATAAATCTTGCCGGCGCGGAAATTGAAATGGTGAACTTAATCGCTCGCGAAACGAAATTGAAGGCGGCTTTGGATAAAGTTCGCAACGATTACGATTTTATTTTAATCGACTGTCCGCCGTCGCTCGGACTTTTAACCGTCAACGCACTGACTGCCGCCGACTCAATTATAATTCCGATTCAATGCGAATTTTACGCGCTGGAAGGTGTCGCTCAACTTTTAAACACGATTGACATTGTCCGAAGCAGTTTAAATCCGCTCTTGGCGTTTGAAGGGCTTGTCATGACGATGTTTGACATTCGCACAAATTTAAGTCGGCAGGTCGTCGAAGAAGTCAAAAATAATTTCGGCGGGCTGGTTTACGATACGATTATCCCGCGCAGTGTTCGACTTTCGGAGGCTCCAAGTTACGGCAAACCGATTGTCGCCTATGACAACAGGTCGCGCGGCGCGGAAGTTTATATGAGGCTTGCGGAGGAGGTCTTGAGTCGTGTCAAGTAAACGCGGCGGCTTGGGACGGGGACTCGGCGCGATTTTCGGCAATCAAGCGGAAATTTCAAAAGTTCGACCGAAAGACATTGTTCAAGAAGTTTTTGTCTCGGCAGTTCAGCCCAACCGCTATCAACCGCGAAGAGATTTTGACTCGGGCGCACTTCAAGAGCTGGCGGAGTCGATAAAAACTTACGGAATTTTACAGCCGATTATCGTTCGCAAACTCGGAATTGACTCTTATGAACTTATCGCGGGGGAAAGAAGACTTCGAGCGGCGAAAATCATCGGTCTTGAAAAAATCCCCGCCATAATCCGCGAATACACGGACGCGCAGACAAGCGAAATTTCAATTATCGAAAACGTTCAACGGCAAAATTTAAGCCCGATTGAAGAGGCGCAGGCTTATGAAAGACTTATTCGCGATTTCGGACACACTCAAGAAGAACTCGCCGCAAAAATCGGTTGCAGTCGTTCACACATTGCAAATTTATTGAGACTTTTAAATTTATCGCCGCAAGTTCGAGAATTTCTTTCAAAAGGCTTAATCACGATGGGACAGGCTCGCCCGCTCCTCGCAATCGAAAACGAAATTTTACAGTCAAAAGCCGCGTCGATGATTGTTGCGGAAGATTTATCCGTCAGAAAAGTCGAGGCATTTATAACCGAAATGAAAAATGTAGGCTTGATAAGAGCTGAACGGGCAAAAAAAAATTCAGTGCCGAAAGTCGAAGTTAAGGAAGAAAAAATCTCTCGCCCCGAAAAAATTTTACCGAAAGCTGATGTTAAAGAAAAAATTTCCGTGCCTGAAAAAATTTTGCCTGAAGTTAAAGTCGAAGAAAAAATTTCTCAACCGTCTGCAGAAAATTACGTCCGCCTTGCCGAAGACAAATTGACCGAACTTGTCGGCACGGAAGTAAAAATCATTTCCGAAAAATCCAAACATCAAATACAAATAAATTTTTCTGACGACGCGCAACTTTTGCAGATCGTCAAAAAACTTGAGCGAACAATCCCCAATTCCGGCGGAAAAAATATTTCGACAAAGGCAGAAAAACTTTCCGCGCTCAGAAAATTCTCAATCGAAGGAAAAATATAGGGGGTAGCAGGTAGGGAGTAGGGGATAGTTTACTGTAACCTGTTCACTGTCCACTAAAATTTCGACTGAAAGGAGAAATTTTTTTATATGAGTTCTCTAAATGCCGCGATGACGAGCACTCAATTTTATGTGTTTGCCGCTTTCGGCTTTATTATTTTTCTGATGCTGATTTTCATGGTTTTGATGAAAATGGATATATCCGATATGCAACGGCGTTACAGAAAAATGATGGTCGGCGCGTCGGGAGAAAATTTTGAAACGCTTTTCACCAGACACAGCGGAACCGTCACGCAGGTCGCCGATGAGCAAACCCGAATGTTAGGCGATCTTCAGCGAATGGACAGTCTTTTGGAAAAAGCGATAACTCGCGTCGCCGTCGTCAAGTTCAACGCCTTTGACGACACGAGCGCGGAGATGAGTTTTTGCATTGCGCTTCTTGACGAGAGCAACAGCGGTGTTATAATTTCCACAATCAACGGTCGCGAAGAGTCCAGAAATTACGCGAAAGAAATTGTCAACGGCAGTCCCACACAATACAAGTTGACTAAGGAAGAAGAACAGGCTCTTCGCAACGCAACCGGCGGCAAACCGCTGATTCGGAAGGGTGGAAGATAAAAAATTGGATTTAAATAAAAATTACACCATCAGCATAAAAAGCGGCGGAAAAAACCGAGAAATAAAATTATCTGCAGGTTTATTCAAACTCGGCGCAGTTTCGCTGATAATTGCTCTGATAATTTTTGTAGGCTCATGCGGATATTCAATTTACAGCGCACTCAACAAACAAAAAAATTTTGAAGCCGTCGTCGAAGTTCAACAGGCCAACGAACTTCAGCAGGAACAACTTTTGACGATTTCAAAAAAAGCCGTCGAAATGAACGAGACACTGCAAAATTTACTTCAGCAAGAGGAAGAACTCCGAATACAGGCGGGCTTAAATCCTCCGAAGAAAGACGAAGTCCCCGAAGAAAACGTCACAGCACCTGCGCCGGGTGAAGGCGAATCGACGGACGTTTCAGAAATTCCCGAAGCCGTCCCGATTATTCCGGGCGAAGCACCTGCTCCGAGCGGACAGGGCGGACCGATTAACGAGTTGAATTTTTCGGACGTTGAAGAAGCGTTATCAATGCTTGAAAAGCGCGTTGAAATCCGTCAAGAAAGTTTAAACGAATTTCAGTTGGCTTTAAAACAACGGCGCGAAACTTTGGCGATAGCGGCGGCGGCGGGAACTTTGCCCGATTCGGTTGCGGCGGGCGTGATAACTCCTTTGCCGAATAACGTTGTCACTTTAGATTTAAGTCAATTCGGCGGCGCACCTGCATCAGATCCGCATATGCCTTCAATTTGGCCGACGACGGGCGTTGTGACTTCGCCTTACGGACTGCGTTGGGGCGGAAGTGATTTTCATCCCGGGATGGATATTGCCAACGATCAAGGCACTCCGATTGTTGCAACGGCTGACGGCGTTGTCGAGTACGCGGGCTGGAACTCCGGCGGTTACGGAAATATGGTAGATATAAATCATGGAAACGGAATTATGACGCGTTACGGTCACGCATCACAAGTCGTTGTTTCTGCGGGACAAAGTGTCAAACGCGGTCAGGTTATCGCCTACATGGGCAGCACCGGTTTCAGCACGGGCCCGCATTGTCACTACGAAGTTCATGTGAACGGGCAAAGAGTAAATCCGATAAGTTATCTTTAATGGAGGTTTTTTCATGAAAAAATTTGTTGAGTTAATTCAGCGCGCTCATCAGGAGCGTTTCAAATTGGTAGTTGACAGAATTATCAACGAAAAAATTCCTGTGGCTTTGTTGTCCGATGAGCCTTTGGAGAAGTTCATTTCCCTGTTGAAAGAAAATAACTGGGATCTGAATATCTGTCAGGGTATTGTCACTACCCCCCCCCGTGTTCAGACTGATTTCAGAATAACCAATCTTGCCGATGCGGATAAAAT
>CAJOCT010000048.1 GCA_905236725.1 uncultured Selenomonadaceae bacterium | reverse complement strand
GAAGTTTTTTCCAAAAAATCTTTTTCCAAGTTTTTATAACGCTCGGAAATATATTCCTCAAAAGTTTCAATCATCTTTATTCACCAACGATAACGTTACTGCCGCCCATCGCAATTTGATTCGCCAAAATTTTTACGTGAGATTGACCGCTCTGCGAAGTGATTTCCTTCTGCGAAATCAGATGAACTTTTCCCTTCGAGTCGAAAGAGATGTTGCCGTCCGCGCTGATTACAATATCTTTTGCGGAAACTATGTTAATTCCCTTGTCCTTGTCGAGCTTGATGAAAGTTTTCTGATGTTCGGCGATAATTTCAATTCCCTTGTCCGTCAACAAAATTTCTCGACCGCCCGGAGCCTTCAGAGATTTATTTTTCGGCTCTTTAAGCGGCGCAGTGTTTATCGAACTTATCGCGAAGGCATCGCCGGGATCTTCGGAAGGGAATAAAATACGAACATAATCGTCAACTTCGGGCATTGCGTACCAGCCGGAGCCGTCCTGACTTGAGTAAGCCGTCGCGAACGGGAAAAAAGTTGTCCCCTCTTCATATTTTTCGTCAACGTCAATCAAATGCGCCTGGACTTTGTCTTTCTCGACTTTTTTGACTTGAGCGCGAAAAACCCTGCCCGCGATATTTTTTTGCGGAATTATCGGCATGAAAAAAGCGGATTCCTTGCCGACCAATTCATAATCGGCGTTTAAAATGCTGTCGTTGAAACGCGCGGAAACACTTTTGACCAAATATTCTTTGTCGCCGATTTTCGCCTTGTCGCCGATGTTCAGATATTCCCTGCAACCCAAGGCGTGAATCACGGAAAAATCTTCGTTTATCAGCTTGAGACCTTCGGCAACGGCTTTTTTGTCTTTGCTGAAAAATTGAAATTTGCCGTCGTCGTAAGTGCGACTGATTCGACTCGGATTTATTGCCAGCGTATGTTTCGGCGCGGGAACGCCCAAAGTGACTAACGGCTTTGCCGCAAAAGCATTTGTGAAAATCGGTGCGCCTATTTGCCCCGCCATTCGTCGCGTAAATTCCCATTCGGTTTCGTTCAGACGCAAAACCATTGTTTTGATTGGCTTGTCTTTGACTTTTTCAAAATTCACCGTGCCGGTCTTGTCGAAAACTTTTTTAACGAGGTCTTCGTGTTTCGCGTCGAGTTTTTGAAAAGAACAGGTCGCGCGTTTCAAATCCAAAAGGCAAGCCGCATCGCAGAGAGTCAGCCTGAGCGTACAAACTTGCGCACTCGGTTCAAGGGATACGCTGACCAAGCAACCTTGAAACAACTCAACATCTGAATCATTTTTGGCGGTGACTTTAATAACTTTCATGTCCGCCTCTTTCAAAAATTTTGCCCCGTCTTTGCCCTTGACTTCCAAGACGACTTCGGCGCGAGCAAATTCGTTGACCGCGTGAGAGATTGAGAGGCTTTTCACGTAAGATTCTTTCGGGCCGCCCGTGATCTTCACCGTCTGCAGTCGAATGTTTTTGTCTTTGTCATCAGCCAATTACTTCACCTCATATTCTTTGGTGGCGATAATTTCGCCCTCAAGGTCATAGAAAATTTTTTTTATCCGCGCAGGTTCGCCGGAATTTTTAATTTTTTGTTTGACGCAACGGTTTAAGCAGTCGTAACTATATTCTATAAAATTCTCGCCGTCAATTTTTTTGGTCAAGCGATTTTGTTTATCGTATTCATACTTCAGAATTTTTACCCTGCCGGTCGCGCTGAATCTGTCCTGCAATCTTTCCCACTCGCGCCGCTCAAGGCAATTATCGTTTTTATCATATTTCAGACGAATAAGTTTATATTTTTCGCCGACTTTTTCGCGCGATTCAATCAATCGCCCGCCCTCGTCGTAAATTTCAATATCGGCTTTCGGAAGATTTTTTTCCGGAGTTTCTATTTTTTTTGGAGTTTCTATTTGAGCGAAAATATTTTCGTTATCAAAAGATTCATTCAGCTGGTTGTAAGTGAAAAAATATTCGCCGACTTCGGTTTTCAACGCCAAAAGCCGATAAACTTCGTCGTAACGGCAACTGAATTTATAGCCGCAAGGAGTTTGAATCAAAGACGGCACGGGAGCTTTTTCATCATAAACGTAAGTCGTAACTTGATCGTTGACTTTATATTGCAAAATTCTTCCCGCAAAATCCCGCACAACAGTTTCAACGCGCCAATCTTTTATATTCAAGCGAACTTTTCTTTCCATCAACAAATTTTTTTTTGAATAGCGGAAAATTTCTTCGTGACCGAAATTGTCAATTTTTCTGATAATGTTTCCGCGCTCGTCATATTCAAATTTTACCATGTGTCCGTCCGGAAAAACCTCGCGCCGCAAAAGTCCCTGCTCATTGTACCGCCAAAAATATTCTTCGCCGTTGCGACAAAGTTTGTAATTTAATTTGCCGTCCGAATCATAAATATATTTTTCAAAAGTTTCGTCCGCAAAATCTATTTCCTCAATCAATTTTCGGCGATTCCACCTGTAAATTATCGTATTTTGTCCGCTCTCGATTGTCTGCCGGTTCTGAATGTCGTAGAAAAAATTTCGCGTGCCTTCGGAGTTTGAAAATTTTACGATGCGCCCGATGTCGTCATATTCATTTTGAAAAATTTTTTTGCCGTCGCGCTCAATGCAGGCAATTAAATTTTTGTCGAAGTCGTATAAATATCTTACCCTGCTGCCGTCGGGATAAATCACGCACTTTAAAATATTCCCGTCATATTCGTATCTTGTGATGCGCCCGAGCCTGCCTTTAAACGAAATTAAATTTTTCCCTTCGTATGTCAAATAAATTTCGCGCGAATTTTTCAGCACAATTTTTTTCGGCTTGCCCTTGATGTTAAATCTCCAAGTGCCGAAAAGTGAATCATATGTTCGAGTTACGGTAACGTCTTCAAGTATATCGCGCAAAGCGTAATCGTTGACAGTGACGGAAAAATTTCCCGTCGCATAATTTATCTCGTATTTGTGCAGGGCAAGTTTGGGCAAATTTTTTAAAAATTCCATCGTTGTCCTCTTGCGATAAATAAATAACACCTTCTTTTTCGTGTGCATCAAGTCAGAAGGTGTCCTGTTTTTCTATCCGAGCCCGACAAACTGCCGGGCAATTTTTATGGCGATTAGTCGCGATTTTTGAAAATATAAACTGTCTGCGAAGTAATTTTTCCGTCAGCTTTCTTTGTGTCACTCGTTTTGATGACAAAGCCGCCGTCAACTTCCTCGACGTGCAATTTATTTTGACTTGCAAAAACTTGAATTAAAATGCTTGCAGGATCGGATTTAATATCCGCCGCGTTTTTCAATCCCGCGTCGAAATAATCAATCGGGCAGCCGAAGTCATAACCAAACATTCCTTCGACAAATTCGACCTCTGCGGGCTTGTCGATGATGTTGTAAATTTGACTGCCGGAAATTTTTCCTTTCTCCGCGCCCTCCGCATAAGCCTTAATTTCGCAATCGGGCAGAGCGTCCGCGCTGAAAGAAAGTTGCGAAGAAATATCATCGACGCCTTCCGCCTGATATTTTATGCTGAGTTCGTTGTCATTTGAAATGCTGTAGACGATTTCGATTTTTTTGTCGCCGTCCTGCGCGGTAAATCTTACGCCCTGATTGAACTGCTCGGAAGACCAAATTTTTTTGCTGAAATCCTCGCCGCCGTCGACGAAAACTTTGCTTGCTGTCTCGTCGTTTAAATTTTCAACCGTCTGCACAAGAAATTTATTGGAAAAATTTTTGTCGCGAAACCTGAACGAAATAATTTTCGCGCCGTAATCGGTGACCTTCAACTCGTTGCCCTTGTTGTTGCGAAGTGTGTAAATCAAAGCCTCGCGCCCGTCGGCAAGTTTCCCGAAAGATTCTTTTTTTATTGTCGGCATTTTCAAAACTCCTCCCTCGAAACCTTGAAAAAATTTTTTATGAAAGACTTTTCGACTGCAAAAAAATTTTTCCTTCACCGCGAAAATAATTTGTTGAAGGAAAAAAAAAATCTCGGTCGAAAAAATCAAATAATTTTAATTTGAACGGAGGAGATTTTTTATGGACGTTATCAAAATTGAACGCGCATTGATCAGCGTGTCAAATAAAATCGGCGCGGTGGAGCTTGCGGAATCTTTGAGCAAATGCGGAATTGAAATTATTTCCACGGGCGGCACGATGAAGGCAATTCGCGCGGTGGGAGTTCCCGTCACTTATGTCAGCGACTTGACGGGCTTTCCCGAAATTATGAACGGGCGCGTTAAAACTTTAAATCCGAAAATTCACGGCGGAATTTTGGCGGTGCGCGACAATCCCGAACACCTCAAGCAGATGGAGGAAAACGGAATCAAGCCGATTGATTTGGTTGTCGTTAATCTTTACCCCTTCAAGTCAACCATCAAAAAAGAAAATGTTACGCTTGCCGAAGCAGTTGAAAATATCGACATCGGCGGACCGGCGATGATTCGGGCGGCGGCGAAAAATTTTAAATTCGTGACAGTCGTGACCAATCCCGATGAATACAAGGAAATTGCGAAAATTATTTCGGAAAAAGGCGGCGTGGATTACGAAACGCGAAAAAAATTGGCGGCGGAGGCTTTTGCTCACACTGCCGATTATGATTTGATGATCACGGATTATCTTTCAAAACAAATTTAAAGGTTCAGTGGACAGTGTGTAGGGGATATTTTTTTCAACTGCGCAGTTTAAACAGGTGAATTTTTTTTGAACAGAAATTTTGCTTTATTTTTGGTCGGGCTGGCGGGAGTTTGTTGGGCAAGTTCGGGAATTGCGGCGCAAGATTTTTTTACACATTCCGAAAAAACGCCGCTTGAACTGTCAAATATCAGAATGTTTTTGTCGGGAATAATTATGACGGCGACAATTTTTCTGCGCGGAAAATTTTTGCCGTCATTTTCGCGCTTGAACCGAAAAAAAATTTTATGGCTGTACCTGATAATTTACGGAATACTCGGCGTTATCATGGTGCAGTTCACATATTTCCAAGCGATTTCAATCGGCGGAGCGGCGGCAACTACCGTCATTTTATCCGCAACGCCCGCGATGGTCGTAATTTGGGAATCGGTTTACAATAAAAAATTTCCTCGTCGTGTAGAAATTCTCGCAGTGATTTTGGCAGTGACGGGAGTTTTTTTGTTGGTAACCGGCGGCAATCCAACAAAATTATTGGTGCCGATAAGTTGCGTATTCTGGAGTTTATTAAGCGGCGCGGTTTTCGCGTTCAGCATGATTTTCGGAAAATATCTGATTGATGAAAAAATTGATCCGTCGTTCATGATTTGCGTCGGAATGTTAATCGGAGGACTGATAAACTTCGCCGTCGTCCGCGATTTTAACTGGTCGCCGTTTTTTGCACCGGAAACAATTTTTGACGTTGCTTGGATAATAATTTTCGGAACGATTACGGCATTTTGGATTTTCAATCTCGGATTAAAATTTTTAACGCCGGAAGAAAGTGCCATAACCGCCACAACCGAACCGGCTTCAAGCGTCGTGATGAGTTATTTTGTTTTCGGGACGGCATTCGGTTTAATCGAATCAATCGGAATAATTTTGGTTTTGCTGGCTATTTTTTGTGCAGGGCTTTCACGCGTAAAAAAATCTGCGTTGACTAAAAAAGATAATTGCAGTATATTTCACCTTAAATAAATAAAAAAATTTCTGATAATTCTTATCGGAAAGATTTTTTTAAGTATAAAGAAAAGGAGACGAAATGTATGAGCGAAGCGACAAAAGCGGCGGAGTTGGATTTGCAGGCGATTATAAAAAAAGCAGAATCGCAGACAAATTTTCCCGACGTACCGCTGGACGAGTTTACTCCTCCCACTTACGAGGAATGGAAGGCGGCTTGCATTGAACTTTTGAAGGGCGCACCCTTTGAAAAGAAAATGTACACCAAAACTTATGAGGGAATCACTTTTGAACCGATGTATTTCCGCGCGGCGACTGAAGATATTTTGCCGAAAAAATCTTTTCCCGGCATGGGCGATTATCTTCGCGGCGCAAAGGTCAACGGTTATGTTAATGAGCCGTGGGGAATTGCGCAGGCTTGCGACGAAACTTTCCCCGAAGAAAATAACGAACTCTTGAAACACGAAATTGATAAGGGCTCGACGATTTACAATGTTAAACTTGACTGCGCGACGAAAAAAGCCGTCGATGCTCGCGAATGTCACCACCCCGGCAAAGGCGGCGTGAGTTTGACGACTCTCGAAGACGTCGAAAAACTTTTGAACGGTCTTCAACTCGACAAATATCCGCTTTATGTTTACGCGGGCGAAAGTTCCCTGCCGATAATGGCGTTGATTATCGCGGCTGTCAAGAAAAACGGCGGTGACGTTTCAAAACTCAAAGGCTTTATCGGTGCCAATCCGATCGGAGAACTTGCGGCGAACGGCAAATTAAATCAGTCACTAGACAAACTTTATGACGAGGCGGCGGCTGTTGCAAAGTGGGCTGTAAAAAATTCTCCCGAAATGAAAACTTTCTTCGTCAACAGCGACGTTTTCAGCAACGGCGGAGCGAATGACATTCAAGAACTCGCCTACACTTTGAGCGCGGCAGTTGCTTACCTTCGCGCACTTTTGGACAGAGGTTTGACGATTGACGAGGCGGCGGAACAAATTATGTTCGGCGTTTCGGTCGGCGCAAATTTCTTTATGCAAATTGCTAAACTTCGCGCGATTCGTCCGATTTGGGCGGAAATCGTCAAAGCATTCGGCGGCAGTGAAAAAGTTCAACATATTCACCTGCATGCACGTCCCGCGCTTTTCTTCAAGACGGTTTACGATCCTTATGTAAATCTTTTGAGAAACACGACGGAACTTTTCAGTGCGGTTGCGGGCGGTGTCGATTCTTTTGAAAATGCGCCGTTCGATGAGCCGATCAGAAAGGGCGACGAGTTCAGCCGCCGTATTGCAAGAAATATGCAGATTATTTTGCAGGAAGAATTCGGACTTCTTCAGCCGATTGATCCTGCGGGCGGAAGTTGGGCAGTCGAAACTTTGACGAAACAGATTAAAGAAAAAGTTTGGGCGGAGTTCCAAAAAATCGAAGGCATGGGCGGAATTGTCAACGCTCTGAAAGAAAATTATCCGCAAACCGAAATCGAAAAAATTCTCGCGGACAGATTCAAAACTTCTTCTTCAAGACGCGACAAAATTGTCGGAAACAATATGTACGCGAATATGATTGAAGAAAGACTCGACCCGCGTCCCGAAAATTGGGATGAAAATAAAAAATCTCGCACGCAGGCGATTGAAAATTATCTCTCGAAAGTCAACGCGAAAGATGCGCTGTCGAAAGTTGACGTAAATAATTTTGACACGGTTATCGACGCGGCGGCGGCAGGTGCAACAATTTCCGAAATTCGCAACGCTCTCGGCAAAGGCAACTCGGACGAAGTTAAAACCATTGAGCCTCATCGTTGGAGCGAAAAATTTGAGCAACTCCGCGAAACTACCGAAAAATTCAAAGCCGATAAAAATGACAACGTCAAAATTTTCCTCGCGAATATGGGACCGATTCCTCAACATAAAGCCCGCGCAGATTTTACCACGGGATTTTTGGAAGTCGGCGCGTTTGAAGTCCTCAAAAATAACGGCTTTAAAACTGTTGAAGATTGCGCGGCGGCGGCTAAAGAGTCCGGCGCGGATGCAGTTGTAATTTGTTCGACTGACGCGACTTATCCCGAAATTGTCCCCGCACTCGCTCCGAAACTTCACGAAGTTTTGCCGAATGCAACGGTTTATCTTGCGGGAACTGCTCCGGCAGAACTCGTCGAAACTTACAAGAACGCGGGTATTGACGATTATATTAACATTCGCTCGAATTGCTATCAAACTTTGGTTGCCATGCAGAAAAAGAAAGGAATGATCGCGTAATGGCAAATTATAAAAATCCCGATTTCACGCAAATCAGCCTTGGCGACGCTCCGCAAGTTGACGAGGCGACTTGGAAAGCCGAATTTGAGAAAGCCGCCAAAGCCAATTATGATGAGTTGGCTTATAAGACGATGGAGCATGTTCCCGTCAAGCCGATTTACAATCACGACGAATACGCTCATATGAATCATTTGGATTTCGTCAGTGGTATTCCTCCCTTCCTTCGCGGACCTTATGCGACAATGTACGTTTTTCGCCCGTGGACAGTCAGACAGTACGCGGGATTTTCGACGGCGGAAGAGTCTAACGCATTTTATCGCCGCAACCTCGCCGCAGGTCAAAAAGGTTTGTCGATAGCATTCGACTTACCGACTCACCGCGGTTACGATGCGGACAATCCCCGCGTTTTCGGCGACGTCGGCAAGGCGGGCGTTTCGGTCTGCTCAATGCTCGATATGAATATTTTGTTCAGCGGTATTCCTCTCGACCAAATGTCTGTTTCAATGACGATGAACGGCGCAGTTTTGCCGATTCTCGCCTTTTTCATTCAAAGCGGTATCGAACAGGGCGTTGACAAATCCATTCTGAACGGAACTATTCAAAACGATATTTTGAAAGAGTTCATGGTTCGCAATACTTACATTTACCCGCCCGAAATGTCAATGAGAATTATCGGCGATATTTTTGAGTACACGACGAAATATATGCCGAAATTTAACTCGATTTCAATTTCCGGCTATCATATGCAGGAGGCGGGCGCACCGGCTGATATTGAACTTGGTTACACGTTGGCGGACGGTCTCGAATACATTCGCACGGGAATTAACGCGGGCTTGGCGGTCGATGCGTTTGCGAAACGTTTGAGCTTTTTCTGGGCTATCGGCAAAAATTATTTCATGGAAGTTGCAAAAATGCGTGCGGCTCGCGTTCTCTGGGCGAAAATCGTCAAGCAAATGGGCGGCACTCAAGCAAAATCTATGGCTCTTCGTACTCACTGCCAAACTTCAGGCTGGTCGCTCACCGCACAAGACCCGTTCAACAATATTTCTCGCACGGTTATGGAGGCAATGGGCGCGGCTCTCGGTCACACTCAATCACTTCACACAAACGCACTCGACGAAGCTATTGCTCTGCCGACAGATTTTTCCGCACGTATTGCGCGTAATACTCAACTTTACATTCAGGACGAAACTTCCGTCTGCAAGATTATTGATCCTTGGGGCGGTTCTTATTACGTCGAAGCTCTCACGAATGAAATTATTCGTCGCGCTTGGGCTCACATTCAGGAAATCGAACAGCTCGGCGGTATGGCCAAAGCTATTCCGACAGGTCTGCCGAAAATGCGCATTGAAGAGGCGGCCGCTCGTCGTCAGGCGCGTATCGACTCCAACAACGAAACTATTGTCGGCTTGAACAAATTCCGCCTCGACAAAGAAGACCCGCTGGAAATTCTCGCCGTCGATAACACCGCCGTCAGAAATGCGCAGGTCGAACGTCTTAACAAACTCCGCGCAGAAAGAAATGAAGACGACGTCCGCGCGGCACTTGAGGCGATTACAAAGGCGGCTGAATCTCGCGATAACGGCAACTTGCTTGAATGTGCCGTTGAGGCGGCAAGAGTTCGTTGCTCACTCGGCGAAATTTCCGATGCAGTAGAAAAGGTTTCCGGTCGTTATCAGGCTGTTATGCATACCATCACCGGCGTTTATTCTTCGGAGTTCACGAACAAAACCGCGCTTGAAAAAGCCATTGCGAAGGCTGACGAATTTGAAAAAATTACGGGGCACCGTCCGCGCATCTTCGTCGCAAAAATGGGGCAGGACGGTCACGACCGCGGTCAAAAAGTTATCGCCACTTCGTTTGCGGATATGGGTTGGACTGTTGATGTCGGTCCGCTCTTCCAAACTCCCGAAGAAACTGCTCAAGATGCCATTGATAACGACGTTGATATTGTCGGTTTTTCAAGTCTTGCGGCAGGTCACAATACATTATTGCCCGAACTTGTCCAAGAACTCAAAAAACTTGGTCGGGATGACATTATGGTTGCAATCGGCGGCGTTATCCCCGTGCAAGATTACGAACATCTTTATAATAGTGGCGCAGTTGCCATTTTCGCGCCCGGTACAAACATTCCCGAAGCGGGTATTAAACTTTTGGATATTTTAATTGCACGTGCAAAAGAAGAAGACGTTGCATAAAATTTTAAGCGCATAAAACAATTTAACCGTTAAACTCGTTTGAGTCTGACGGTTTTTTTTATTTCGGCGGTACGAAAAGAACTTTTTACACGTTTTGAAGTTTTTAACCCGCGCTGACGTAACTGCGAATATTTTCGGGAATCATATCCCACGCGACATTGTTCAGCGGAATATTATTTTTCAGTGCATAAGCTGAGGCAATTCCGGCCGCCTCGCCCATACTCATGCAAGTCGGCTGGATTCTTACCGCAGCTTGTGCGGGAAAATCTGACGAAATACACCTGCCGACGACGATTAAATTTTCAAATTCATTCGTGAGAAGTGCGCGGAAGGGAATTTCATAAAAATCGCCTTTCGCAAGATGTTTGCTTAAATTCAAAACTTCATCGTGAATATCAATCGGGTAAGCACTTCGACAAACTGCATCGGGAAATTTTTGTGCGTTAAAATAGTCGTCCGAAGTCATATAATATTTTCCCCTGATTCGCCAAGATTCTCTTACGCCCAACATTGACGCCTCACGACTTATATAAGCCTTTTTGAAACCGGGAATATTTTTTATGAAAAAATGTGCGAGGCGGCGGGTCATAATTCTGCATTGTTGAATTGCATGACTTCTGTCCAAAGTATTCGTCGAAGAGTATAAGAACGGCGAAACTTCGGGACAATTCATCGACATTGTGCCGGGTTTGCCGAGTATCGTAAACGCTTGAATGTAAGCAACGTCATCTTTCGTAACTTCGCCGCGTCTGATTCCCTCGTAATAAAATTGTTCGGTGTGAGTGGTTTTAGCAAATTCAAATTCAGGCGGTTTACTTTCGCACCAGCCGTCTTTGAGTTTTTTTACGAAAAATTTATAAACTTTCATCTCTTCGACTCCGCCCATTTCAAAGCGGAAACTCATTTTTTGATTTCTGCCGGTGGTTGACGAACCTTTTGCGCTTGGAACTCCGGCATATCTCGACAAAATTGCGTCGCCCGTCGCATCGACAAAAATTTTCGCGTCAATCTTTCGCAGACCTTCCACCGTGTGAACGATAACTTCAGAAATTTTTCCCGCGGCAGTTTTCGCGCCGATTAAAGTCGTGTTGTATAAAACTTCAACTTTGTAATCTGCGCACAATTCATCGTAAATGAAGGCGAGCAATTCCGGCGAATATTCGCGAGCAGTTCCGCCGTTTTTATCTGTCGGGTCTTCGCTGAAATTTACGTTAAATCCATGAACCGCAAATCTTTTATTTAAATCGGTTATGTACGGCGTGTCGCTGTCGTGAATTCTGGTGGGCATTGCGGGATAAACCAAGCCTTGAGTTTGAAGTCCGCCCAAAACCGTTCCCTGCTCAATCAAAACAACTTTCAAGCCGTTTCGTGCAGCAGTGACGGCCGCCGCAGTTCCGCCCGGACCTCCTCCGCAAACGCAAACGTCCGCACTCATCAGCGTCGGAATATTTGTTGTGTCGAAAGCTAAATTTTGTTCGACGGGGGTCGCCTCAACTTTTTTTTCTTCCGCAGAATTGCTCAACATAACTCCGACCGTCGTCAAGCCAAGAATTTTCATAAAATCGCGGCGAGAAATCGGAAATTCAAAATTCATAAAAATACCTCCCAAAAAAATTTTTTATGCAATAATCGTGTTCAGCGCAATTTCCACTATTTCATTAAAATCTTTTTCGCGCTCATTCGCCGTCAAGTGTTCATTTCTCATCAAATGGTCTCTCACGGTAAAAATCGCCAACGCCTGAATATTTGCGAACGCGGCTGACAAATACAGCGCGGCACTTTCCATTTCAACCGCCAAAATTCCGTGCCGAATCATTTTTTCACGCCGAAAACGTGAATCAGTTCGTGAACGTAAATCCGAACATATTTTTGATTGAATTGTACTGTTTTACATTTAAAACACATCAAAAATTTTTTCAATGAACTTTTCAATAAAGAAAAAAATTTTCCTTCAAAAAATTTTTTCGGCAAATAAATTTCATATCCATAAAAATTTTTTCATGATATAATTCCGCGAAAAAGTTTTTTGTTTGGGAGGGAAATTTTTATGGCGATAAAAAAAATTCTTGTACCCGTCGACGGCTCTGTAAACGGTTGCAAGGCGGTTGATGAGGCGATTGAGCTTGCGTCGAGGTGCAAGGCGAAAATGGATTTTGTTTACGTCGCGAGCGAAATTAACAAAGACATTCCAAGCCATTTGGTTTTTGACAGGATTTGGGAAAAATTGCCCGCCGATATTAAGGCTGAAAAACACGTCGAAACCGGCGCGATTCACAAGGCGATTTTAAAAGTTGCCGCCGCCGAAAATTCAGATATGATTGTTATGGGCAGTCGCGGGCTCGGTTTGCTCAAAGGCGCGGTCTTGGGCTCCGTCAGTCAAAAAGTTATCGAGGAATCAAAAATTCCCGTGATGGTCATTAAGTAGTGGACAGTGGACAGTGATTAGCGGTTAGGGGGTTAATATGGAAGGACTTACTCAAAGTTTTTTAAATTTTATTGATGTTTACGGATATTTTGCCGTCGCGGTTTTGATGGCGATGGAAAATGCCTGCATCCCGATACCGAGCGAATTGATTTTGGGTTTTTCGGGATATTTGATTTTTGCGGACCGAATGACTTTTACAGGCGCGATGACTGCGGGAATGATCGGCGGAATGCTCGGCTCGATTCTTATGTACGTTATCGGTAGTCGCGGCGGAAGAAAATTTATCGACAAGTACGGAAAATATTTTCTGATGAAAAAATCTCACGTCGATATGGCGCAACGTTGGTTTGACAAATACGGAATCCGCGCAGTTTTTTTCAGCCGAATGTTGCCGGTCGTCAGAACTTTTATTTCACTGCCCGCAGGTTTTGCCCGCGTCAACTTCAAAGCGTTTTTGTTTTATACATTCGCCGGCTCACTTCCCTGGACGGCGTTTATTCTTTATCTGGGAATTGTTTTCGGCGAAGGCTGGAAATATCTTTTGGAAATCGGACACACGGCGAGCATTCTTTTTATCGCGGCAGCCGTTATAATAATTGCGGCACTTTACATAATGAACAAGCGGCGAAAATAATTTTCGACAAAAAAATTCAACCTCTGCAAATTGCGGGGGTTTTTTTGTGTGAAAAAATTTTTTTCAACAGTATTGACTTTTTCAAGTGGGGGGGGATAAAATGACGTTTAACAATTTTTAACTTGTTTTTTGACGAAAGGTAAGGTGATCGCTTGGAAAAAAATTTTTGGAAATTCGCCTGCGGGGACACCACAAATTATTTTTAGTGTGTTAATATGATTGAAAAAAATTTGCGAGTGTTGATTTTTTAAATGGGTGGAGCGGCGAGGGATAATATCATTTAATAAATTTTTTGAATTGCTTTTCATGAGAGAGGTGAACGCTTGGAAAAAATTTTTGCCGATGTTTTTTTAGAAAGATTTTTTTGAAAGAGGGAGATAAAAATGAACAGAAAATTTTTTAACTTGCAGTTGTTCGCTTTGAATGTTACGGTGACTGCGAGCAACACTCTTGTCAGCGGAACTGCAGATGATGACACAATTCAGCTTGGTGATTGGAGGAATCGAATTTCAAATGTGACCGTTGAATCAGGCGCGGGCAATGATACGATTCACGGCGGGTACGGTGATAACTACTCCGTTATCGACGCAGGTGCCGGAAATGATTGCATTTATAATTCCGCCTCAAATGCAACAATCTCTTTGGGCGAGGGTGACGATTCTATCTATAGTAGTTACGCCTCAAATGTAACAATTGCTTCGGGTGCGGGTAACGATACGTTGTATATCAGTGGCAATGCCACGATTACGGACTTTGATGACAATGACGTGTTGAAAGTACATGACACTCCAGAATTTGCAAAATTTGTCGATGGTGTCTTGAACATAAGTAATCAGTATAAAATCAATTTGCCGAATGTGAAAAATATCAACGATTACAGAAATATGAAAATCTCGTACGGCTATTATGGCAAGACAGGGAACTACGTCGAAGCGAAAATTACTCTCGGCGAATTGTTGGATAATGCACCTTACTGGAAAGTTTCCGGCACGACTGCGACTTATTACGCGGCTGACGGCTCGGTTATTTTGACTTTGACGGGACTCAAGAGCGGTTTGAAAGCTGTCAACGGCGAAATTGCGGGTATCGACGTAGATTATTCTCACAATATTACTCTTTCGAAAGATGTTCTCGATAAAAAAACCGTTTCGATGAATATTCAAAAGGGCGGCGAAAATTATTATCTCGAAGTTTATGGCTTTGGTAATACCGTCCCTGCAGCAGAATTTGAAGATTTCGCTTGGAATATTTCGGGAACTACTGCAACTTATAAAGCGAAATGCACTACTGCCGGTTACTCTAGAGCAAACGATAAACTGAAATATTTTGCCAAAGATGCAGTCAACACTTTGGCTACAATTAACGGAATTAAAAGCGATACCAAAGTAAGTGAGGACGGCTCCATTACCGGAATATATGCCGACTATTGGATGGACGGAAGTGTAACTTTTTCAGATTCGGCTCCGATTTCAGACAAAGTTACAGTTGACAGCGATGAAATATCTTTCAACTTTTCGAGCGATGAAAACGGCAAACCAAACCTCTTTAACAATCACACTGTTGTCGGCGGTGCAAATGGGGATAATATCTATATTTACGGCGACAGTAATAATTTAAATACCGGCGCGGGCAATGATACAATTTACGTTGGTCGTGATTTTTGGGGCTACAATGTTTATGAGTCAAATAATAACACTGTAATCGCGGGTGTCGGCAATGACAGTGTCTACGCTGTCGGCACGGGCAATAAGATTGACGGCGGTGCGGGCGATGATGTAGTAAGTTTCAAGGGTTCCGATAATTACGTCGATGCGGGCGCGGGCAATGACACAATTTCCGCTCACAACTCTGAGGACTGGGACGAGAACGGAGATTGGGAACGTATCCCCATTTCAAGCAACACAATCAACGCAGGTGTGGGCGACGATATAATTTCGACTACTGACGCGGAGATAACTTCCGCTGTCATCAATGCCGGTGCGGGAAATGATACCATTGAGACCGCTAAAATAACTTCGGGAATGATTGACGCAGGTGACGGCAACGATTATATTTCCGTTCTCGGTGATTATAACTACAGTTGGGACGCTGAAGAAGGCGATAAACTTAGTTACGGTTTGAATGCAAACGACAACACAATCAGCGGTGGCAAGGGTGACGATACAATTCACATCGGCGGCAAAAACAATGTAATTCAGTACGCATCAGGTGACGGCAACGACACAATTTTCGGCTACAATTCCGACGACACTTTGCAGATTGCGGGAAGT
>CAJOCT010000047.1 GCA_905236725.1 uncultured Selenomonadaceae bacterium | reverse complement strand
TCATCAGGAATTTTTTCTTCAATCGCTTCGGGATTTACTGTTAAAATTTCTTCGCTGATATTTTCCGCATTTTCATTTATATTATTGTCGTCGTAGGAAGTGTCTGTAGGCGCGGAATTTTCATTAAGTGTTGTAACATTCTTCGAGACATTTTCTTCGCTAGAATCGGCGATAAATTTTTCAGGAGTTTGCACCGAATTTTCCGCGTTTTCATTAAATTTATTGTCAGCGTTCAAAGTTACAGTGGATGAGGAATTTAACTGGTTATCAATAGCGTCATCAAAAAGCCCATTTTGTACGGTTTCTTCTGGAATTTCTAATTTCAATTCAGTTTCTTGAATTTGAGAAATTTTTTCAGAGGATTTGATAACGCCGATTTCAGCCAAAAGCGGATTATTTTCAGGAATGTCAAGATTTTCCGACGCATTTTTTGTTACAGCTTTTTGCATAGCGTCGAGAAAAATTTTTGCAGTCGTTTGAGTCTCGTTCAAAATTTTCGGAATGTCGTGGTCTTTAAAAGAAATTTTCGCAAGTTGCCGCGTCGCATTTTCTGTTGAAAAGCCCATTCGTTCCAAAATGACGGACTCCACGCTCAACGCCAATATTTTTTTGGATTTATCGTCGATGTCAGTGCGATTCGCCAATTCTTCCGCGATAATTTTAATTTGTTTTTCAGTGGAGTTTTCGTCAAAAACAACAGCGTCGAGAAATTTTTTGTGAACGGAATTATCGAAGTGCCACAACTTAACTTCAATCTCATCTTTAATCGCAGATTCAGTTTCTGACACGTCGTAATAAACAGTCTCTTTGCCGTCTTTAATCAGCGTCACGCCCTTAGCGTTGGGCTTGATTTTTCTGCGAAAATGTCGCTCCCAAAGTTCCTTGTTCGCCACCGCCGTGAACATTGCCGGAGCCTCAATCGCAAAACTCGTCAAATCTGCAACTTCGTATTTGTGAAATCTTGCCATCGTTGACAGAAACGACAAATATTTTCCAATATTGCTCTGCAAACTCTCTAAAAATTTTTGATTTCTTTGATGAATATCAGACATAAAAAAGCCTCCTTTAGCGGAAGTGTGCCACAAAAGAAGGCTTTCAAAATCTTATGTTTTTGCTTTTTTACGAGCAGAGTTCGGCAGTTAAAATTTCTCTGACTTGCGAGCGAGTATTATTTACAAGTCCGACCCACTTCAACTGGTCTTTGACTTTCAATTCTTCGTTCACGCCCTCGTACTCCATTTGACGCTCGACGAGTTCAGCCGCCTCAATTCCCGTCAGATATTCAATCAACATATGTTCGCGTTCCAATTCGTCATAATCTTCGGGCTTTTCCTCCAGCAGATAATTTTTTCTCAATTCAGACCACTCGCCGATGTACGGAATATCTTCGCCTTTAACAGCCATTTTTAAAGTCTCCTTCCAAATGTGCCCCATTGGGGCACGTTTATGTTTTTAATTTTACAAATGTTGATTTGTC
This sequence comes from uncultured Selenomonadaceae bacterium, assembly GCA_905236725.1. GTDB lineage: Bacteria > Bacillota > Negativicutes > Selenomonadales > Selenomonadaceae > Quinella. The sequence goes on along the minus strand of CAJOCT010000047.1, from coordinate 15,281 downwards.
ATAAAAATCGGCTCGCCTTTATCATCTTTCGCCGTCGTTTTACATTCCGGAAAGCCGCTACAGCCCCAAAAATATCCGTTTTTTCCCTTACGACGAATCATAATTTTGCCGCAGTTCGGACATTTGACGGCATTTTTTGAAAAAATAATTTCAACTTTTTTTGCTTGCTCCAAAAGTTTCTTCAAATCGCGGACTTGCCCTTGATAAAATGTATCAAAATTTTCTTTGCCGTTGGCAATTTCTTCCAAATTTTTTTCCCAAATTGCGGTAGTGTCGGGAAAAATAATTTCGTCAGGCAAAATTTTTACTGCCATTCGTGCTTTTTCGGTCGGCTCAAAAAATTTTCCTGCCAATTTCAAAAATCCCGAAGATTGAAGTTTTTCGATAATGCCCGCTCGCGTTGCCTCAGTGCCGATTCCCGAACATTCTTTCAGTTCCGCTTTCAATGAATCATTTTTGACAAATTTGTAAATTTCTTTCATTGCCTGTAATAAAGTTGACGGAGTGAATTTTGTCGGCGGCTTCGTTACTTTTTCCAAAATTTTTCCCGAAATATATTTTACGGACTCGCCTTCAATTACTTGTGGCAAAATTGATTCCGATTCTTCCGAGTCGTCGGCAAAATTTTTGTAAATTGCCTTCCAGCCGAGTTTTGTAATTCTTTTTCCCTTGCCGATAAATTTTTCGTCCGCGTACGAAATAATTATTTTCGTCGATTTATATTCGTGCGGAGGAAAAAATTGAGCCAAATACGCTTGCGACACCATCAAATACAAATTTTTTTCGATTTCATTCAAATTTTCAAATTCAGCCTTGACTCGCGTCGGGATTATCGCGTGATGAGCCGAAATTTTTTTGTCATTCCAAGCACGACTTTTTATCGAAATGTCAGCATTTTTTACAAAGTCGGTAATGTGCGGAAAATTTTTCAGATTTTCCAAAATTTCTTTTGCGTCGCCGAATTGATTTTCAGGCAAAAATTCGCAATCTGAACGCGGATAGGTCGTTAATTTTTTTTCGTAAAAATTTTGCATTGTGTCGAGAACAATTTGCGGCGAATATCCGAATTTTTTTCCCGCCTCAATCTGCAAAGTTGAGAGCGAATAAGGCAACCGCTGACTTTCGATTTTATTTTTTTCTTCGACGCTGATAATTTTTCCAAAATTTTTTGATTCGGAGTTAAATTTTTCAAGAAAAATTTCGGCAATTTTTTTGTCCAAAAGTCGCCCTTCGCTGTCCAAATTTGAAATTTTTTCTGACATTTGCCACATTGCGGGAATTTCGCCGAAATTATTTTTAAAAATTGCCTGAATCGAAAAATGCGTGACGGGTTTAAAATTTTTAATTTCTTCATCACGGCGAACAACCAACGCCATAGTCGGAGTCATCACTCTGCCGACTGAAATATTTTCGTAACCCGCTTGCCTCGCCCGAATCGTATATGCTCGTGACAAATTCATACCGATAAGCCAATCAGCACGACTTCTTCCCAACGCCGCATTTTTCAATCCCTGAAAATTTTTGTTGTCGCGCAAGTCGCGGAGTGATTGCCGAACAGATTTTTCATCAAGTGCGTTTAACAAAATTCTTTGCACCGGCTTTTTATTCCCGACAAAATCCAAAACTTCATCGATGAGTAATTGACCTTCGCGGTCTGGGTCTCCCGCATTGACGATAATTTTTGCTTTGCCAATCAAATCACGAATAATTTTAAATTGTTTAGCCGCATCGGATTTTACTTTTAATTTCCACTGCGTGGGGATAATCGGCAAGTCTTCCATTCGCCAATGCAAATATTTTTCCGCGTACTCATCAGGATTAAAATTTTCCAAAATGTGACCGAAACACCAAGTAACAATTTCGTTACCACCGTTGAGACTGATGTAGCCGTTAAAATTTTTTCCGACACCAATCCCCGCCGCTATTGCTCGTGCCAACGACGGTTTCTCTGCTATAAAAAGTTTCATTTTGCGTCCTCCGAACTTTTATATTTTGTCAACGCAAAAATCTTACTGCATTTTCGGTCGCTCAAAATCTTATTTTTTTGCTTTTTTCAAAAAATTTTTTTTAGTTATTTGTCAAATAAAAAACGTCGAAATCTTTGGCGAATAATGATTTCGACGTAAGTACTTCAGACTTTCTGTTTATATCCTTCCAGTAATATCAACATGTAGATGTCCATTTTTGCAACTATAAAAATTCAAATCAAAATAACGTCTTTTGGCACGGCAATATATGCTGTCGCGTATACTCATGGTATCTGCATTAGCGGCTTGTACTTTATTCCAGAGATTTCGGACAAATTTGGAATACTCTTCTTCATCTTCTACTCCTAATGACGCCAACGTTGCACCCAAAAGCCCTCCAAATGATTGTCCATCTTCAACATTCAAATTCTCAACATTCAAAAGTGCAATATTTAATCGCGATACATAGCCCTGTTCATTAACGTAGAAATCAATCCAAGCTTTTTGGTCGGTAGTTCCTTCCCTGTAAATTTTACTGGTCCATCCCGAATAACCGACATAATTTTTGTCAAGCTGGGGAGCACGAACAACATTTCCAATGGTAACGGGAATAAGATTTGTCATTTCTTTGTTAATATCGCGTACTCTTTAAATTAACACAAAATATTTTTCGGCATAATATTTGATTTTTTGTTATAATGAGCAAAAATATATGAGGTGATTAGATGGAGATTGATTACAACCCGATGAATGATATTCTGTTCAAATTTATTTTTGGAGCGGAGGAGCGGAAAAATATTACAATAAATTTTTTAAATGCCGTAATGAACAAAAATATTCGCGAAATTGAATTTCACAACGTAGAATTAAATCCGCAACACGAAACAGAAAAATTGTCGAGAATAGATATTTTTGCGATTTTAGACAACAAAAAGCGTGTAAATATAGAAGTTCAGTGCGTGAATCAGTACAACATGGCAAAGCGCACTTTGTTTTACTGGGCGCATATGTTTTTGCATAACAATGCTTTGAAGTCAGGAGAAAAATATCAAGAATTAAAACCGGCGATAACGATAAACGTTTTGGGCTATGAATTTTTGCCGGACAAAAAGCCTCATTCAATGTATACGCTGTATGATTTGGAAAATCAGCACAGATTGACTGACGCGATCGAGTTACATTTTTTGGAAGTGCCAAAATTTGAAAAAAAATCCGTCGGCAAGATGAATAAAATCGAAAAATGGCTGGCGTTTTTGTCGAAAAAATTAAATCGAGAGGAAATGGAGGAATTGGCGATGACAGAACCTGCAATTCAAGATGCATTGAGTGCGGCTAATGTGTTTTTTGCGGACGACAAAAAATATTGGGAATATTTGAACAGACAAGCTGCAATTTTGGATTATAATTCAGGAATTGAAGGCGCACTCAAAAAAGGTCGCGAGGAAGGTCGTGAAGAAGGTCGCGAGGAAGGTCGCGAGGAAGGTCGTGAAGAAGGAATTATTTCTGTTGCTAAAAATATGATTAACAGCGGAATGTCTTTTGACGACATTAAAAAATTTACAAATTTGTCTGTTGAAAAAATTCAAGAACTTGCTAAATAATTTTCATCATAAATTGCGAAAATCTCGGCGAAAGTCGAGTTTTTTTTTTGTAAATATCTCAAAAAAATTTCGTCGCTTGCCGTCAATCCTTTTCCGCAAAATAAAAAAAATCCCAACGACTTTTTGCCGAAGGGATTTTTTTAGTTAAGATTTAAATTTTTGGTGGAGATATTGGTTGGGTTATTGGAATCATTGGTATTGGTATGATAGTTATTGGCGGAATTTTTTTAATTGCATCTTCATGAGCTTTATAATTTTTATCTTCGGTTTGTGGAATAGATCCGCCTGTTTTTGGTGGAGATATTGGTTGGGTTATTGGAATCATTGGTATTGGTATGATAGTTGTTGGCGGAATTTTTTTAATTGCATCTTCATGAGCTTTATAATTTTTATCTTCGGTTTGTGGAATAGATCCGCCTGCGACCTGCTCAAGTTCATCATCGCTCAACTGTTCGAGTTCAGCACGGATTTTTTTCAAATTTTCTTCTCTTGTTGTCATTTTCATCAACTTCCTTTCAAAAAATTTTTAAATTTTGTTTTCACTTCGTTATATTCACGACTTGAAATTTTATGACAGGATTTTATAAAAATTTTTTTCATTGTCAAATAAAAAATCCCAACGACCGATCATCGAAGGGATTTTTTTTTTTAGTTGACGATAATTTTATTAACGACCTCTACGTCTCCTATACTTAGGTTTATAATATTCTCTTACTTCTAAAACGTCATTTGGCAGACGATTTTCTTTTTTAAAGAAATCTACTATTTTATGTGCGTCGTCATCGTCAATTTTTGCACCTTTCCAGTAGTAATCGCCGGTATTCCAAAGATAACCGAAACTTCCGGGCGAACCGTCCGATTTTTTCAAAGTAAGTCCGCATTGTTTCGCTTCTTCTTCAGTTACAAACGCAGAACCGCCTGCTACTTGGTCAAGTTCATCATCACTCAACAGTTCGAGGTCGTTGTTAATTTTTTTGAGATTTTCTTCGCGTGTTGCCATTTTTCATTCCTCCTAAAAATTTTTTTAAATTTTGTTTTCACTTCGTTATATGCACGACTTTAAAAATTATGACAAGATTTTACAAAAATTTTTTTTCACCGTCAAATAAAAAATCCCAACGTCATAACGAAGGGAACATTTTTTATTTTACCACAGCTGCTTTTCCATTAACATATCAATCTTACCGTGAGTAAATTGATACGCCTCTTCGGTATTCTTCGGCTGATAACCATTTTTTTTCACGAAATGTGCTATATCATTTACATTTTCAGCATCAATTTTTTGCCCGCGCCAGTAATAATCGCCGGTATTCCAAAAAACACCGAAACTTCCGGGCGAACCGTCCTCTTTGAGCAACTTAACTCCTGCAATTTTCGCATTTTCCTCCGTAACTCTCATAGAACCGCCCGCTACTTGCTCAAGTTCATCATCGTTCAACTTTTCGAGCTCCGCATTGATTTTTTTCAAATTTTCTTCGCGATTTGCCATTTTAATCAACTTCCTTTCAAAAATTTTTTTAAATTTTGTTTTCGCTTGGTTATATGCACGACTTTAAAAATTATGACATGATTTTATAAAAATTTCTTCACAGCGTCAAATAAAAAAAAATCCCGACCGAAATCGAGAAATTTTTTTGCGTCGAAACGCTGAAATTTTTTTTTAAAATTTTTACCATTTCCAATCAGATTCGGTCATCTGCTTGCCGACAACGTTCATTGCGTGTTGACGTGCCTCTTCCTGCGAAATTATCTTACCGTTAAGACAATATTTGTTAATAACAAATTCATTACTCAATGTTGCTGTTATTCCTACTGTAGACCATGCTTTTTCAATTTCTTTGCAATAAACATTACTAAAAAAAATCCTTGTAGCACCGTATCTATCGCAAGAACCGTTCAAACTGTTCAAAAATCGGCTGTCATCTGCCATTTGATAGCAATTTCCGCCTGCAACTTGGTCAAGTTCTTCGTCGCTCATCAATTCATCTTGCAAAATTTTTTCGTCTTTCATTTTAATCAACTTCCTTTCAAAAAATTTTTTGAAATTTTATTTTCACTTGGTTATATGCACGACTTGAAAAATTATGACAAAAATTTTTTTAAGACTTCAACGCGAAAAAATAATTTCATGCAAAAAATTCAAAAATTTTAGTCGTCGTCATTATCATCATCATAAATTTTAAGTCCTTTTTTAATCCATTCTTCACGACGCTTTCTTTGAATTTCTTTAATATTTGCATATTTTTTTGGCTTATCACGCTCCAATAAATCAATTCCCTGCAAAAGTGCGGCAGTTTTTGTCAATTTTTTTTCTCTCGCGATTCTTTCGATTTTTTTTAATTCAAAATCGGTCAATTTTAAATTCAGTTGTCTTTCTCGTTTAATAATTGCTTTCGGTCGTCCCATAACCATATCTGACGCCACCTTTCACGATTTTTTAAAATTTTTGCGATTATACTTTTTAGGTAGATTAAAGTCAATAAAAAACTTTTTAGGTAGATTAAATTATTTTGGAGGAGATTTTTTGGGAAAAATTTATGGCTATGTGAGAGTTTCGACCGGCGAGCAAAATATCGACAGGCAGGTCATCGCGTTGAAAAATTTTGGCGTGGCGGAGGAAAATATTTTTATCGACAAAGTGAGCGGGAAAAATTTTAATCGCACGGCGTACCAAAAACTGCTGAAAAAATTAAAATCGGGCGACACAGTTGCGATAAAAAGCATCGACCGACTCGGCAGAAATTATTTTGAAATTCCGACGCAATGGAAAATCATCACGCAAGAAAAATCGGCAAATATTGTCGTGCTCGATATGCCGATATTGGACACGCGACAACACAAAGACCTGCTGGGAAATTTAATTTCGGACATAATTTTGCAAATTTTATCGTACGTCGCTCACGCGGAGAAAGAATTTATAAAAATTCGTCAAGCGGAGGGAATCGCGGCGGCAAAACTTCGCGGCGTAAAATTCGGCAGACCGAAAAAAAAAATTCCACGCAAATTCAAAGAAATTTATTTGCAGTGGAAGTCCGGAAAAATTTCGGCACGGCAAGCGGCGAAAATTTTAAACGTACATCATTCAACTTTCTTGAAGTGGACAAAAAAATAAACTTTTTTATCCAAAAAAAATCAACGCCGATTGCTTAAATAAAAATTTATAAATTCAATCTTTGTTGACAATTTTTTTTAGATGTTGTAAATTTTAGCGGTGGATAAAAAAGTTTGCTTTAATATCCAAATGAAAAAATTTTTGAAAATCAAACAGAGCCAAAAGAAAGGAATTTTGGCATGAAAAAATATTTTTTTATCGGAGTCTGCGTAATACTTTTTACGTCATTGGTTTTGGTGAGCTACGGTGCGTGGCTGAACATCAGCGACGAAGATCAAATTGCGAGTCGAATGGACAATCGCGTTTTGAAAGTTGAAGGAGTGAGAGCCGCCGTCATGGATATTACGCCTTCGGTTAAACTTGATGCGGTTCGATTTATAAGCGACAACATGACTGACGCGATCGCTCTGACAGACGGACGAATTGTGAAATGGAACGTCGGAAAAAATTCTCACGTTAAGAGCGGCGAAATTATTCTTTCGATGACTGACGAGCAACTTCCGCTAAAAATTCAGCAAGCATCGAGTGCCGTTAAGCGAGCGGAGGCAAATCTTGCACAAATGAACAGTGCATATCAGCGGCAAAATCGTTTAATGGCGAAAGAGGCGACATCTGAAGAAAAATTTGAGGCTGCGGAGGCACAATTTTTTGCGGCAAATGAAGCACTTCACGAGGCAGAAGCACAGTTGGAGCAATATTTAATTCAGCAAAGTTGGTTAAACGTCGCCTCACCTGTTGACGGAGAAGTTTTAATCGTTTATCAAGTTGAGGGAGCTTTTGTAAAAGCCGGAATGCCCGTCGCACTCGTCGGCGACTTCGATAAACTGAAATTTTCCACAGTTCTTTCGGATTCCGACGCAGTTCACATGAAAACGGGAGATATTTGTTTGTTGACGTTCCCTGACCGCTGGAGCATGGGAAAAGCGTACGACACGGAATTTGGTGCAGGCAATCAAGGTTGGAATCAGCGAGTTGAGGCGCGAATCGTTGAAATTGCCCCGCCACCTGAAGAACGTTCCGCAGTTCGGCGAATTGTCTTTGAAGTGGACAACCGCACCCGACTTTTGGAGCCGATGACTTATAACGGCGTTGAGATGCAACCCGCGTCTTCTGTTCGTTGCCTTGCCGTTCCGCTTTCCGCTATGGTTGACGGAAGTAATGACAAAGTTTTTGTTCAAGACGCAAACGGGATTCTTCACAGGGTCAACGTCGTCACCGGCGCGAGTAACGACAGATATGTTGAAATTGTTTCGGGTATCTCGGCAGGCGATATCGTAATAACCTCCGATTCTGACGGATTAGAGGAGGGAATGAAAGTAAACGTTGTCTTTGAGGAAGAGTGAAACTATGGCAAACGATGAAAATATTGCATCGACAATACAAAACCGATTACGGGGCAAGAGTAACGAAATTTTCAGCAAAGAAGCTCTCGATAAAATGCGTTCACCGGAAAAACTTGACACGGTACTTTCCATAACTACGCCTTTCAGCTGGATGGCATTGGCGGCGGTCGTGGTTATGGTTCTTGCAATAGTGATTTGGTCGATTTTTGGTTCCTTCACCGTGAAAGCTGAGGGAATGGGACTTATCATGGGCGAGAGCGGTATAGAAAAAATATCCGCCGTATCAAGCGGGATCGTTGATGAAGTTTACATACATCCCGGCAGTCATCTTCAAAAGGGCGAATTGATAGCCCACTTGACCGAAGTGCAGGCAAGTGCCGCAACTCGAATGGCTCAATACGCTCCTGAACTTGCCGCCTCCGGCAGAGAGGCAGTCAGTCGAGTGCATGATTATGATACTCGTCGCTATCAAAAAGAAAGTATCGAGTATATTTATTCTCCTTACGAAGGCATTGTTGAAGAACTTTTGGTCAGCCCGGGAAGTATGGTAGGCACCGGCTCGGCTATTGCAAACGTGCGTTTGGGCGAAAGAAAAAATCACAAAATAAATTTAAAGGGCGTTCTCTACGTTCCTGTGGAAAAGGGCAAGCGCGTGGAAAAAGGGCAGACTATACAACTTGCCCCGGGCGGCGTGGACGTTTCGCAGTCGGGAAGTCTTTTAGCGGTTGTGCGAACTGTTCAGCAATATCCGGCGACGATGCAAGCCATGGTTAAAAAACTCGGTAACGAGCAGTTGGCACAACGCATTTTGCAAGCGGGGCAGGGTGCAGTCATGGAAGTCGGCTTTGATTTGGTGGAAGACCCAAATTCTGAATCCGGCTATCTTTGGACATCAAAAGTCGGCGTACATAAACCCGTGACGGCAGGATCATTTTGCACAGGATTTATTATAGTTGAGCGTCGTCCGCCGATAGAAAAAGTTTTTTACAAGCTGAGTCAGTGGCTTAGAAACAGGTAATCCCATGAATTTAAAAGAAAAATTGGCAGGTCTTTGGAATAAGAACAACAACAGAGTAAAAGTGCCCACGATTTTACAAATGGAGGCAACGGAATGCGGGGCGGCGGCTCTCGCCATGGTTCTTGCTCATTACGGGCTTTGGATTCCGCTGGAAAAACTTAGAGCCGAATGTGGAGTGAATCGCGACGGCTCAAAGGCTAGTTGCGTCCTTAGAGCCGCCATAAACAGAAATTGCGAGGGCGACGGTTACCGCTGGACGGTATCCGATTTATTGGAATTGTTGCCGGAAAATCCCTTTCCGCTGATTATCCATTGGGAGTTCAATCATTTTGTGGTACTTGAGGGAATCAAAGGCGAAACGGTTTACCTTAACGATCCCGCGATGGGTCGGCGTACCGTAAAGTTAGATGAATTTCGTACATCTTACACGGGCGTTTCACTTTACATCAGACCGGGCGAGGGCTTTCAAAAAGAAGGTCACCGCTATAACGTCTTTAAGGATATGGCAAAAAAACTTTTGGAAGACAAGTGGGCGGCACTCTTTATAATCATTCTGGAATTTTGCGCCATTATCCCGGGTTTGGCGGCTCCTGTCATGAGCCAAATTTTTTTGGACGACATTTTGACAAAAAAACATCCCGACTGGATGATAAATTTTTGCATGGCTATGGTCGTGTCGTTTATCCTGTCCGGCGTTATTTCTTGGCTTAGAGCCGTGGTTTTGACTAAATGGCAAAGAAAATTGACGCTTGCGGATTCTTCAGGATATTTTTGGCATCTTTTGAAACTGCCCATGCAATTTTTTCATCAACGTTACGCCGCAGAGGTCGCGGGTCGCGTTGGTTTCAATGAATCAATCGCGGGAGTTTTAAGCGGACCTGCGGCAACGGCGGTTTTGGATCTCTTCGTTGCCGTCTTTTATCTGTTGCTTTTATTGCAGTACAACGTAGCTTTGACACTTATCGGCATTGCTTTCAGTTCTGTCGAGTTTATTTTATTTTTTGCAATGCGGCGACATCTCACGGATTTAAATATGCGTATTCAGCAGGATTCGGGCAAAGCGTACGGCGTGGCAATGAACGGTTTGCGAATGATTGAAACTATCAGGGCAAACGGCGACGAGTCGGATTTTTTTACAAAGTGGGCAGGTTATCAAACAAAAGTTCTCTCCGCCTCTCAAGAAACCGCGCTTTGGTCTATGTCGGTAAAACTTCTGCCGACTTTGCTTTCAGGAATTAACGGCGCGTTGATTATGACAATCGGCGGCTTTTCAATTATGGAAGGCGCGATGACGGCGGGAATGTTCATGGCGTTTCAACATCTCATGGGAAGTTTTCAAGCTCCTGTGAATGCTTTGGTCGGATTGGGTTCAACTTTGCAGACTACGGAAATGCAAATGCAAAGACTTAACGACGTGCGCCGTTATGAAATTGACAGTTTAAATTTTCCGAGTGAAGACGAAGAAAAGAAAAAAATTTTTGCCTCCGATCGCCTTTCAGGTGATGTGCGTTTGGAAAATGTAAGTTTTGGTTACAGTCCGTTGGAGGCACCTTTGCTGGAAAATTTCAATCTTCATGCAGAGCCGGGTGACTGGATTGCGGTTGTGGGAGCGTCCGGCAGTGGCAAAAGCACTCTTACCAAAATTGTCACGGGTTTATACGAAGAATGGAGCGGAACTCTCGCATTTGACGGCGTGTTAAGGCGAAAACTTCCACGCAAAGTAATTTTAAATTCTCTTTCGGCGGTTGACCAAGATATTTTTTTGATTACAGGCACGGTGTCTGAAAATATCGCTCTTTTTGATAATACCGTACAAAAAAGCGACATTATTCAAGCCGCGAAAGATGCCTGTATTCATGAAGATATTTTAAAACTTGACGGGGGATATGATGCTCAAGTGGCGGAAGGCGGCGTGAATTTTTCCGGCGGTCAGCGTCAAAGATTGGAAATTGCCAGAGCATTGGCGGTAAATCCCTCTATCTTGGTGCTTGACGAGGCAACCAGTGCGCTTGACCCGATTACTGAAAAGCAGGTTTTAAAAAATATTCGCCATCGGGGTTGCACTTGTTTGATTGTGGCTCATCGTCTTTCCACTATCCGCGACTGCGACGAAATTATTGTTTTGGAGCGGGGCAAAGTGGTAGAGCGGGGCGTACACAGAGAAATGATGAAATATGACGGTTCTTATAAACGACTCATTGAAGAACGGGAAAACGAGGAAGCAGAACAATTAAGCTCGTGAGGAAGGAGGCAAAGACGTGAAACAAAGGGGAACACTTTACGCAGGGCAACGCCTCCTTCTGAAAAATGAGGCGGTTTTATTTCGGCTTATTTCCGGCAGTGCGGAAGTCTACGGCGTGACCGGCAAAAAAAACGAACATGGCGACGCTCTTTCATTTCGTCGTTGTTATCTGATAGATATTGGGGCGGGGGATATGACCTTTCCCTCTTTGGACGAATTTGACGAAATTCAAACGCAGATTTACGCGCTGGAAGATTTGGAATATATACTCATTCCCATTGAAGAAATCGACGCGGAAGAATTTAAACGAGGTGCGACACTTTGGTTTTCGCGCATGGTTGAAATTTCATGGTTGCGGTTGTTGGCGGACATGGGCGACGACATGCTCCGAGAATGGAAACGGGGCAGTATTTTTGAGCGTCTTTTCGATAAAAACGAAATTTTTTTGAAATTTATAGACAATGAAGAAATTCTGTCCATGCTCATCGGAATCAGATTCGGTGCCGAAGATAAACGCCTTTCTCGTCGCGTAATTTTGCGGGAAAAGGCGAGAAAACTTTTGGTAGAAAACGGAATCAGAAGTCTTTTTGGCGAGGAACATATTTTTGAAGGCGAAGGCGAGAGCGCGACCGACAACAAACTGATTGAGGACGCAACTTTTACCGTCCGACAAGTGGCAAAGGCTCTTCATATGCCTATTGATTCCATTTCCATATCCGCGGAAAATGCAAAAAATATGGACGCATCAACTCTCCTGCGTCGCCTAATGCAAAAAGGAAATATGCAGTTGCGTCTGGTGACTCTTCCCGATGACTGGTACAAAAAAGACACGGGCGTTTTGCTGGGATTTTATACCCCGAACGGAACAGCAGAAAAGCAACTGGCGGCATTTATCCCCGAAACTCCCGAAAGTTATCGCATTGTCACGAGTAAAAGACCTGATGGTTTTCCTCTTACGGATACGGAAGCGGAGCGCATTGAAAAAGATGCGTTTCAATGTTACGCCGGTTTTCCTGCAAGAGCTTTGAAACTTTGGGATCTCATCAAATTCATGTTCCGCCAATGCTGGATCGCGGACTATCGAACAATAATTCTTTGCAGTCTTTTTTCGGGAATGATTCCTTTGGTCAGTCCCGTCATCACTGAAACAATTTTTCAAGATATTATTCCAATCCTTGACAGAAAAGGACTTGCCACCGTCACGCAGGCGTTGATGGTTACAGGATTCACAACCGCCGCTTTATCAATCGTTCGTTCAATCGCCGTCATGCGAATTGGAACGCGAATAGAAATAGCCGCCGAGGCTGCCATGTGGGGCAGACTCATGCAACTTCCCGTAAAGTTTTTCAGAAAATTTACTGTGGGGGAACTTGCCGGACGCATGGGCGGAATCGGTATCGCCAAGGGCATTGCCTCAGGTGACTTTGTCGGGTCGATTCTTTCGTTTATATTCTCCTTTTGGAGTATTTTTCTCATGTGCTACTACAGCTTGAAACTTACGGCGGCGGCAGTGGGAGTTTGGATTGTTTATACTCTTTTTGTTGGCTTGGTACTTCGCAGAGTTTTATTTTTTCAACGCAAGATTATCGCCGCAGGAAATAAATCGGCGGGCATGGTGCAACAGATTTTTGCAGGTCTCGCCAAATTTCGCGTGCAAGGCGCGGAAGAACAGGCTTACAGTCTTTGGACAACTACTTTCGGCGAACATTGGAACTGGAGTTTGAAACTCAGGTGGCAAAATAATTACACGTCTATCATCGGCAGTATTCAGCCGTTTATTTTGACGCTGATTTTATATTGGATTGCGGTTTACGGCATGCAGGAAGTTGGGCCCGACGGCAAAACCGTTCAAGGTATCGGCTACGCCCAATTTATCGCTTTTAATGCCGCTTATTCGAGTTTTAACGGAGTAATGGGCGGAATTTTGGGGCTTGTCAGTCAATATTTTGCGATTCAGCCTCAACTTGAAAATTTGCGACCGATTTTAGAGGCTGTACCCGAAAGCACGGGCGAGAAAAAAGACGCGGGCAAACTCACCGGCGCGTTTGAGGTCAGCCATTTGACTTTTGCTTATACTCATATGGTGCCGGACTTCAACAACGACGGCAAAATTATTGAGGTGGAAGGTGACGACGTACTTCACGACGTTAGTTTTACCGTTGAGGCGGGCGAAAATGTTGCAATCGTGGGAAAATCCGGCAGCGGAAAAAGTACGTTGGTGCGTTTACTTTTGGGTTTTGAAGAGCCGAAAAGCGGAGCCGTTTACTTTGACGGACAAGACCTTTCTGCGGTGAATCTGCCTTCCGTGCGTTCTCAAATGGGCGTGGTACTGCAAAACGGGCAACTCATGACAGGCGATATTTATACGAATATCGTTGGCACGAAACTTCTTACACAAGATGACGCGTGGAAAGCGGCTGAGGCGGCGGGTATTGCCGAAGACATCGCCGAAATGCCCATGGGTATGCAAACGGTAATTTCAGAGGGCAGCAGTAATATTTCGGGCGGTCAACGCCAACGCATTCTTATTGCAAGAGCATTGGTCGGAAATCCCGCCATTTTAATTTTTGACGAGGCAACCAGTGCGCTCGACAACCGCTCTCAAAGTATCGTCACAAAAAGTTTGGACAGCCTTCACGCGACCAGAATTATCGTTGCTCATCGCCTTTCAACCATCAGAAATTGTGACAGAATTATTGTTATGGACGAAGGGCGGATCGCCGAAATGGGAACTTTTAAAGAATTGACGGACAAAGGCGGCATCTTCGCCGAGTTGGTGAAGCGTCAAGTGGCGTAATGAAGGAAGGGAATTTTTTATGATACAAAAAAAAATGGCGGCCGCTGTCCTTTGCCTCGTGCTGTCTTGTGCGACAGGCGAAACCGCAGAGATTGCACAGGAAATTGACGAAAAAATTTCTGTCGCCGAAAATTCGGAGAAAACTGTGAGCTTGAGTCTTGCGGAAAGTATTGACCTTGCTCTTTCGACTGACGAGCGAATTGACGGAGCTGAAGCAAGCCGTGAGTCGGCAAAGTGGGGACTGTCCGCCGCACGTCGAGCAACGGGTTTAAATTTCGGTTGGAACTCCCGCGCCGTAAAAATTGGCGGAAATGATTACGATTCCGCAAAACAAGCGCATGAACTTTACGGAAATCCTCATCGAGTTTCAAATATTTCTGTCGCGGGTTATGTGAACGGCGATTTAAATGAGCCGGTTTTAAGTTTGCAATCGGGAACTGTCGGCGCGTACGCAATGAACAATACTTTTTCAAACAGTTGGGCTTTAACCGTGCCGATTTACACCGGCGGGCAACTTGAAGGAAGAATTGACGCAAGCCGTTATCAACTGAATCAAGCAGACCTCACGCTTGAAAATACTCGTCAACAAGTCCGATATGACGCGGCGGAAGCATACGCGAATCTTTTGCACCGCAGAAATTTGGAACGCGTCGCCGAAGAATCCGTAAAAATGGCAGAAAAACAACTTCGACTTATAAACGATCAGTACGTCGAGGGCGCGGTGGCGAGGGCAGATGTTTTGTTAATGGAAGTGCGCTTGGCGAATTATCGACAAAATCTGATGACTGCAAAAACTGCCGTGAAAAATGCAATGTCCGTCTTGGCAAGCCTTGTCGGAATTTCGCAAGATACAAAAATTTTTCCCGCAGATATTTTTACTTACGAGCCGTATAAAAAAAATTTGTCCGAGTGCGAAGAATACGCACTTTTACACAGACCAGACGGTTTAGCCGCAGATTATGCCGTTAAAGTTGCTGAAGCACAAAAAGATGTTGCAAACGCCGGATACCGCCCGAAAGTCAGCGGCACGGTCGAAAGAAATATTTCAGGAAATTCTCCGTTTCGCAAAGAAAGAAACAGTAACTGGAGCGCGGGTGTCAGCATTTCATGGAGTTTGTTTGATAACGGCGTGACTGAGGCAAATGTTCGGCAGGCAGATTCCGCGATTGATACGAGTGTCGCAACTGCAACGCGTATCAAA
>CAJOCT010000046.1 GCA_905236725.1 uncultured Selenomonadaceae bacterium | reverse complement strand
GAGGAATGTTAAACATCATGCTTAAAAATGAAAATGCCGCCGCAATTCCGAGCAAAGGCAATTTTTCGCGGGGAACTTCTTCTTTAACTTTTTTCACCGCCGTCCACCAAATCGGAATCATTACCGCGCCGAGAACTGCGCAAGTCGACGGGCTTAAATAATTTTCGGGTATATGCAAATTTATCACTCCCATAATTAAAATCTGCCTTGAATGATAAATTATTGAAAAAATTTTTCAAGCCCCGCGCAGGGATAAAAATTTTTTTCTGAAATAAATTTTTGCACGTCTAACATTATTTTCGGACGCAAAAAAAGCGGCGAGAATTTTTTTCCCGTCGCTTTTTAGACTTGAAATCAAGTCTACTTCAAAAATTTTTCCTTCAGCGTATTTACCATGTCAACGTAAATTTTTTTGCACTTGGAATTTTCGCCGGACTCAATGAAGTTCAAGCATTTCGACAAATAATCATTCCAAATATTTTTGTAAACTTCAGCCGAGTTGGCAAGCGAATTGATTTTTTCAACAATTTTCGGCGCAATGTTGTAATATTCGGCGATTAAATTTTTGCCGTCCGCCTGATTGACGAGCCACTTGTCGCGGAAATTTCTGAACGCCGTCAACTCATAGCAATCGTCCGCCTTGCCGAAACTGTCACAAACTGCCGTTGTAATGAAACAAAGCGAAGGTCTTTCATCGATTCCCAAACGATAACGTTCTTCTTGGACGCCCATTCTTCTTTCGAGATCGTTTGCAAAATCGTTTTCTATGATTCTTCTGTCGAGTTCGTCTCCACTCATACCAGTAACTCTTCTGGCAGTGTCCATACCTCTGTTAAGTTCGTCTTTAAAGCTCATAAAAACCCCTCCACTTTAGGTTAATCCAAATTACAGCCGACAATTTCATAACCGTTAAATGATGTCAACGGCTCACCGGAATTTAATTTATCGAGTTGCTCTTTAGAAAATTTTCCGCCAAGTGCATAATTTATAGCTTTTTCTTTGCTAGTGAAAGCATGCTCCGGCTTTCCTTCCTTAATGACAACAAAAATATGTTTGTCGTCTGCTTGAGCAATCGTAAATGATTTTTCATGCGCTTCTGTCATAAACTCACCTCCTCAAAAAATCCTTGCTACGCATTGTCGCGTTTTTTTACCAATTCATCAACAAGCACCCAACCCGCCGACTCTAACATCGTAACGCTTATGCTTGGTGCTATCAGTTGCCCTAAAAATGGAATAATTTTTGAAACTTCCTTGACTGCGGTTTTTATCGGTTGTTTCAGTATAGTTTTTTTTATCGCGTTCACAGCCATAGTTTTCGCCACTGATTCAGGAATTGAACCGCCCAAACGTGAGGCAAGAGCCATTGCCATCGTAGTCATAGCTATTGTATCAACAGCAACGCCCAAACCGGGTACAGGTGCGGCATTTCCCGCAGCCGCAGCAACAGCGTGAGAATGAATAATCAAATGACAATCTTCGCGCTCGCCTTCGGTCATCTGCATGTCACTTCACCTCCTCGAAAAATCCAGAAAACTAAAAAATTTTCCCGTATTGTATATCCTTAGTTATAATCTGTCAATATTTTTAGAAATTTAGTTAGTACAACAGAGCGGAAAAATTTCTTATTATTTTCTTAAATGACAAAGGGTGTGTTTGTTATGGATGAAAATAATAATTTTAATTTAGAAATCGGGCAAAGAATCAGGCTGATTCGTGAGGCGCAGGGAAAAACTCGCGAACAAATTGCCGAAGTGGCAGAAATTTCCGCTCAATTTTTATTTTATATTGAAACCGGCAGAAAAGGCATGACATCTCGTACAATCGTAAATCTTGCGAAGGCGTTAAATGTCAGCACAGATTATATTTTAGTCGGCGCGGTGACTCCGCTCGCAAAAATTGTTAATAATCTTGAAGGATTATCGCCGGAAGATTTAAATTTAGCTGAACAATTTATAAAAAAATTTTCCAAAGGCGCAATGAAATAAAATAAAAAAAATTCCCTCAATGCGAGGGATATTTTTTTTGTGACAATTCTTTCTATAAGAATTAAATTTTATTTTGCGACCATTCTGTTAATCGCGCTGACCAACGCCTGAATTGACGCGGTGATAATATCCGCCGTGATACTGATGTAAGCAATCGCGCGGGAAGTCTGCCCGATTTCAAGAGCATGTTCGTTGTAAGTCAAGTTGTGATAACTTATGCCGAGATTTTTTTGAAGAGCGTTTGAAACCGCGTCAAGTCTGCCGTTGCCCTTCGCCGGATAAGTGACATGCTCGCCGTTAATTTCCATTTCGACGTTGCCCGACCTCGTGCCGTCCGGTTCTTTTTTAAGCAAGAAATCAATCAGCTTGTAAGGTTTTTCAACGTTGACATATTCGTCGTGGAAAATTTGATAAATTTCGTCCGGCAAAAGTTCTTTGTGTTTTTGATCCGAAATACTTTTGACGCAGTAACCGAAATCCTCGCGCATTTTTTTCGGCATATCGATTGAATAATTTTGCTCCATGACAAAACCGACTCCGCCCTTGCCGCTCTGCGAATTGATTCTGATAACGTCCTTATCATATTCGCGACCGACATCATGCGGATCTATCGGCAAGTAAGGAACTGTCCAGCGATCGGGATTTTTTTCGTCCCGCCAATGCATACCCTTCGCAATCGCGTCTTGATGACTGCCGCTGAACGCCGTAAAGACCAATGCTCCCGCGTAAGGTTGACGGTCGTGAACGTGCATTCTCGTCACGCGCTCATACATTTCGACGAGTTCGGGCATATTTGAGAAGTTTAATTTCGGATCGATTCCCAAAGCAAACATATTCATTGCAAGAGTTACAATGTCAACGTTGCCCGTGCGTTCGCCGTTGCCGAAAAGAGTTCCCTCGATTCTGTCAGCTCCCGCCAAAAGTCCCATCTCGGAATCTGCAACGCCACAACCCCTGTCGTTGTGCGGATGAAGACTCAAAATAACTTTGTCGCGGTATTTCAAATTTTTGTTGATGTAAGCGACCTGCATTGCGTAAACGTGCGGCATGCTCATTTCGACGGTAACGGGAATATTTATAATCGGCTTTCTGTCCAAAACAGGTTGCCAAACGTCCAAAACCGCGTTGCAAACTTCCAGCGCATATTCCGGCTCCGTTCCCGTGAAACTTTCCGGCGAATATTCAAAGCGATAATTTGCGCCCGCCTGTTCGGTGAGTTCAAGAAGAAGTTTCGCGCCGTCAACCGCAATTTGTTTTACTTCGTCTTTCGACATTTTAAAAACTTGTTCGCGCTGTGCAAGAGAAGTTGAGTTATAAACGTGAACAATCGCATTTTTCGCGCCCTTGAGTGCCTCGAAAGTTTTTTTGATGATGTGTTCCCTCGCCTGCGTCAGAACCTGAACGGTCACGTCGTCGGGAATTAAATTATCTTCAATCAACTTTCTGAGAAGTGCATATTCTGTATCACTCGCGGCAGGAAAGCCGACTTCAATTTCTTTAAAGCCGATTTTCACGAGAGTTTTATAAAATTCAATTTTTTCGTCAAGGCTCATCGGAATTATCAACGACTGATTTCCGTCGCGCAAATCCACGCTGCACCAAATCGGAGCTTTTTCGGGATATTCTTTTGTCGCCCAACTGAAATCAATTTCCGGCGGCATAAAATAACCTTTAGAATATTTTTTATGAGCTTGCATTTCATCAATCCTTTCATATTTTCGGCAAAAAAAAATTCCCCGTATTTTGAAGGGAAGTTTAACAATTTAATTCGGGTTAGTCAAGCATAAGCATTCGTCGCAATTATTTATCATTTTTTTTTGTAAGCGTCGAAACTTTCCAACATTTTCAACAAGTCTTTAATCTGAATAATTCTCTGCCAATCGTACGCCATATCTCTAAAAGAAGTTTGCGTCCTTAAAAGTTCAACCAAATTCGGAATCGTATCAATGCACAATTTACGAATGTTTTCTTTAATTTCATAAGGCATTTTCAAAATATCGGGCAAAACACTCAACAGAAGAAAACAGTCTTCCAGATTAACCGAATGATATTGCAAAGTTTGAGAAATATCGTAAAGTGCATATTCCGCGAAAGTTTCTTTTTCGGTCGTGAATTTTAATTTGTATTTTTCGCTCACCGCCAAGCAAATTAAAAAAGTTTCCAATTTGCCTTTAAAAAAATCTTTCGGTACACTTTGAAGATTTTCCGGCAAAAGATTTTTCTGCGCGGCTTTAGAAATGCGTTGAAATCTTGCCGTTTCGCTTTCGACGGGAAATTTTTCAACCGCGAAAGTTTTTTTTCTCAAAGACTTCGGCAGAATAATTTTTTTTCTGTGCTCAAGATATTTTAAAATTTCTTCGTCAACTTCATCGTTATAAATATGTTCAAACGGATGTTTTTCATAAACATTATTAACCGAGTCGGCGGCACCTCTGGCAACTTTTTTTTCGTACTCTTCGCGGGATTTTTGCCCGTAATGATTGATGACGATTTTTTCGACGGTCGGCGGGTTGTTAAAGTGATATTCTCTAAATTCGCCGTTTTCGTTGACCGCATACAGACCGAGATAGGGAATTGCGAAATGCGGGTTGAAAAAATAATGTATCTTTCGCGGGTTTAAAATACTTTTCACAATCGCATTTCCTGCAGGTAAACCGCTTCTGGGACTTAAGGGAATATTTTTGTCGGAAGCGCGGCGCGTAAACCTTTCCAAAACTCCGCGGGACAAATCCGCTTTTTCCTGAAAATTTGAACCGAATTGATGCCAGTTGACTACCAAGCCCGCTCTTTTTTCGTCATCAGATAAAATTTCGTCCAAAACCTCGACAACGCTTCTGTTATTTTTCGGAAAAATAAATTCGTCGCCGTCAATGAACGCCATATATCTGCAAAAAAATCTGTAATTCTGTATCGCGTCAAAATAAGCCTCATACTGCCGAGCCTTGCCGGGATAAAAAATATAAGTGACAACTCCGGCTTTAATGTACGGCTGCAAAACTTCTTTTTGATTGTCGGAGCTTTCGTTGTCGTAAATATAAAAATGATTCACGCCCGCCAACAAATGATAGTCCAGCCACTCTTTTATGTAAGGACCTTCATTTTTCATTATCGCGACAACTGCCAAGTCATACATAAACAAATTTTTATCGACCGCCATGAAAAATTATCTCCCTTCGGCAACTTCCAAAATTTTTTTCGCCACTCTTTCAGCCGCGCCGGGTTTACCGAGTTTTTCGCACGCTGATTTTAATTCAGACAAAACTTTTTCCCGATGACTTTCACCGCGATAAAGTTTTAAAATTTCTTCGACAATTTTTTTAGGCTGAACTTCGTCCTGTAAAAGTTCGGGCTGAATTTTTTTTCCCGCCAAAATATTCGGCAGTGAAAAATTTTCTATGTTTACCAAAAGTTTGCCGATGAAATAATTTAATCGCGCCATTTTGTACAGCACGACGCACGGCAAATTTAAAAGTGCCGCCTCCAAAACCACCGTCCCCGAAGTTGCCATCGCCGCATCGGAAATTTTCATAAGTTCGTAGCGATTTTTTTTAGACAAAGTGACTTCGACTTTTGCCGCGTCAATTTGTCTTTTAATTTCAGACTCGTCCACTCCGTCCGCAACGGGCAAAAAAAATCTTGTCGGAATTTTCGCGGATAAAACTTCTGCCGCCTTCAACATTTCCGGTAAAAGTAATTTTATTTCCTGCCTTCGACTGCCCGGCAAAAGTAATATCACGTGTTCAAAATCTTCAACGCCGAAAAATTTTCTTGCCTCATCTTCAGATAAATTTGCTTTGACTGTATCGACAAGCGGATTTCCGAGAAAGGAAATTTTCGCGCCCGCCTGTTCATAGACAGGCAATTCAAAGGGAAATATTGCAATGAATTCGTCCGCAATTTTCGCGCAGTCTTTCGCCCGACCTTTTCGCCACGCCCAAGCCGACGGCGGTATGTACGATAAAATTTTCACGCCGAATTTTTTTACACGTTTTGCCAGCCGCCAATTAAAGTCGGGATAGTCGATTAAAACGAGCAAATCTATTTTTTCTTCGCGAATAATTTCGGTCAAATCGTCCAGTAATTTTAAAATGCGTCGCAGATTTTTTAAAACTTCCGCAACGCCCATTATATTGTAATCTCTGTAATTTCTGACGAGACGAATTCCCGCCGCCTGCATTTCGTCGCCGCCAAATCCCAAAAGTTCGGTTGACGGCGAAAAATTTTTTATTTTACGTGCCAAAGATGCGCCGTGTAAATCTCCCGACGCTTCACCTGCAGAAAAAAATATTTTCAATAAAAATTCACCGTCCCCGAATCAATCTTCAAAAGTCGTCGTCTTCCGGCAAAATTTCTATACTGTTTCCGTCCGGGTCCGCGATAAAATAAATTCTCATCGCTTTATTTTCCGTGACGATGCAATTCATTTTTTCATGAAGTTCATGAGCCGTCGAAAAATTTTTCGTGGTAAATGCGAGGTGAGTTTTGTTGTCCCCGAGATTGTACGGCTCTTTTCTGTCTTTGAAATATTTCAATTCAAGGCGGTGCTGACTGTTATATTTGTCGCCGAGATAAACCAAAATAAAATCTCCGCAATCCGTACGGCTTTTTTCAGTCAAGTTCAACGCCTCTTTATAAAATTTCAAACTGCGCTCCAAATCCGAAACTTGAAAATTGGTATGTGCAAACTTAAACATTTTTCAAAACTCCTTCTAAAAAAATCTGTCAAAAATTCCGCGCGATTTTTTCGGCTCTTTCTTATGCTTATGTTCAGCTTTTTTCACGTTATCCTGTTCGACCAATTCAAAAAGCGACATGGCGATATGATTTATTTTCTTAAATTCTTCTTCAATGTCGTTTATGGAATGTTTATCGCTCTTGTTAATTTCTTCAAGGGCGAGGGAAAAAATTTCTTTCGAGATAAATTCATTTTGCGCATCGGTGAGCGTAGAAATTTTTCTGAAGTTTGTTTTTATGCAATCTCCGCGCAATTCGCTTGTGACAATATACCGCCGCACTTCGCCGTAGACTTTTTCAACCTGCTTTTTCGCGTCCTCCATAATTTCCGTTGCTTCGGTCATCAAAGTTTCAATTTCATCATCCGACAAACCGATTTCTTTAATCTTTTTTTTGAAATCTATGAGCGTCATTCCGGTGAGTTGCATTGCGCTTTTTTCGGACTTGTCGATAAATTTGATTTTGTACAGTGAACGTTGAATACCTTCGCCGCGAGCCCTTGAATTTACAAAATTTATAAGTTCTCTGTTTGTCGGCGCGAGTCTGTCCACTGCCGAATAAATCGGTTTTAATAAATCTTTAGTAATTTTTTCGTCCAAGATCGCCGACACTCCATTCTAAGGTAAAAAGATAATAAGGTGGAAAGATCGAAAGTAAAATTCTTTCCACCTTTCCACCTGACAAACTTTTAACTGAATTTTATTCGTATTTAATCGGATTCATTTCCCAGATACAGCCTTTGAGCGCGGCAATTTCTTTATCGGTTTCGATGGTGAGAATCGGGGCAACGTCTTTTTCGGGATAAAGTAAGAATGTTGCAACTTCTTCGCCGTTCTGCAAGAAAATTTCAACTGCCGTGTGGTCAATGTACATATCGAAAGAAAGTTTTTGAGCCGCGAAGAGTTTAAATTTGCGCACGCCCAAATCGACATCGGTGTTTTTGCCGTCGTTGAAGGGACGAATACCTTTCCCGCCGAGTTTCATACCGTTACGATCGATAGTCATAATTTGAGATTTTTTATCGTAATTTATCGTGACTTTTTCGCCTTCGTAATTGAGCGCGAGAGTAATATTTTTCGCTTCGCCAAATTCAACGTCCAATTCGACTTCGGAGGCTTTCGGCAAAGTTTCTTTAAATTCGCCGACGTTAGTTTTATCAATGTCAATTTTTGTATCGAGTTTGCGAAGGTTTTTAATTTCTTCGACGGGTTGAGAATAAATATGACCTTGGTGCAAAGTCAAAACGCGCGGCATCGTCAAAGAATATAACCAGCCGTCCTTCGCAGATTCAATTTTATCCGTCAAATCCGGCATACCGATCCAGCCGACCAAAATATAACGATTGCCGTCGCTGAAAATTTGCGGAGAATAAAAATCAAAACCCCTGTCGAGTTCCTGGAATTTTCCGTGCATCATTTCCATGCTGTCAAGCGAAAGATGACCGACGAAATAACCCGCGAGACAATGATTTTCATGCTCCAATTCCTTATGCGGCACACCCTGCGGACAGCAAATCATAACGTCATAATCGCCGTACTGCAAAATATTCGGGCATTCCCACATATAACCGAAATCATAATATTCGGTCTTGACTTCACCGAGCAGTTTCCATTTATTGCCGCCTTCATAGTCGCCCTCTTCGCCGTAAATCAAAGTCGCGCCGTTAGTCGGACGAGAACTTTTTGACATATCGCTCATTCTCTGCGCGGCCATTGCGAAATATCTTTTGCCGTTGCGATAGAAAAAGTTCGGATCTCTGAAATGCGCGGTATAACCTTCGGGGTTGCCGAAAAGCTGAATTTCTTCTTTTAAAACGCTGCCGTCTTCCTGCAAAGTGCCGAAACGCTGGGCAACGGTGCGGATATAATTTTCGTCGCGAGCATTGCAGGTATAAAAGACTCTGACTTTTCCGTCCTCAACGAAGCCGCAACCGCTGTGACAGCCGTCTTTGTCGTGAAGATCCGTCGGCCAAAGAGAAAGTTCCGGCATGGTGTAGGTTACAAAATCTTTCGTCGAAGTGTGCATCCAAGATTTATTTTTATGCCACTGCTGATTCTGCGGAATGGGATTCCACTGACAAAAAATGTGATAAACGCCGTCGCAGTAACAAAGCCCGTTCGGATCGCTGATTAAAGAGAACGGCGCGTCAACGTGAAAAGCGTTGTGCCAATAGTGCGTGAAAGGTATCGCCTTACGAACATTCGCGTCAACCGTCGCCTTGTTGAACTTGTCCTTTAAAGTCGTCACATCTTCCCCGGTTTTTTTCGCCATAAAAATTCCTCCCCCACGAAACAATTTGATACAAATTTTCTGATAATTATATCAGCAGTCAAAAGTTTTGTCTATCCAAAAAAATTTTTTCAAAGTTCACGGCGTAAGAGGTACAAAAAAAACGGTGCGCCCAAAATCGCCATTAAAATTCCGACGGGCAACTCAATCGGCGAAAAAATTGTTCGAGCTATCGTGTCACAGGTCGTGACGACTGCCGCGCCCAAAAATAATGTTGCCGGCAATAAAAATTTATAGTCCGAGCCGATTAAAAGTCTTGCGGTGTGAGGAATTATCAGCCCGACAAAGCCTAAAAGTCCCGCAACGCAAACCGCCGATGCCGCCAAAAGTGCCGCGATCGCCGTTAAAAATGTTCGAGTCAAATTTACTCTCATTCCCAAACCTTTCGCAACTTCGTCGCCGAGCTGAAGAATGTTTAAATGTCGCGCGGAAATTAAAGCCAAAATCGTCCCGATAATTGTGTAAGGCAGTAAAATTTCGACGTGTGACCAACTGCGCGTTGAAAGTCCGCCGACCATAAATAATAATGCGCCGTGAATTTTTTCGCTGTAAAAAATTAACATTGCCGAAATCCCCGCGCCCAAAAATGCACTGACAGCAACTCCCGCCAAAATTACGCGAATCGGTCTTATTCCGTCTTTCCACGCCAAAATATAAATTAAAATTGCCGCGAACATTGCGCCCAAAAATGCCGCAGGTGTCAATAAAAATCCCTCATCGCCCAAAACCAAAATTGCGAAAATCCCGAAAAGTCCCGCGCCCGAACTTATTCCGATAATGTGCGGATCTGCCAAAGGATTTTTCATCACGGCTTGCAAAATTGCGCCTGATAAAGATAAATTTATTCCGACCAACATTGCGACGATTGTCCGAGGCAGTCGAATGTTTAACAAAATTTGTCGCTGCATTTCGGGAAGAGAATTTGAAAAAATTTCCGCAAAATTTATCTCAACCGATCCGAAACTTACGCTCAAAAAAAAACTCGCGACCGCCGCCACGATGAAGAAAAAAATTTTTGTTTTAATCATTGCCGAAAAATGAACCGATAACTCCGCCGCTGTTACTTGTACCGGGCAAAAATGATTGAATCCAGCCTTTGAACGCGTCGGGGTTGCGCGTTTGAATCAAAACAATTCCGGGTCCTCTGAATCTGCAGACCAACATTTCACCCGAAGTAAAACTTGAAATCCAGCCGTTCGACGCTTTTTCAATTTTATAATCCATATAGTCCGGCCAAGCGACAAGATGACCGTTGTCAACTACGATTTCTTCGCCCTGCTCAAGATTTATCGGGTGAATAACGCCGTAACTCGCGACAAAAATCGTTCCGCGCCCGGTTGCGTTTAAAATAAAAAAACCTTCGCCGCTCAAAAATCCTCTCGCCAAATTTTGAACGTGAGTATCAATTTGAATGCCTTCAGTACTCGCGAGAAAACCGTTTTTTTGAATCCTCAAGCCGTAAGAGCCGTCAAGTTCCAAATCCAAAATTCCGCCGGGTTGTGCATGACCGATTAAAACTTTTCCGTCGCCGCGATTCGCCGCAAGTTCTTGAAAAAACATTGATTCACCGGACAAAAATTTTCTCGCCAAGCCGCTCAAAATTCCGCCGTCCATTTTGCCTTCAACGTCAACCGTCGAACTCATTGCAATCATCGCGTCTGATTCGGCTTTAATTTTTTCTCCGCGATTCAAAAAAAATCTTACGACGGGGAAAGCTTCAGGATATAAAATTTCATATTTCAAAACAAAATCACCTCTAAAAATATTTTATCATAAAAAATAAAAATTTTCTCAAAGAAATTTTTCTGATATAATAAAAAAAAATTTTGGAGGAATTTTTTAATGCATTGGTTAGTTTTATTCGCCGCGGGACTTTTTGAAGTCGTCTGGGCCGTAAGTTTGAAATTTACCGAAGGTTTTACAAAACTTTTGCCGAGCATTATCACAGTAGTCGGAACAATTTGCAGTTTTGTTTTGCTGTCGATTGCCATGAAAAAATTGCCGCTGTCAATTTCTTACGCAATTTGGACGGGAATCGGGACGATCGGCACGGTTTTGGTAGGAATTTTGTATTTTCACGAAAGTTTTTCTCTCGCACATATAATTTGCTTGGCGATGATTCTTTTAGGGATTATCGGCTTGAGGTTTTTGAGTTAAAAATATTTTAAGATGACAAAAAAATATCCCGACATTTCGCCGGGATTTTTTTTTATTTCGAAGAAAATTTTTAATTCAATATCTCATTTACAAAAATATTTTCACTCTGCATTTGCAAAATTATTTTATCCATCAACTCCGCAAAATTTTTCATCGCATTTTCGGAATAAATTCCCTTGTCGTAATATAAGGCAACAAAATATTTTTCTTCGTCCGTCAAACTGACTTCAATATCCAAAGTATTTTGCGCCGCCGACCACAAATTATTTTGAGTTTCCAGCACTTTACATTCATGACCGCCGAACTTGAAAAAATTTTGAACGTCCAAATTTTTTTTCTGAAATATAAATGTCGCGCAACCGTCTTCAAAATTTCCGTCATAAACATAATC
This sequence comes from uncultured Selenomonadaceae bacterium, assembly GCA_905236725.1. Taxonomy (GTDB): domain Bacteria; phylum Bacillota; class Negativicutes; order Selenomonadales; family Selenomonadaceae; genus Quinella. The sequence goes on along the minus strand of CAJOCT010000046.1, from coordinate 19,913 downwards.
TAAGCCGCGACGATTTTTTAAACCTTCGACAGTCTGATTTTCCAAAATTTTTAATAAATCCGCGACAGAAATATTTTCCGAAAAATCTAACGCAACCGGCAACTGCTCAATCATCAAGCCGAAAAGTCGCAATTCTTTTGAATTTGTTCTGCCGTTGTGAATCCAAGTCAACAAAGATTTTTTTACGTTCGCAGATTTTGAAATTGCAAGCATACTCGCCGCCATAAAAAATTCTGTCTCTTTATTATCGGTCTCACGGAAAAATTTTTGCGTAATATTTTTAAATTCGTAAAAAAATTCGCCTTTTTGCCATGAAGGTTCTTCGGAAATATCTGCGGGCGGCAAATGTTTTTCATCACCGAAATTTTTTAATAAATCGCGCCAAAAATTTCTTGCAAGTTCCAAATTTTCGGGAGAAATTTTATTTTCTTCCTCAATTAAATCAGCGTAATGCGCGGGATTGGAGCGAATTTTTTTACCTTGATAGCACATATCAACTTCTCGCGCAAATAAAATTACCAACGCGGTGCCATCCATAATCGAATGATGAAAGTCAACATACAAATAATTTGCCGACGGAGTTTTGAAAAAATAAATTCTGTACATCGGCTTATCAATCAACATAAACGGTTCAGTAAAAGTTTTTTTCAAAAAATTAAATTCTTCGTCGCTCCAACTTTCAACTTGCACGTGAAAAATTTCGCCGTCAAAGTGCTGACAAATTTCGCCGGTCTCTGGATCAAAAACAAATCTGCAACGAAAAATATCATGATTTTCCATAACTTTGTTAAATGACGCAATAAATTTTTCTGCGTCAATTTCGGAATTTATTTCAAAAAAAGTTCCGATATTCATCATAGTCGAATTAGCTTTATGAAAACTTCTGTCGATAATCCATTTTTGAAACGGTCTCAAAGGATAAAGTTTTTTATTCATAAGTTATCTTCCTCCATGTCGGGCTTTCTTCGGCTCTGATTTTTTTCAAGCCGTAATACTGTGCGAACATAATATTTCTGTTTCCTTCAAAATACGGTTCCAAATCCGCCCCCCAATCAACAATAACTTGCGTCCAACTTCTCTGCCCGACAATATCTTCCGACCAACTCGGAATTTTTAAGTACGGCACAACAATTTCATCGGCATTTTTATTTTCTTCAATAATTTTCCAACGATCTTCAAGTTGAAAATACATTACAAAATCAACATAAAGGCAAGCCGACATATGAAGGACGCAAAAAACTGCAAAAACTTTTCCCGCATTCATAAAAATATTTTTTCTGCGATTAACAATTTTCGTGAGTTCAGGCAAAATTTCTTTAAATGCGGCAAGTGATGAAATCAAAAGAAAAATATTTGCGGGGAAAGTTGCTCTTTGCGGGAAAAACGGCAGAAAAATCATTACAAACAGAATCGCGAATGATGCGGCAAGAAAATTTAAAATAAATTTCGTCGCGTCAGAATTTTTTTTGTAACCCGCGAAATAAAAAATTATCGGCAAAAATAACGGAGATTCTCGAACAATTACCGGCAACAATGTGTAAAAAATATTTACGTAAAACATTGTCGGCGTATAAAGTAAATCGTAAGAAATTATCGGATCGGGGTCATAAAGTTTCATGAGTTCTTCACGCGCAATATTTCCAGGCGCAAGAATTAAAAATAAAAATCCTATGAACAAAAATAAAAATCCGACTGTCATCCACGATTGCAAATTTTTTTCCCGCCAAAATTTTATTATCGCAAAAAAAGTTACAAATAAAGTTACCGACGCGCCAGGTTCAATCGACCAGCCAGCAAGAAGTCCCAAAATTGCCATTACAATTACAAAAAATTTCGGCGGATTAAAATTTTTGTCGCGATATTTTATTGCGAACGGGTCACCATCCACATATAATTTATTGAGCCCGTCATCCAAACCGAAGTTAAAACCCAACTCGGCGACAAAAAATAAATTGCCAAAATTATAAAAAGCAAATATTTTTTGTTCATTTCGCGCAGAGTTAAACCCGTTGCAATTTTGAAAATTAAAAATACGAACGCGCAAAAAATTAAAACGTTCAGAATGTCGAAATAACTTTTTCCGACCCAAGAAAAAAATTGTACGCAGATATGCGCGACAGTTCGACCGCCCCACCAAAAATAATGCGAGTACTGCGAAATTAAAATATCAGTGAATGAATTTATTCTCTCTCGCGGTCCGATGCCGTCAAGCAAATTTCCTTTATGCTCGCCGTCCCAGATAAATGCGTAAGAAATGTCATCGGCGATAAAAGGCGTGATTAAATTCATCACCAAAAAAAATCCGGCGAATAAAATTAAAATTATTTGCCAAGAAATTTTTTCAAAAGTTTTCATCTTCTCACCTCAACATATCGATTTTTTCAATTTCATAACCTTTTTTGTTCAACGCGCGAATAATTCTTTCAATATGTTCATGATTATTTGTTTCGACCGTCACGCCGAGCAAAACTTTTTTGAAACTGTTCGTTACCAACGCTTGATTGTGATCGAGCTTAACGACGTTTGCATTTTCGTCGGACAAAATTTTCGCAATGTTCAAAAGTTCGCCCGGCTTGTCCGCAAGTTGAACGTTAAAATAAAAAATTCTTCCGCGAGCAATTAAAGCCTTGTCGATTAAACCGCTCAAAGTTGAAATATCAATGTTGCCGCCAGAGACGATCGCAACGACTTTTTTATTTCGGAAATTTAATTTATTCAGCGCGGCGAGACTCAAAACGCCTGCGCCTTCCGCAATCAATTTATGTTTTTCAATCAAACTCAAAAGTGCGCTCATAATTTCCATTTCGTTGACGGTGATAATTTCGTCGAGATATTTTTTGCAAAACTCAAAAGTTAAATCTCCCGCAGTTTTCACCGCGCAACCGTCAGCAACAGTGTCGGAACTTTTCAGAGAAATAATTTTTCCCGCATCGATGGCGGCTTTCATGCACGCGGCATTTTCAGGCTCAACTCCGATAACTTTAACTTGCGGACTGACTAATTTTGTCGCCAATGAAACACCGCTCGCAAATCCGCCGCCGCCAATCGGAACCAAAATTGCGTCAACGTCTTTCAGTTCGTTAATAATTTCAAGCGCAGTTGTACTTTGACCCAAAATAACTTCGCGATCGTTGAAAGGATGAACGTAAATATATCCGAATTTTTTTTGAAGTTCGAGACTGTATTTAAAAGCGTCGTCGAATCCGTCGCCGTGCAAAATTACTTCCGCGCCGAAATTTCTTGTCGCCTCAACTTTTAAAATCGGAGTCGTCGCGGGCATACAAATTATTGCTTTAACGCCAAGTTTTTGCGCCGCAAATGCAACGCCTTGAGCATGATTTCCCGCCGAAGAAGTTATCACGCCTTTTGATTTCTCTTCGTCGGAAAGTTGCGAAATTTTATTATATGCGCCGCGAAGTTTAAAAGCTCCCGTGTGTTGCATATTTTCGGGCTTCAAAAAAATTTCGTTACCGCTGATTTCTGAAAAAAAATCGCTGAAAATCAATTTCGTTTTCTTCACAACGCCCGACAAATTTTTATCTGCGCGATAAACATCTGCAATAGAAGTCTTTTCAACGATTTCTGCAAAATCACTCATAATTTTCACTCCAAAAAAAATTTTTTCGCAATTTTATCACAGAAATTATTTTTGTACAAAAAAATCCCGACGACTTTTTGCCGAAGGGATTTTTTCGTCAGATGATTTTATAAAAAATTTTTTTTCGTCAGAGAAATTTTTTTATTTTTCAGCGTCTGATACCATACTGCGGAAATTCATTCTCAATGATATTTTTAACTACCAAATCTTTTTGAAAATACTTATCTAAAGGATTGCAGTGACCGGTACTGCCGCCGCCTGCAACTTTTTCAAGTTCCTCATCGCTCAACTGTTCAAGTTCAGCATTGATTTTTTTCAAATTTTCTTCGCGATTTGCCATTTTAATCGACCTCCTAAAAAATTTTGTTTTCACTCCATTATATGCACGAAAAATATTTTTATGACAGGATTTTACAAAAAATTTTTTTCTGCATCAAATAAAAAATCCCGACGACTTTTTGCCACCGGGATTTTTTTCGTCAGAGGATTTTATAAAAATTTTTTTAACTGCTAAAAATTTTTATCAGTGACCCGTAGCGGTAGAGTTGTCGAGAAGAATACCATCAGCCAGATTATAAACGCTCTGTACTCCACCGCTGAAAGGATTTTCTCTTAAGTTGTGACCGGTACCGACTCCGCCCGCAACTTTATCAAGCTCGTCATCGCTCAAAACTTCATCGGCGATTTTTTCCGCGTCGAGAATTTTTTCGTCTTTCATTTTAATCGACCTCCTAAAAATTTTCACTTCATTATATGCACGAAAAATAATTTTATGACAGGATTTTACAAAAAATTTTTTTTCAAGTCAAAAAAATTGCAAAAAAAAATTGCGGCGAATTACTCAAGCCGCTATAAAATTTTTTTACCAATCCCACTGCGCTTTAGTCAAATGTCTTCCGGTAAGTTTTTCTGCGTGTGCCCAAGCATCAGATTGTGAAATTTCTTTGCCGTTTAAAAAATATTTATTCATACTCCCGCCACCGCCACAAAGCTCTGCTGTAATGCCGAGAGATTGCCACGACTTAGTGACATCATCGATCGTACTTGGACAGAAAAAAACTTTTGTTGCACCGTAGCGATCGCACTGATGATATTTTGTATCTTGCAACAAAACATTTAAAAATCTGCTGTCATCTGATGTTTCGTAGCAATTTCCGCCGGAAACTTGTTCAAGTTCTTCTTCGCTCATCATTTCAAGTTCAGCGTTAATTTTTTTTAAATTTTCTTCGCGTGTTGACATTTCAATCTACCTCCAAAAATTTTTTAAATTTGTTATACGCACTGATTAAAATTTCGTGACAAGATGCTACAAAAAATACTTCCTCATAAAAAAGTTTCGTGTCTACAATTTTTTAAAACTTCTTTTCAAATTTTACTTTCACTTCGTTATATGCACGAAAAATTTTTTTATGACAAAAAATTTTTTAAGCAAGTTGACGCTTGACCAAATTTGAAAAAATTCCGCCGCGTTTCACAAGTTCATCAAAATTTCCGGTTTCAACAATTTTTCCCGAATCCATTACGATAATTCTGTCGCAATTTCTTATTGTCGAAAGTCTGTGAGCTACAATTATTCGCGTCGCCTTCAAGTTGTCCAAACTTTTTGTGACGATTGCCTGTGTTCGATTGTCCAGCGCACTCGTCGCCTCGTCAAAAATTAAAATCGAAGGTTTTGTTACAAGTGCCCGCGCGATTAAAATTCTCTGTCGCTGTCCGCCGGAAATGTTGCTCGAACCTTCGGAAATGACGGTTTGCATTCCCATTGGCATCATTGCAATATCTTCGGCAATTCCTGCCGCTTCTGCCGCCCGCCATGCGTCTTCTTGCGTCAAAGAATTTGTGCCGATTATGTTTGTAAAAATATCGCCTTTCATCAGCTGACCGTTTTGCAAAACCACGCCGAGTTGACTTCTTACCGACGGCAAATTTATTTCCGACAAGTCTTGACCGTCATAATAAATTCCGCCTTTTTTCGGAGTTTCAAAGCCCAAAAGCAATCTGACGAGAGTAGATTTTCCGCAACCGCTTTTTCCGACAATCGCAACATTTTCGCCGGCAGAAATTTTGAAATTTAAATCGTGCAAAACTTCCCTGCCTTCGACGTACGAAAAACTTAAATTATTAACTTCAATCGCGCCCGACAAAATTCCCGCGTCGGGTTTGTCGCCGATACTTTCGGGAGTTTCTTGCAAAATAGGACGAAAATTTTCAATGTGCGGTTGAATTGCAAAATATTGCCCGATCAGAGGAATTATTCCGTTCAAAGTGCCGTTAAAAGCCGTGAACGCCGCTTGAAACGCGATAAACTGAGCGTAACCGATTCCCTGAATTGTTTTTCCACTCGCGTCAACTTGATCCATTCCGTAAACCGCGATGTAATAAAGTGCCATAGACAAAATAAACGGCTGAACGCTTCCGATTATCATATTATAATTGCTCTGCCAGCGAAGTTTTAAACTCCAGTTCCAGGTTTCGCCGAAAACTTTTGACCAAAGATAAAAAGCATTTTTTTCCGCGCCGTGTTCACGAAATTTTGCAAGACCGGAAAAAATTTGCTGAATCGTTCCGGACTCTCGATTTTGCGCGTCAATCAATTTTCTGTTAAAGCCGATAACTCGACGATAAATAAACGCCGTGATTATCGCATAGACGAACCAAACGCAAATTGCAACCGCCGTCAACTTCAAGCTGTAATAACACATCAAAAAAATCGACCAGAAGGAAAAAACAAATCCGAAGAGCCCGCCGATAAATTCGGGACTGACCAAGCCTTTTATTATTCCCATTCCGCCCATTCGGCTCGCAATTTCGCCCGTCGTAAATTTTCGGAAAAAACCTGTCGGCAAGGTTAAAAGTCTGCCCCAAAGTGCCGCTTCAGTCGCCATATCAATTCGCGTCGTGATTCTCATAACCGCGATTGTTCGGACGATTCCCAAGCTCGCCATCGTGAAACTTGTGACCATCGTTACCTGCGTGACCGTTGACAAGCCTTGTCTGTCCAAAATCGGAATTATATCTTGAAAAATTGTTTCCGTGATTATCGGCATTACAAGCGGAATCAAGCCGGAAAACAAGCCGACCAAAATAACTGTTTTGTAATCCGCTATCCAACATTGTTTGAAAATAAATTTCAGCAAATCAAAAATTTTTAATTGCCGCGCAGGAAAACCGCCGTAACATTCAAACGCATCTTTGGAAATTTTTTCTGCAATTTTTTCGTCAATTTTCAAGCCGTCGGGAAATTTTTTTGTGATGATTTTATAATCTCCCGGCGCGGAAGGGATAAAAACCGATAAATCTTTTTTTTCGCCGAAATATCCTATCAAAATTCCGCTGTCTTTTTTGTACCAATCCGAAATCAATTCGACCAGGCGCATTTGCATATTGCCTTTTTGCATAAGTCTTTGCAAAAGTCGAATTTGATCAAATTTTCTCGTAAGTTCCGGCGCGATTTTTATATTTTCCGTCGGCATTTTTAACGCGCTTGCAACTTTTCTGACGATAAAAGTTGCTTCTTCAATTTTTTCGTTGCGTGAAATATTTTCGCTCAAAAATGCGTTTTCTTCGCCAAATAAATTTGAAATTGCGCTGTCAACCAATCGACGCTGATTTCTTTCGCGCACTTCCACTCGTTGCGAAAATTTTTTGTCTTCAGACTGAAAACGCACGCCCAACAGCATTGAAAAAATTCCTTCGTTTTCTTGAAATTTTTCCAACAAACTCGGTAAATCCGCGCAATCATCAAAAAGATTTTTTTCGCGCCAATTTATCAAAGTGTCGTCGCCTTTGTCCGCCAAAATTTCCAGCCAATCGAGTTTTATCAGCTCCGCAAACCACTTTTGCATAAAAATTTTTAATTCTTCGACTTCTGTCGATTCAAATTGCAAAAGTTCTATCTCCGAATTTTCGACCGCGTAAATTATTGTTTCGACTTGCTCAAATTCATCAAACGCAGGGAACGCCGCGCAATTTTTTTCAAATTCCGCCAAAAATTCTTGCCGAAATGAACCTTCGCCGCTCATTATCGCATAAATTTCTATTTTCCCAGAAATTACTTTTGCCAAGCCGCTTTCAAGTTTTATTCTTTCTCCTGCCGATAAAAAAATTTTTTCTTGCAAGTTACAACCTCCAAAAATTTTTTCACATTATAACAAAAAAAAATTTTATTGACCATTTCCGAAAATATTTTTTTACTGCAGATGAAGTTCACGCCGAAAAAAATGTTGTTCGCGCCGTTTTTTTTACTTCAGAAAATTTTTTGCCGATATTTTTTTCAAGTAAGGAGGTGTTTGTTATGAATGTAAAAATCGGAAATTCTTATGTTTCGGACGCGGCGGCAAATTTCGCGAAAAATTCTTCCGACGACGACAAAAATATTTTGAAAAATCTTCGAGAAAAATTTCCGAATTTAAAAATTTCTGTCGGGACTTCGCCATTTTCCGGAACAGGTACAAATAATTTGTCGATTTCACCAAAAATTTTAAAGGAAATGCAAAATAATCCTGACAAAAAAATCGAGTACGAGGCGTTAATTTATGACATTGCGAGCCAAAATGTTTCAAGTCCGAATTTAAAATCTCACGGCTTTATCATAACTGACGACGGCGGCTTGCGCGGCTGGGGAATTTCTCAACGCGACGACAAAAAAAATAAAAATGTTCGAGTGAAAATCGATTCCGAAGGAAATATGACGGTTGAGAGTTCAAAAACGACGGTGACTTTTAACGAGTCGAAACGCGCGAGACAACTTGCCGCCGCGCAGACCGTCGAAGATATTCAGAGTTTGTTGAATCTTTTGCAAAATGATTTGAATGAGTGCGAGGAGGGTTTGAGAAATAATTTTTGCGATGAAGACGAAGTGAAAAAAGTTAAGAAGATGATTGAGCGCGCGAAAGAAAAATTTGCGGAAATTAAAAAAAATCCGCCCGCAAAAAATTTTTCTGTGGACGTTTTAATTTGAGGAGGAATTTTTATGACAATCAGGCAGATGAGCAATTTTTACAGCGGAGTTTATAATTTTTACAAGACGATGTATTCAGGCGGGCAAATTACTCGTCAAACGGCGAGCGGCACGGCGAAAAATAATATTTCAAATAATCCGCTGAATACGATTGATCCGAGTTACAGCGCGAAAAAAAATAATTTTGATGACGCGATGACGAATTTAAAAAATTCTGCGGCTAAAGTAAAAAATTTGGATTTCAGCGAAGAAAATTCAGTTGAGACCGTGAAAAATTTTTTGAACGATTACAACGACGCGATAAATTTTTTCAGCGAAAATTCTTCAGTTTCGAGCAGAGTCGGCAGGATGGCGAAAAATTTTTCAGATACAACTTATTTTGCGAAAAATTATTCTGAAATTGGAATTGAAGTTGCGAAAAACGGCACGATGACGCTTGACGAAGAAAAATTTACAAATTTGTTGGAAAGTGATTCAAAAAAAGTTTCGCGGAGTTTAAAAAATTTGACGAGCAGAGCTGAAAGCAAAGTAAATTTGGCGAATTTGCAGAAAAATTTTTTGTTTCCGACTGCGACAAAAATTTTTGGCTTGTACGGAAAAAATAATTTGATAAATTCTTACGGAAATTTTGGAAGTTTAATAAATTTTATTTTTTGAAAAAAATTTTTTTCGCGAAAAACGCAGAATTCTGATTTCGGATGAAAATTTTTTACAAATGGCGCAATGACGCGGTTTATAAATTTTTTGAAAAGGAATTATTGTACGCCAAAAAATCAAGACAATTATTTTTTGTACGCCAAAAATTATTTTTGGGCAAAAAAAAATCCGCTCAGGTCATTTCGACTTGAACGGATAATTTTTTTTTACTCAAATTCAATCGTTGCGGGCGGTTTACTCGTGCAATCGTACAAAACTCGATTCACGCCTTTAACTTCGTTCACAATTCTGTTCGCAATTTTATTTAAAATTTTCCAATCAATTTGCGCCGCGTCCGCCGTCATAAAATCATTTGTCAAAACCGCGCGCAAAACAATCGCATAATCGTAAGTCCGACCGTCTCCCATAACTCCGACACTTCGCATATTTGTCAGCGCGGCAAAATATTGCCCGAGATTTTTGGAAATTCCCGCGTTAAAAATTTCTTCGCGATAAATTGCGTCCGCGTCCTGAACAATTTTAATTTTTTCCGCAGTAATTTCTCCGATAATTCTGATTCCGAGACCCGGACCTGGAAAAGGCTGACGACTCACCAAATTTTCCGGCAAATTTAATTCGCGACCGGCTTGACGAACTTCATCTTTGAATAAAAGTCGAAGTGGCTCGATAATTTCTTTAAAATCGACAAAATCCGGCAGTCCGCCGACGTTGTGATGAGATTTTATCACCGCAGATTTTCCCAGACCGCTCTCGATTACGTCGGGATAAATTGTCCCTTGCACCAAAAAATCCACCGCGCCTATTTTTTTCGCAATTTCTTCAAAAACTCGAATAAATTCTTCGCCGATAATTTTTCTTTTTCGTTCGGGATCGGTCACGCCCGACAATTTTTTCAAAAATCTTTCGCCAGCGTCAATTTTTATAAAATTTAAATCGTAATTTGAAAAAATTTTTTCGACTTCTGCCGCCTCATTTTTCCGCAAAAGTCCGTGATCAACGAAAACGCACGTCAAATTTTTTCCGACAGCTTTTGAAAGCAAAACCGCCGCAACTGACGAATCGACTCCGCCGCTCAACGCGCAAAGAACTTTTCCGCCGCCGATTTTATTTTTCAGTTCGGAAATTTTTTCTTCGACAAATGAATCCATTTTCCAATCTTTTTTGCAACCGCAAATTTCAATAAAATTTTCAAAAATTTTTTTGCCTTCGACCGTGTGCAAAACTTCGGGGTGAAATTGAATCGCGAACAAATTTTTTTGAGAATTTTCAGCCGCCGCAATCGGACAATTTTCACTTTTCGCCGTCACTGAAAAATTTTCAGGCAAAGAAAAAATTCTGTCGCCGTGACTCATCCACACAACAGTTTTTTTCTCGACATTTTTAAAAATTTTCGACTCAAAAATTTCCGCGTCAGTTTTTCCATACTCTTTGACTTCAGCGGGCTTGACTTCGCCGCCGAGAATTTTTGTCATCGCCTGCGCACCGTAACAAATGCCGAGCACCGGAATATTTAATTCAAAAATTTCTTTCGGCGGCAGAGAAGAATTTTTTTCGTAAACGCTTTGAGGGCCGCCGGTCAAAATAATTCCTTCGGGATTTAAATTTTTTATCGCAGAAAAATTTATCGCCGTTCCGAGTCCGCTTTTAACATTTTTATCGACAGAAATTTTTTCGTCGGTGAGCGTATGAACTTCGCAATAAACATTATTTTCGCGAACTCTGCGAGCGATTAACTGATTATATTGCCCGCCGAAATCCAAAACCAAAATCATTTTCATCACTCCAAAAAAATTTTTTTTTAAATTATAACACAAAAAATTCCTGAAGATTTTTTTCCTCAGGAATTTTTTTTATTTTCGTCAAAAAATTTTCTTAAAAAATATCATTTACCAAAACTATTGTCTGATCGCGATTCGGACCGACTGAAACCATTCCGAGTTTTATTTTCGTGACTTCCGCCATGCGCTCAAGATATTTTTTCGCGTTTTCGGGCAGTTCGTCATAATTGCGGATTTTTGAAATATCCGTCTTCCAGCCCGCAAAATTTTCGTAAATCGGCTTAACCTTCGCCAAAATTTTTAAACTTGCGGGAATTTCATTCAAAATTTTTCCGTCAATTTCGTAAGCGACGCACATTTTAATTTCGTCGAAACTGTCGAGAATATCCAGTCGCGTCACCGCCATATAATCGATCCCGGAAAGTTGCCCCGCGTATTTCACGACGCAAGAATCAAGCCAACCTGTTCTGCGCGGTCGACCTGTAACCGTTCCGAATTCGTGACCCGCCTCGCGAAGTTTTTCGCCGATTGAATTTAACTGTTCCGTCGGGAAAGGTCCTTCGCCGACTCGCGTGCAATAAGCCTTGACAACGCCGACAACTTTATCAATTTTTTTCGGAGCAATTCCCGCGCCGACTCCCACGCCGCCCGAAATCGGATGGCTCGCCGTGACATAAGGATAAGTTCCGTAATCAATATCAAGCATCGTTGCCTGCGCACCCTCGAACAAAATTTTCTTCCCCGCGTCAATTTCTTCGTTCAAAAGTGAAATCGTGTCGCAGACGTAAGGAGAAATTTTTTCTGCGTAAGTTTGATATTCGCTCAAAATTTCTTCGTAATTCAGCGGCGCATGATCGTAGACTTTTTGAAGAATAAAATTTTTTTGTTCCAAAATATTTTTCAACTTCGCGGCAAATTCTTCGCGGTCGATTAAATCGCAAATTCTTATCCCGATTCTGTCATCTTTGTCGATGTAGCAGGGACCGATACCGCGCCCCGTCGTGCCGATTTTATTCGCACCTTTCGCCTTTTCGCCAAGTTCGTCGAAAATTTTATGATAAGGCATAACGACGTGCGCACGATTAGATAATTTTATATTTGACGTGTCAATCCCGCGCTTTTCCATTGCGGAAATTTCTTCCAGCAAACATTGCGGATCGACAACAACGCCGTTTGCAATGACGCAGTTCGTGCCCTTGTACAAAATTCCGCTCGGCAGGAGGCGCAATTTATATTCCTCGCCGTTCACCGCAACCGTATGACCCGCATTGCTGCCGCCTTGAAATCTGACAACCGTATCGGCTCGGCTCGCAAGATAATCGACAATTTTGCCCTTGCCTTCGTCGCCCCACTGCGTTCCGGTTATAACAACCGCAGACATTTAGAAAATCTCCCTTCGGTCGATTTTAGTTGTCAGGCTCTTTCGTACTGACAACTAAAAACTGTCAACTGACTACTTATTCTCTTTGACATACTGACGCATAAATTTAATAGTTGCGTCGCTGATGATATTTTCTTTCTTTTCGTAGTTGATAATTCTGAAAAGGCGGCTGACTTTGTCGATGATGGGCTTGTTGGCAGTTTTGAATTTTTCGTCGTTGATGGTAAGTTCGACTTTGCCGTTTGTGGAAAGAACGCTGAAACTCACGCCCAAAAGTTGCTTGCCCGAAAGGTCTTTAATCGAATAGCGAATGTCCATATCTCCCGCCGAAGTATCCCAAGTCAACTGCCGCTCAATCGCTTGGTAAATCAAAACATCGACGTACTCGCGAATAATTTCATGGGTTCTGGTATTCATAATAATCCTCCCGTCTTTATTGTAATATCTTTTTGAAAATGAGTTTAACAGTTTAATTTTTTTTAGTCAAGCGCGATCGGTTTTGTAAGCGGCGAAAGAATCGCCTTTTTTATTGACACATTATAAAATAAAAATTACAATATTTTCCCGAAGGTCAAATTATGAAAAAGATCTGTCTCAGGAAAAAAAAGTTTTTTTATGGCGAAAGGAGAAAATATGTCTTTAAAAAATTTGGCGGATAAACTTTATCCGGTTTTTATAAAAAATTTTCCGACCGATTCAGTTTGTAAAATTTTTTTATCGGCTTCGGATATGAAAACTCGGGCGATTGTTCAAAACGCTCAAGAAAATTCTCCCGCAGACGCTTGGAATGTCGCGTTGGAAAAGTTGAAAAAAATTTTGGACGCAGAAAAAATCGAGCCGAAAATTTTGCGCGCCGATTGGGTCACTTCTTCGGAAAAAATGACTTGGCAAGATTTTATCAAACTTATCGAAAAAACGCGCAGAAATTATTTCAGGCGCGGGCTTGCTCTCGATTCCGATTACAAAATCGCTTTCACCGAAACGGAAATGAACGCGAATTATATGCTGTACAGGGACGGCAAGGCGGGCAGTAAGTATTGCATTTTCCGACAAAATTACAGCGATGATTATTGTGAAAAAAGATTCGGCTGCAAATTTCCCACTCCCGAACCGAATCAACAAGTCGAAATTTTTGAAACTTGCGGCGCGTTCGTTCAAGACGGCGAAGAACCGAAAACTGTCACGGGAAAGGATATTTACGCCGGGCGGCGCGATGTTTCGGCGATTGACCAAGAAACTTTTTTGAATCTTGCAAAAAGCGGCGCGAATTATCTCGCGCGACAAGTGCAGAAAAACGGGCGTTTCATTTACGGTCATTATCCCTGCTTTGACAGAGTTGTCCCCTCGTATAATTCTCTTCGTCATTTCAGTTCGACTTTTGCAATGCTTGACGTTTACGGCGCGTATAAAAAAATGCCGCCGATGAAACTCGGCAAGGCGATTGTCAACGCTTTAAATTACGCCGTGAAAAATTTTATCGTGCGCAGAAAACTTGACGACGGAACAGAGGCGGCTTATGTCAACGACCTCGGCGAAACAAAACTCGGCGCAAACGGCGTTACTCTGCTCGCGCTGGTGAAATATACCGAACTTATGCACACGAAAAAATTTTTGCCGCTGATGAACTCTTTGGCGAACGGAATTTTATCGATGCAAAATCCCGACGGCTCCTTTGTTCACGTCCTCAACACCGAAAATTTTTCTGTAAAAGACCCGTTCAGAATTGTTTACTACGACGGCGAAGCGGTTTTCGGAATGATGCGCCTTTATTCGATTACGAAAGATGAAAGACTGCTCAAGGCCTCCGAACTTGCTTTTCAACGCTTTATCGCGACGAATCATTGGCAAAATCACGATCATTGGCTTTCTTACGCGGTTAATGAGTTGACTCTTTATCAGCCCGACGAAAAATATTTTGAGTTCGGAATAAATAATTTTCTTTCGTTCCTGCCGTTCATTTATCACAGAGACACGCAATTCCCGACGCTGTTGGAATTGATGATGGCGGCGGATACAATGCTTGAGCGAATGAAAAAAATGCCGGAAATGTCAAAACTTCTTGAGCGCGTCAACTTAAATGATTTTTACGCGGCGATGGAAAAACGCGCGGAAAATTTATTGAACGGCTTTTTCTGGCCGGAACTCGCAATGTTTTTCGCCAACCCCGAAAGTATCGCGGGAAGTTTTTTCATTCGTCACCACGCCTTCAGAGTAAGAATCGACGATGTCGAGCATTTTCTTTCAGGTTTTGTCGCTTACTGCAGGTATTTGGAGCGCAGAAAAAATTTGCCCGCGCCCGTGCCAAGTCAAGAACTTTTGAACGGTAAGGCGGAAGGAACGGGACTTTTCAACATTCAATCGACTGAAAAAAATTCTGCTCCCGCGGAAACTCCGAAAATTGAAAAAATTTCTGAAGTTAAATCGCCCGCAGAAAATTCTATCGCTATAGAATCGCCAAAAGCTGAAAAAGTCGAAGAAAATTCTATTCCAACAGAATCGCCGCAGGTTGAAGAAAAAGAAGAAACTGCCGACTATTTGCAATTCACGGAAACAACCGAACCAAATTCTGTCGATATAGAATCTTTCACGTTTGAAGAAATTCCCGAAGTTAAATCGGCGGAAAAAAGAATTGCAGTTGAAAAAAATCCCGCAGAAATTTTCCCGACAATGCAAGGTTTAACGGATACGATGTTGCAGATCTTCAAAATGTTGGGTATCGCCGTCGAGTTGAACAAAAATTTTAAAGCTCCGTCGGATTATCTCGGCGAAAATTTTGACTTGCCTCAATCGATGAAAGATGCTTTGCGCCGAACTTCGAGGTTGCCGAAAGAAAAATTTGATTCACTGTACGAAACTTTCAGCGAATATTTTCATTCACAAAAACCGCTCAAGCAAACTCAAACCGATTTAAATATTTATTTCTGCGATTACGTACTTTTTTCCAGAACGAACGGCTACGATGTAAAAGATTATTTTGATTACGAATTTTATAATAAGCCGGTCGAAATTCAGAATACTTTTATCGGCGGGAATTTTCGGCGAAAACATAATCGCGTGGGAAATGATCGCTCGGCGGTAAGAAATATGGCGGTGAAATCCGTTTGCAGTTATGTTTTTCAAGATTATATTTTGAGAGATTGGCTCGCCCCTAAACAAGTCGCTTTGCAAGAGTTTCAAAATTTTATCGCAAAGCATCCGAAATTTTTCGCGAAAAATAACGTAGGCGGCGGCGGCACAGGTGCGGAAATCATTCAGATTGATGAAAATTCAAACGTCGAAGAAATTTTTGAACGACTGCGGAAAGAAAATAAAGTCGTCGAGGAAATTATTTCTCAACACGAAATTATGAAATCTTTTTGCCCCGATACTTTGAACACCGTGCGGATAAATACTTTTTTGGACGTTCACAACGTTGTTCATATTTTGACGGCTTCGGGCAGATTCGGCAGAGTCGGCGCGATTGTCGATAATTTTACGAGCGGCGGCATGACGGTGACGATAAATCCGAAAACCGGCGTGATTATTTCTGACGGCTTGAGCAAAGCGCATGAAAGACTGGCGGCTCACCCTGACACCGGAAAAATTTTTAAGGGCTTTCAATATCCTTTCTGGCAGGAAATTCGCAAGACCGTCATAAAAATGGCGAAAGTTGTCCCCGAAATGCGCCACGTCGGCTGGGATATTGCGATTAACGCGGAAGGAAAAATTGATTTGGTCGAGGCGAATGACGCGCCCGGAACTGCCATTCAACAGGCGGCGGACTGTGTCGGGCGAATGTATCTTTACACGCCGCTGGTCGAGGAGCTTGAAAATTATCTGCGCGAAGAATTTAATTTGCTCGGTTATCGCGTGAATCCTTTGCGCAGGTTTAATTCAAGTTATGAGTCAGAAGAAAATAAGCGAAATTTGAGAATCCCCGCGGCGATGAAAAGACTTATTCCCGATTGCGAAAGTTTGATGGATTTGGGTTGCAGAAAAGATAAATTTGCAAAGTCGCTTTGTCCCGAAAACGTCAAATATTATCCCGTCGATTTGAAAAAATATGACGACGAAATTATTGCCTGTGATTTTAACACAGATGAATTTCCCGACTTCAAGGCGGATACTTGCCTTTGCGTGATGACTGCTGAATATGTTGCCGAACTTCCAAAATTTTTGAAAAAAGTTTGCAACGCCGCACAAAAACAAATTTTGATGATTTGCCGACCGATTGACAAAGAAATTCATACTCGCGACAGATGGCACAATCAACTTTTGACGGATTTCACGGAAAAATTTTTGATTAAGACCATGCAAGAAAATAATTTTGCCGTGAATTTTGCTGAACCCTTCGCTGAAAATGCTTCTTTCGTTTTGTACGATTTCAGAAAAAATTCCGCCGATTCCGCAGAAAAAAATTTGCCGCCCGTTGACGAAAATAAAAATAATTTTTTCGGTGACGATGAAAATTTTTCTCCCGAGGATAACGATGAAAATAATTTTACCGTCGATGATGAAAATATTTCTTCAAGTGATGACGACGAAAATTTTTCTCCCGCTGAAGGCTGCAGACCTTTCGGCGAATTTAAAATTGAAACTGCGGGCGAAGAAAAAAATAATTACGGGCTGTCAGATACGATTGTCAAAACCTGCGAATTTTTGGGCTTGAAACTTCCCGAAAAAAATTCTTCCGACGATAAGGAATATGCGCCGAGTGATTATTTCGGCGAAAATTTTGAATTGACTGCGGAGTTAATGGAAAAAATTCGCACTGCATGTAATTCGTTGAAGAGAAATTTGGCAAACAGATATGACATATTCACGAAAAAATTTTTTGAACAAAAGCCTCTTCGACACAACAAAACAGATATGAATATTTATTTCTGTGACTACATGCTTTTTGCGAAAAAAATGGGCGCGTCCGTCACCGATTATTTTGATTTTGAATTTTACAGGCTGCCTCAAGAACTTAGAAAAACTTTCAGATTACAACGACATCGCGAACTTACAAGAGTAATTTGCAACGATTACGAAACAAGTCGACTGTTAAACAGAAAAACTCGAACGAATGAAATTTTTGCCGAATTTGTTCACAGAGATTGGATCAGCGCAATGAAATGCACTTTTGACGAATTTAAAAATTTCATTGCAAAGCATCCGAAATTTTTTGCAAAACCGATTATGGGAAGTTTCGGCGCAGGCACTGCCGTTATTCAAACAGACTCGAAAAGTGATATAGAAAAGATTTTTTCAAAATTAAAAAGCGATAAAATGATTTTGGAAGAACTTATTTCTCAACACGAAATTATTAAAAGTTTTTGTCCCGACACTTTGAACACGGTTAGAATAAATACTTTTCTTGACGTTCACGGCGCAGTTCATATTTTGGCGGCAAGCGGAAGATTCGGACGGCTCGGGACGATTGTGGATAATTATTCAAGCGGCGGGCATACCGTGACTATAAATCCAAAGACGGGAATAATAATTTCTGACGGAATAAATAAAGCTCATGAGCGCACGGCCAAACATCCCGACACGGGAAAAGTTTTCAAGGGTTTCCAATATCCTTTTTGGGAAAAAATTTGCGCGGCCGTCACGAAAATGGCAAGGCTTATTCCGTCCGTTCATCATGTCGGCTGGGACATTGCCGTAAATTCCGAAGGCGAAGTCGAACTCGTGGAGGCAAATTCAAACCCGGACGTACATATTCAACAATCGGCGGATTTAACGGGGCGACTCTATCTTTATCAGCCACTTATCGACGAATTAAAAAATTACAACACTATGGAAATCAAAAACACCGGTTACAAAATTAACAACGTCAAAAATTTCCTCAATACTTACAAATTTGTTTCTGATATTCGTATGGTCGGAATTGAGTCGGCTGTAAAAAAATTGATTACCGATTGTCAAAGTCTGATTGATGTCGGTTGCCGCATAAAAAAACCGGCAAAAAATCTTTTTCCCGGTAATATAAAATATTTTCCTGTCGATTATAAAAAACGCGGTTCCGAAAGTGCTGTCTGCAACTTTAACAGCGGCGATTTTCCCGACATTAAAGCGGACGTTTGTCTTTGCGCACTCACCGCCGAATTTATTTCCGCGCTCCCCGAATTTTTGAAGAATCTTTGCATCTCCGCCCAAAAACAAATTTTGATGATCTGCCGTCCGATTGACAGAGAAATTTCTGTGAAATACAGGTGGAATCATCAATTTGTAACAGATTTCACGGAAAAATTTTTGATTAAGACTCTCGAAGAAAATAATTTTAAATTGCACTCAAGTGAACCGCTTGCCGACGCTCCCGCCGTTATTTTGTACGACTTCAGAAGAACTGCGCCGACTGTTGAAAAAATTGTCGAGTCGATACGCGAAGAAAAAAATATTTACGGGCTTTCCGAAGGAGTTATCAAGGCTTGCGAATTTTTCGGCTTAAAACTTCCGCAGAAAACTGAAGGCGATTCGACTGAACATTTGCCGAGCGATTATTTCGGAGAAAATTTTGAGTTGAATTTGGAGACGATGGAAAAATTGCGAAAAGCGAGTAAGTTGGATAAAGGAAAATTTTCCAAGATTTACGGCAGGTTCACAACAAAATTCTTTTCGCAAAAATCTCTCAAACCGAACGAGACGGATTTAAACATTTATTTTGCCGACTATTTACTTAATGCGCGGGGAAACGGTGCAGTTATCCTCGATTATTTTGATTTTGAATTCTATAAAAAATCTGCTGAAATTCAAAAAACTTTTCGTATGCAAAAAGACCGCGATTTAACTTTAATGCTGTGTTGCACTTCCAAAAGTCGCGAATTGGTGGACAATAAACCTCTGACTAACGAACTTTTTGCAAATTTTATTCATCGTGACTGGATTGATACAAAAAAATGTTCTTTTGAAGAATTTAAAAATTTTGTCGAAAAAAATCCGCGATTCTTTTCCAAGCCGATTAACGGCAGTTTGGGCAAAGGCGCACAGATTATTCAAACCGAGTCCGATACCGATCTTGAAAAACTTTTTGCGCTTCTCAAGGAGAAAAAAAGACTGCTTGAAGGCGTAATTCGTCAGCACGAGGCGTTGCGTGCTTTTTGTCCCGACACGGTGAACACTCTTAGAATAAATACTTTCTTAGACGTACATAACGCCTTACACATTTTAACCGCAAGCGGAAGATTCGGCAGAGTCGGGCGAGTTGTGGATAATTTTCACGGTGGAGGTTTTTCGGTAATTGTAGACCCGAAGACTGGAATAATAACTTCGGACGGAATAAATAAAAACCATCTGCGAAGCGCAACTCATCCTGACACGGGAAAAGTTTTTAAGGGTTTTCAATATCCTGCGTGGGAAAAAATTTGCGAAACTGTCATGAAAATGGCGCGAGTACTTCCTCAAATGCGTCACGTAGGTTGGGACGTTACCATAAATTCTGAAGATGAAATTGAATTGGTGGAAGCAAACGGCAGACCTGACGTTGACGTTCAGCAGGCGGCGGACTCGGTCGGCAGACTTTATCTTTACAAGCCGCTG
Organism: uncultured Selenomonadaceae bacterium; assembly: GCA_905236725.1. GTDB lineage: Bacteria > Bacillota > Negativicutes > Selenomonadales > Selenomonadaceae > Quinella. Next base: position 36 of record CAJOCT010000046.1, on the reverse strand, counting down.
ATTGACGAGTTGAGGACGTACAAAAAAAATCGCGTG
>CAJOCT010000045.1 GCA_905236725.1 uncultured Selenomonadaceae bacterium | reverse complement strand
TTCCAAAACCGCCGTGCCGTCCGTCAACATTGATTGAAATTCGGGTCGCGCCATCAAAACCAATTCGTAACTGTTCGGCTCGACGTGAACTTTAATTTCTTTTTGATCTCGAACATATTTAATCGCTTCACGGACGACGGGCAAGACGACTTGCGGCACGTCAAGAAAATGTTGCGGCAAAATTTTTTCAATCGCCATCATCACGATTGCAACAATATCATCTTCCGCCTTGATGAAATAATCCGCAGTCTGTTCTTTGGCAATCTGCAAAGTTTTTTGAGCCTTTTCATTCGCCTGCTTGATTGTTTCGGCGAGTTCTTTTCTTATTGCAACTTCGCCGTCAATTTTTCCCTGCTTAACGCCTTCCTCGTGACCTTCCCTGTGAGCCTGGTCGAGAATGTCCGCAACTTGTTCATTGGCGTCATAAACAATTTTTTCGCAATCGACTTTTGTCTGCTGTTTGATGATATTCGCCTGAACTTCCGCCTCTTTAACTTTTTCGATGGCGCGTTGTTCTTTGGCGGCGATTTCGGCGAGCATATTATTTAAAGTCTCTTCGTCAAGTTTATTTTCTTCTTCGGCAGATTCTTCCTCCGCAGTTTCCGCAGAAACTTTTTTTCCGATAACAACCGGCTCTGCGTCCGCAGTCGTGTGACGTACAATTTTGTGTGGAATATACATTTTTTTTTCCTCAATCAAACGATCATTTCGTCGCCCTGTCCGCGAGAAATTACGATTTCGCCTTTTTCTTCCAGTGCGCGGATAACGTTGACGACTTTTAACTGTGCCTCTTCAACGTCGCGGATTTTCACCGGTCCCATATATTCAATTTCTTCACGCAACATATCTGCCGCACGTTTGGACATATTTTTGTAAATTTTTTCCGAAACTTCCTGCGGAGTTGCCTTCATCGCAAGTGACAAATCTTTTGTATCCACGTCGCGCAGTACCATCTGCAAACTTCTGTCGTCGAGCATAACAATATCTTCGAAGACGAACATAAGTTTTTTGATTTCTTCCGCGAGTTCGGGGTCGTCCACTTCCATCGATTCGATAATGGCTTTTTCTGTCGTGCGATCGACGCGGTTGAGGACTTCGACAACTGCCGGGATACCGCCCGCCGTCGTGAAATCTTGTGTCATCATTGAAGAAAGTTTTCTTTCCAAAACTCTTTCGACCTCTCTTATAACGTCCGGGGAAGTTCTGTCCATCATCGCAATTCTTTTTGCAACGTCGGCCTGTGAGTCGGGGGAAAGTCCGCTCATGATAATTGCCGCCTGATCCGGTTCGAGGTAAGCCATAACCAGCGCGATTGTCTGCGGATGTTCGTTTTGGATAAAGTTCAAAAGTTGAGAAGGATCTGTCTTGCGCAAAAAGTCGAAGGGACGGACTTGCAAACTCGTCGTCAAGCGGTTGAGAATGTCCATCGCTCTGTCCGCGCCGAGTGCTTTTTCCAAAACGTTCTGCGCGTATTCGAGACCGCCTGTGGAAATGTAATCGCGAGCCATCGCCATTTGATAAAATTCACTCATAACGGCGGCCTTTTGTTCCGCGCTGACCTGCTTGTTATTCGCAATTTCAAGAGTGATACTTTCGATTTCGTCGTCGTCCATATGTTCAAAAAGTTTCGCCGCATATTCGCCGCCGATTGCGATAAAAAGTATCGCGGCCTTTTCATGCGCCGTCATATTTTTAGAATCACCGTACATATCAGGCATAAAATTTCCTCCGTTTCACAAAAAAACCCGTCAACATAATTTTGAAACGAAGTTTATCATAGCGAAAAAGTTTTTGCAAAAATTTTTGTGCAGGAATAAAACTTTTCGCGCAGAAAATTTTCGCGGGGTGATTGGAATGTTCACGATTGAGGAAATCAGAGAAAAAGTTATTCCCATCGCGAAAAAATATGACGTGAAAAAAATTTCTCTCTTCGGGAGTTATGCACGCGGTGAAGCTGACGAAAAAAGCGACGTTGATTTTTTATTCAACGGAGGTGACGGAAAAATTAAAAGTTACTTTAATTATTTGGATTTTTTATTTGACTTGGAAGACGAATTTAAATGTCATGTCGATGCCGTGAGCGAAGGAATTTCCGACAAAAATTTTTTGAATGAAATTAAAAATGATGAGGTGGTTTTGTATGAGAGATAAAAATCGCGTGAACAAAGTTGTTTTGAAAAAAATGATTGAGTATTGCAGTGACATCGAGGAAAATTTTAATAAATTTGAAAATCCCTCAGAAAAATATCTTGCGGACAAATTTTTCCGTTATGCCTGCGATATGTGCATTTTGCAGATTGGCGAATTTACTACGAGATTGAGCGAAGATTTCAAAGAAGAAAATTCTGAAATCGAATGGAGAAAAATTAAAGGCTTGAGAAATATTCACGTTCACGAATATGAAAAAGTTAATTTTGATTATATGTTGGAAACTTTAACAAAAGATATTACCGAGCTGAAAGAAAAGTTACAAGAAATTTTGGAGAAGACGGATTAAAAAATTTTTTCGCGGGGTGATTTTTATGGAAGGCGATCAAAAAAGCGGGATAATGCGCTTTGCAATAATCGGCAGTATTATTGTCGCGGTTATACTTGTGCTGGGAACTTTTTTGACGGGAAAAAATGCCGGTGAAGATACCGAAACTGCTGTCCGCACCGTGAGTTTGCTCTACCTTGACGAACTTGCGGGAAGGCGTGAACAGGTCGTCGCAAATACTTTGACAAACTATATAAATAATATGGACATCGCGCTCGGGCTTATGGACAATGAAGACCTGAACAGTTTGGAAAGATTGCAAAATTATCAAGCGCGAATGAAACAGCTTTACAGTCTGGAAAAATTTGCCTTCGTCGATACCGACGGTTTAATTTACACTTCAAAAGGAACGCGGACGGATATAAATCTATACGACTTCGACTATTTGAATTTGAACACGCCGCAAATTTCCATAAAAAATTTAAACGCCACAAATAAAAAAATTATCGTCGCCGTACCCGTTGACAGATTGCCATTTCAAGGAAAAAATTTTGTCGTCTGTTTTATGGAAATTGATATGGGGCGAATGTTGAACGGAATGTCTTTGCAGGCGACGGGCAACAATAACACTTTCTGCAATATTTACACTCAAGACGGCGTTTCACTGACCGATATTGTTCTGGGCGGACTTGCTGAAGAAACAAATTTACTCAAGGCGATGGAAAATGCTGACTTTGAGAAAAATTTTTCTCTTGAAGAAATGCGCGACGATTTTTCAAACAGAAGATCGGGAGTTGTTTCATTCAGTTATAACGGCGTGAGGGAAACGATGAAATACGTCCCGATTCACGGCACAAATTGGATGCTGACTTATTTAATTCGCGAAAGTGTCATCAGCAGTCAAATTGATTCGATTTCCGAAGGAATTGTTTTCCGAAGTTTAATGCAGTCGGCTTTAACCGCTCTCGTTCTGGCGATTGCTTTCGCGATGATGATTTTACAAATGCGTCGTGCGTCAAAAATTACTCTCGAAAAAAGTATTTCCGAAACTGAAAACCGCGTCAAACAGCAGGAACTTGAGGAACAACTCGCACTGCAGGAAGAACTTTTGGCGCAGGAACAACAGCGCACTCAACAAGATAATATGATAACCGCGCTGGCATCCGATTATCGCAGTGTTTATTATATCGACCTCGACAGCAACACCGGCATTTGTTACCGAAAAGATTCTGACATTGAAGACATAAAAACTTCGGACGATAATTTTCATTTCAGCGAGGCTTTCACCGAATACGCTCATAAATTCGTCACGGAAGAATATCGCGAAGGCTTTTTGAATTTTATCAAGCCCGAATCAATTCGCGCGGCTTTGAAAAAAAATTCTCTTATTGCTTACAGATATTTGGTCAACAGAAACGGCGTCGAAAGTTACGAAATGTTGAGAATGGCGGGCGTTCGACAAATAAAAAATCGCACGGACAATTTAATTCACGCGGTCGGAGTCGGTTTCAGCAATATCGACGAAGAAATGAGACGCGATTTAAAGAAAAATCAGGCGTTGAGTGACGCTCTCAAAACTGCGGAGGAGGCAAGTAAGGCGAAAACAATTTTCTTGTCGAATATGAGCCACGAAATCCGCACGCCGATGAATGCAATTATCGGGCTGGACAATCTCGCTTTAAATGAGCCGAATCTTTCCGCAAGAACGACCGATTATCTCAAAAAAATCGGCTCCTCCGCGCAACATTTACTCGGCTTGATTAACGATATTTTGGATATGAGCCGCATTGAGTCCGGACGAATGATTATCCGAAACGAAGAATTTGCTTTTTCAAAATTCGTTGAGCAAATAAATATGATTATCAGCAGTCAATGTCAGGAAAAAAATTTGACTTACAACTGCCACATTGTCGGCACGGTTGACGATTATTATATTGGCGACAGCAGTAAACTTCGTCAGGTGCTGATAAATATTTTGGGCAACGCGGTAAAATTTACTCCGCAGGACGGCACGATAGATTTTATCGTTGAAAAGACTGCGAATTTTGACGGAAAATCAACTTTAAAATTTGTCATAAAAGACACGGGCATCGGAATGAGCAAAGATTATCTGCCGAAAATTTTTGAGGCGTTCAGTCAAGAAAATTCCGGCGCAAGCAATAAATACGGAAGTTCCGGGCTCGGAATGGCAATCACGAAAAGTATTGTCGAAATGATGAACGGCACAATTTCCGTCGATTCCGAAAAAAATGTCGGAACAACTTTCACCGTCGCCGTGACTTTGCTCGATTCCGATAAAAAAATTGATTCCGAATCAAACGACATTGAAATTAAACCGCACGAAATGAATGTTTTGATTATCGACGACGATCCTGTTGCCTGCGATCATGCGAAACTTGTTTTGGAAAAGGCGGGAATTTCTTCCGAAACTGCTTTATCGGGGCGTGAGGCTCTCGAAATGGTCAAACTTCGTTACGCACGTCGTGAACCGTATAATTTAATTGTCGTTGATTGGCAAATGCCCGAGATGAACGGATTGGAGACAGCGCGGGAAATTCGTTCGATAATCGGCGACGAAACCGCGATAATTATTTTAACCGCTTACAACTGGGACGATATTATTGACGAGGCTTTTTCTGCGGGAGTTGACAGTTTTATTGCAAAACCGCTTTTTTCGGGAAATTTGATTGAAGAATTTAAAAACGCTCTGCATAAGAAAAAAATTTCCGCCGCGAACAAAAAAAATAAAGCCGACTTGACCGGTAAAAAAATTTTGTTGGCGGAAGATATGATCGTCAACGCGGAAATTATGATGGAAGTTTTAAAAATGCGCGAAATGATTCCCGAGCACGCCGAAAATGGAAAAATTGCCGTCGAAATGTTTGAAAAATCCGAGCCGAATTATTACAGCGCGATTTTGATGGATATGAGGATGCCCGAAATGGACGGACTTGAGGCGACAAAAAAAATTCGCGCCTTGAATCGTCCCGACGCGAAAAAAATTCCGATTATCGCACTCACCGCCAACGCTTTCGACGAAGATGTTCAAAGAAGTTTGCAAGCAGGTTTGAACGCTCATTTGAGCAAGCCCGTCAATCCCGATATTTTATTTGAAACTCTTGAAACGATGATAAAATAAAATAAAAAAAATCCCGACGACTTTTTTGTCGAAGGGATTTTTGTATCAGAAAATTTTTTTACTTAAGCATGCCCAGAGCATCCGTAATGCTTTGCGGCTCGACGATTTCTTTGTAACGGACGCCGGGATATTTGTTGCGCAAGAAACTCATCATTTCCGCCTGATTCATACTTTGACCGGTCGCCTTGTCGGTGTAAACGTTGTGACTTGCACCGAGTGCCGCCAAACCGCCGTGATCTTCGACGCTGATTCCGATGCTGTCAAGAGCCGAACGCATTCCCGCGAAATTTACGCCGCCTTTATCGTTAAGAGCGTTGTCGAAACCCGCCTGATAAAGAAAACCTGCAACGTTGAAACTTTCGAGATAAGTTCCGCCGTTCACCAAATCCAATTCCGCATCGTTCATAATTTCGTTTTCCAAAATTTTTTTGTCTTTCATTTTAATCCGCCTCCAAAAATTTTTTATTTCGTTATATGCACGAAAAATTTTTTATAAAATTTATTTTGATTTAATTTGACTGCGAATGTAATTTATAGCTTCTTTATGTGTTACTTCCTTTGCGCCGATAAAATATCTGTTAGGTTCGAGCTCATGTTCTTTGAGTGTAACTCCGAACTGTGCGAACGCGGAATGAAGTCTTTCATAAGTTTCTGCATATTGAAAATCGGAAATATTTGCTTCTTCACCCATAAAAACTTTTATGCCATTCAATTTAAAAAATTTTGCATCACTGTAACTGTCAAAAAGCGATCCGCCGACAACTTCGTCAAGCTCTTCGTCGCTCAAAATTTCTTCTTCAAAAATTTTTCCGCTTTTCATTTTTATCATCTCCTTGCATTTTTTATTTTATATGCACGACTTTTAATTTTATGACAGACTTGAAAAATTTTTTTAACAAAAAAGCGTAATGCACAACATTTAATTTCGTATTGTACATCACGCTTTCAAAATTAAATTTAATCGTCTTCCGACAGCCAAGTTTTGATGAGCATTGCAACATCTGCCGGTTTTTCGTCGATGAGTTTGAGCACCGCTTTTTTCTCGTCGCGCTGACGTTTTTCTTCGGGTGTCATACTGTCTTCGGCGATACGTTCCGCCTCGATATCGCGAGCCCTCTGTTCTTCTTCCGCACGTCTGCGCGCTTCTTCTTCGGCACGCATGGCCGCCTCGTAGGCCTCGCGCTCCTGCTGTTTCTTCCTGCGATACATCAAGAAACCGCCCAAGAGCAAAGCCGCAAGCAAGGTAACTGCCGCAATTTCCATGTAGAGAATCCTGTCTTTACGCGCCTGTTCAGCTTCAGCCAACGCAGTACGTCTGTCTTTGAGTTCCGTACTGAACGGCAACGGCTCAACTGTCACGATGTCGCCGCGTCCTTCGTTGTAACCCGCCGCCGATTGCACGGTTCGGAGCAAACTTTCTTGTTGGGGTTCGGTGACTGTGTCGTTGACCAAGACAGCAACCGTCAACCTGCGAATTGAGCCGGGCGAGGCAACGATCTGCTGATTTTCTTCGTTGACCTCGTAATTTTTGGTAGACTCTTTGCGCTCATATTCGGCGTTGGCGTTTCTGTCCTCCGCAACGTAGCCTGGAATATTTCCCTGAACGCCGGCAGGTCCGCCCGGAATATTAGATTCGCCGTTATAAGTTTCGCTGATGTCCTGCTGACTGCGAATAATTCCCGATTCGTCAACAACAGGTGTGAAAGTCTGGCGATCTGTTTTTCTTTCGTCAAAGTCAAGTTCAACACTGACGCGAACAAATGCATTTCCTTCGCCAAGAGAATTATCCAGCATTGTTTGAATATTTTGCTGAATGTGGTCGCGAACTTTGCGCGTCATCTCAATTTGATTGAGAGCCTGCAAACCCATTCGCTGTTCTTTAGCCATTGTTTCATCGTCGTTTTCGTTGAGGATGTTGCCCGCCTCGTCAACGACGGTGATATTTTCGGGAGCAAGTCCTTGAATGCTGTGACTTACAAGATTAACAATACCTTTGACCTCCGCGGGCGTCAACTGCTCATTAGGTTTAAGCATAAGCATAATTGAAGCCGTCGCAGGTTTTTCATTTTTTTTATAGAGACTGTCTTCCGGCAAAACGATATGAACGCGAGCTTTTTGAACGATGTCAATTTGTTCAATCGTGCGCGTTAATTCGCCCTGCAAAGCCTGCAGATAATTAACTTTGTTTTGAAACTCGGTAACGCCCAATTTACTGTCGTCGAAAAGTTCAAAGCCTTTATTACCGCGCGGAAGTCCGACCGTTGCAAGGTCAAGCCTTACGTCGTGAACTCTCGTAGCCGGCACCAAAATTGTCGTACCGCGTTTATTTTCCTCAATTTGATACTGCACGCCCGCTTCTTTTAAGTTGGCAACCACGTCGCCGGCATCTTTAGTCTCCAAATTGGTGTACAGCGGAACCATATCGGGTTTGCCGCCGTACCAGAAGCTGATGCCTAAAATTGCGAGCAGAATCGCGGCCGCCACACCAATGGCAATATAACGCTGTCTTGCCGTGTATCTGTTCCACAATTCTTGGAATCGCGCTCTCCAATTTTCCAATTTCCACTCAGTCCTTTCGAAACAATGCGTAATGCATAATGCTTAATGCGCAATGAAAATTACGCATTGCGAATTACGAATTACGCATTGTATCAGACCTGCATACGCATGATTTCTTGATACGCAGAGGTCGCACGATTCCTGAGCTGAAGAGTCAGCTGGAGCGCGATATCCGCTTTCTGCCCAGCAACAACAACCTGTGATATATCCTCAATTCTGCCGGCAGCAAGAGCGGCATTTAATCTGTCAGACTCAAGTTGTAATTCATTGGTTTTTTTCAGTTCGTCGACTAAAAACTCTCCGAAAGTTTTAACCGGCTCTGATTCGACTGCTTGAGTTTCACCAAGATGACTGTGACCGCGCATCTGCACGGGAGTCATCGTGAGTGGTGTCAATTCCATAACGTCACCTTCCCTTTCTCGAAACTAAAAACTTTCGCCATTATAACATTAAAAAAGATTATTGCAAAAAATTTTTTTAACCAAACCGTATCGACAGCTTTCAAGCGACAAAACTGTCCCCTATCCGCTAAATTTACGAACGCCCTATTTCCATAGCCTTCGACGCCATAGACTTTGCCGCGTTGATGGCAGTCGTTCCCGCCTCGTAAGCACGTTGAGCGGTTATCATGTCAACCATTTCGGCAACGATGTTGACATTCGGCTTTTCGACGTAACCTTCGGCATTTGCGTCGGGGTGACCCGGGTCGTAAACCAAAGGACCTTGTTCGGGGTCTTCGGCAATGGCAACGGCTCGAACGCCTTCGCCCGCATTTTTCCCCGCGCCGACAGCCTGCATTAAAGTTTGCTCAAAACTCTGCGGCTGATGTTCTCTCGGCTTAAAAACAACGTAACGGCGATGATAAGCCCCGCCCTCTTCCGTCCTTGTCGTGTTTGCGTTGGCGATGTTGTTTGAGATAACGTCCATTCTCAAACGCTCGGCAGTCAGTCCCGAAGCCGCCGTATCAATTCCCATGAACATACTCAATTTAAAAAATCTCCCTTCGGTCGATTTTTAGCGGACAGGTTACAGTGAACAGGGTACAAGAAAACTACTCCCTGTCCACTACTCACTATCCACTAACTGCTATTGTCCGTTGCTGCTCATAACGTTTTTAACTTTTGATATGTAGCCGTTGAGTTGAGTTGCAAGGGCGTTGAAGTAGAGCTGATTTTTCGCCAGCGTTGCCATTTCGATATCGATATCGACGTTGTTGTCGTCAACTCGCATAATCGTCGTCGTGTCTTGCATCATATTCGGTTCGGCGTGATAATCCAGCGGCTTGTGCGGCAAATGATTGTCATTCGTTCGCACCATCTGCAACTTACCTTCTTCGGGCTCGTCGCCATAAATTTCCCTCGCCAATAAATCCTCAAACTCTATAACAGATCTGCGAAAGTTTGGAGTATTTACGTTTGCGATGTTGTGTGAAATAACTTCCTGTCTGAGACTCGCCGCCGCCATCCCGCGCGACAGATAATCAAAATTGGTGGAATTTACTAACTGTTCAAGCACGTCGCTCCTCGCTCCCTTTCCAAAAAATTTACATCAAAAAAATATTTACCCAAAAAATTTTTATTTCGGATTTTACACTATAAATTTAATTTCTTCAATAAAATTTTTCAAAAATCGGCGGAGGGGAAAAACTTTTTCGGCGGTTGAAGGATAAATATTTTTTGCGGCGAAAAGTGTATCAAAAATTTGAGCTTAACTTATGGGGGCGATTTAATGGCTAATGATAAAGCACGCTCGGGAGCTGAAACTGCAGGTGACAAGAAAGGTATTCTGCTGGAAACCGGCACGAATGAATTTGAGATAGTTGAATTTAGTATCGGCGGCGTAAATTACGGGATAAACGTTGCAAAAGTTCGCGAAGTCATTCAACGTGCGCCGATTACCGCAATGCCGCAAGCCCATCCGTACATTGACGGGCTTTTCACTTTGCGCGGCAAGGCTATTCCGCTTGTCAACCTCCCGCGTTGCCTTAACGTGATGTCGAATGCTGAAGCGAAAAATATAATCGTGACGGAAATTAACAATTACGGTATCGGCTTTTTGGTAGAAAATGTTTCCAGGATTCACAGAATTTCTTGGAAGGATATGGAGCCCGCGCCGGAAGTCGGTGATCAATCGCGCGTCGTCGGTATTATCAAAATGTCTGACAGGATTGTTTTGTTGCTGGACTTTGAAACCATTATCGCCGAGATAAATCCGGAAATTAACGCAAAACTTACGACGGTTGAAGATGTTTCCACCGATATAAAAACTCAACGCGCGGACGTTCACGTTGTCGTTGCGGAAGATTCCGGAATGTTGCGCGACCTTTTGGTTACGACTCTGCACGAATCCGGCTACAGATTTGTTCGCGACTTCGGCAACGGTCTTGATGCTTGGGAATATCTGCGGAATTTGTCGGCTAAAGACGGTCCGATTGAGTCTCATGTCGGCATGATTGTTTCCGATGTCGAAATGCCGAAAATGGACGGTCACAGACTTTTGAAACTCGTTCGCGACAATGAAAGACTTCATGACGTTCCCTTCGTGCTGTTCAGTTCCCTCATCAGTGACGAAATGCGCTTGAAGGGCGAATCACTCGGGGCAAGCGGACAAATTTCCAAACCTGAAATCAGTCAGCTTATCGGGCTTTTGGATAATTTAATTTTCGGCAAACCTTTGAAAAATCCCAACGAACAATAATTTCATAAAAAATTTTTTGAAAGACCTCGCGAAGTATGCGGGGTTTTTTTTAGCAAAGGAGACGGTCATGAATAAGACGGATTGGAAAAATTTTTTTAACGGCAGGTCAGAAAAATGCAAAGTGTTGGTCGTCGGCGACGTGATGATTGACAAATACTATTACGGCGACGTTCATAAATTCGCCAGCGACGCGCCCGTTCCCGTTGCAAAAATCGTCAGTCGGCGCAGTTCTCTCGGTGCGGCGGCGAATGTTGCGGGAAATTTGGCTTCGATGGGGTGCAAAACTTATCTCGCCGGTTTCGTCGGCAACGATCATAATTTTGAAACTCTTTCCAGATTGTTGTGGGAAGTCGGGATAAATCAGGACGGACTTATTGCAACTGAATCGCCCACAACTACAAAAGTTCGCGTTATGAGCGGTCGTCAGCAAATGTTTCGAATGGATTTTGAGGACGCAACTCCTCGCAGTGTGATTCATTTCGCCACGCTCGAAAAATATATTCGTCAAAGACTCAACGACAGTTTCGACGCGGTTGTTATCGCCGATTACGAAAAAGGTGTCTGCACGGAATATTTTTGCGCGGCGGTCATCAAGGCGGCTCACAGTCACGGCGTACCCGTCACCGTTTTGCCTTACGGTCAGCAGTGGATTAAATACGCGCAGGCCGATTACGTCACGCCAAACATTCAGAAAATCAATCAAATTATGATTTCTCCGATAAAAGGCGAAAATGATGAAGTTGTTGAGCGTGCGGGCAGATATATCATGCGAAAATTCAAGATAAAAAATGTTGTGGCGACGCGCTCGGCTTACGGAATGTCACTGATTACCGAAAACGACGCGGCTCATATTCCGACGCGCTCACAAGAAGTTTTCGACAGCGCGGGTGCTTCGGACACTGTGGCGGCGGTTTTTTCAATGGCACTTGCGGGTGGACTGAAACCGATTGACGGCGCATATATCAGCAACATCGCCGCCGGAATTGTTATTTCAAAATCCGGAACTTACGCCGTCACTCGCGAAGATATGTTAAACGCTTTGGATCATTCGGCTTAGGGAGGAAAAATTTTTATGATACTTGAGGTAAAAACTGCGGGCGATCCCGTTTTGAAAAAAGTTTGTGAAGACGTTAAAAAAATCGACAAACGAATTAAAAAATTGCTCGACGACATGGCGGAGACAATGTACAAATATGAAGGCGTGGGAATTGCCGCGCCGCAGGTCGGCGTTTCAGTTCGCGCAGTCGTTATTGACGTTGACAAAAAAAAATATGAGATGATAAATCCCGTGATAACTTATCGCGAAGGTTCCGTCACCGATTCCGAAGGCTGTTTGTCTTGCCCGGATCTTTTCGGAGAAGTCGAACGCGCCGAAAAAGTTCGCGTAAAATTTACGACGCGTTTTCATAAAGAAAAAGAACTTGAAGCGGAAGGGCTTTTGGCTCGCTGTATCCAACACGAATTGGATCACCTCGACGGAAAACTTTTCATCGACATTGCGAAAAATATTACAAAAGGTCGCAAGGAAAAATAATTTTGCGGGGAGGCGATTGCAATGGAAGACTTAAAAAAAGAAATGAAAGATTGCAACCGTCAGTGGAACGCATCAATTTTGGCTATTCAATCGAGTTTTCAAAGTATGCAAAACTCTTTGGCGGAAATAAAAAAGGACAATCTTAACAGAGATATTTTGGTAATAATCGGAGTTGCGGCAATGGTCGTTGCAGTTATTTTGAAATGAGGAGGGTTGCGAATGGAAAAATTACGAATAATTTTCATGGGAACGCCGGAATTTGCCGTGCCGAGTTTAAAAAAATTGTGCGAAGTTCATGAGGTCGTTTGCGTCGTCACTCAACCCGACAGACCGAAAGGACGCGGTCAAAAACTTTTGCCGCCGCCCGTGAAAGTTTTTGCGGAAGAAAAAAATATTCCGATATTGCAGCCGATTAAAGTAAAAAATCCCGAAGTCGTCGCCGAGTTAAAAAAATTTCAGGCAGATTTAATCGTCGTCGTTGCCTTCGGACAAATTTTATCGCAAGAAATTTTAGACCTGCCGAAATTCGGTTGCATAAATGTTCACGCGTCACTTTTGCCGAGATACAGAGGTGCCGCGCCGATCGAATGGGCTTTAATCAACGGCGAAAAAATTACGGGCGTAACGACAATGCAAATGAACGCGGGCTTGGATACGGGCGATATGCTTTTAAAATCCGAAGTAAAAATTTCCGACGAAATGATTTTGCCCGAACTTCAGGAAAAACTTATGACGACGGGCGCGGAACTTTTAATAAAAACTTTGGAAAAACTTCAGCGCAGAGAACTTCAGCCGATTAAACAAGATGATTCGCTTTCAAATTACGCGCCGATGTTAAAAAAAGAAACAGGCTCAATCGACTGGAATAAATCCGCGCGGGAAATTCATAATCTTGTGCGAGGACTTTACGGCGGGGCTTATGCTTTTATGAACGGGCAAAAAATAAAAATTTGGCGGACGAAAATTCACAATGAAAATTCAAAAACTCTGCCGGGCAAAATAAATTTTCTCGACAAAAAAATTTTAATCGGCACGGGGCAAGGTTCTTTGGAAATTTTGGAAATGCAGGCTCCCAACGGAAAAAAAGTTGACGCAGAAATTATTTGCGCCGGATTTAAAAATTAAATTTTTCTTAACTTGACAAAAAATTTTTTAAAGCCTTCGGGCTTATTTTTTTTGCGTGAAAAAATTTTTCTGTTATAATAAAAAAAATTTTTTTGCGGAAGGGATTTCATGAGCGAATATTTAACAATCGGCGCAGTTTTAATTTTAAGTATCGTCGGACACAATATGACGGTTGTTTATGCGGCAATTATCGTACTCGTGTTAAAAATTCTCGCACAACTCACGAATACACCGATAATTTTGGAATTTATGGGCGGTCACGGCTTGCAATTCGGAATAATTATTTTGACGGCGGCAGTTTTGGTTCCGATAGCTGACGGCACAGTCACAATTTCGACGATGATAAATTCATTTAAAACGCCGACAGGAATTGTTGCGGTAACTGCGGGACTTTTGGCGGCAATGGCGGGCGGCGTCGGAGTGCCTTTAATGCAAGAAAATCCGAATGTAATTCCCGCGCTGATAGTCGGCACGATGGCGGGAGTATTTTTCTTTAAAGGAATTGCAGTCGGTCCGTTAATTGCGGCAGGTTTCACGTATTTTATAATGGCTTTGGCGGAGCATTTCAAATGAACGACGAAAAATTAAATTGGTTGATGTTGGCTGAAAAATTTGTGGCGGACGGAGAATTTGATTCAATGCGCGGAGTTGCTCGCGAACTTTTTGAGCTGGACAAAAATTTTGCCGAAGGTCCGGCGATTATGGCGGAATCTGCGCTTTATCTCGGAAATCTCGACGAGGCGGAAATTTTGGCGCAGGATGCTTTGACTCTCGAAAAAAATAATTTGCGGGCAAAATTGATTTTGGGCGGAGTTGCGGCGGAAAGATTTCAAATTAAAGACGAAATAAAAATTTTGGGAAAAATTATCAACGACGCAAATAAAATTGTCGGCAATTTGAAATTGGTCTTGAATAATTACCAGAGAAAATTTAAATTCAGCCGTTCGCAAAAAAATTCGGATGATGATAAAAAATATCGTCAAATTGAAATGAAATTTTTTTTGGCAAATAAAATTTTGTACAAGGCACTTTGTTGGATTTCTAACGGACTTTATCTTTCGGGCGAACCGAATCAGGCGGCGGAGGCTTTGAGGGACGCGAGCACTTTGGCGGATACGGTCGATAAATCTGCGGAACTTTATTCAAAACATTTATTTTTGAAAAATTATCGTGAAATTGCGCCGAATATGACAAAAGAACTTGCCGCGAAATTTAATAATTTTTTTGTTTCGGTAAATCGCTATTCTCATTCAAAAAAAAATATTTCTCCCGAAAAAAAATTGCGTATCGGTTACATTTCGCCCGACTTCAGAAATCACGCCGTCGCAAATTTTGTTTTGCCTTTTATGAAAAATTTCGACAGCAATAATTTTTCAATTTTTTGTTATCAGACGGGAAAAAGTGACGCTGTAACCGAACGACTGAAAAAAAATAAAGTTACTTGGCGAAATTTGAGCGGGAGAAATAATCGAACTGCCGCGCGAATTATTTCAGAAGACAAAATAGATATTTTGGTTGATTTGTCGGGACATTCTCAAAACAGTTGCCTGCCGATTATGGCTGTGAAACCCGCGCCGATTCAAATGACTGCGATCGGTTACACGGCGACGACGGGACTTAAAGAAATTGATTATTTTTTATCTGATAAAATTTGTGTGCCCGACCAAAATTCTGCGGAAAATTTCACGGAAGAAATTATCAGACTTGAAAATTGTAATTTGTGTTACGCGCCGGGAGTCGTGAGAGAAATTCCGACTGCGGGAAAAATTGCTCCCGTGATGAAAAATAATTTCGTGACTTTCGGCAGTTTTAACAATTTCGCGAAAGTTACGGACGAAATTTTAAATTTATGGCGTGCGATTCTTGAAAAAATTTCCGATTCGATTTTGGTGATTAAAAGTAAAATTTGCAGTATCGAACAGGGCAGGGAAATTGTTAAAGAACGTTTGCAAAAAATCGGTTTTTCGTTGAAAAGAATTGAGTTGCGACCTTACAGCCCAGATTATCTTGAACAGTACAGGGATATTGATATTGCGCTTGATACTTTTCCTTACACGGGCGGCGCGACGACTTGCGAGGCTCTTTATATGGGCGTGCCGGTGATTTCTCTTCGCGGAAAAAGT
>CAJOCT010000044.1 GCA_905236725.1 uncultured Selenomonadaceae bacterium | reverse complement strand
CATAATTTTTTCACCTCCGATAATTTCATACGATTTATAGAAAAGTCTGTCGTCCAAAAGCATTTGAGTCATCTCCTTTCGCGAAAAATAATTTTTATCAGTTCAGGCGTTTACAACTGCGCCGGTTGAAGCCGAAGTCGTGAGTTTTGCATAGCGGGCAAGATAGCCGGTTTTAATTTTCGGTTCAGGTTTAACCCAATTTGCGCGACGTTTGGAAAGTTCTTCGTCGGAAACTTCGAGTTCCAATTTTCTGTTGGGAATGTCGATAGAAATAATATCTCCGTCGTGAATCAGCGCAATCGGGCCGCCTTCCATAGCCTCTGGGGAAATGTGACCGATACACGCGCCTTGACTTGCCCCCGAAAATCTGCCGTCAGTAATCAATCCGACTTTCAAACCTGCGCCGGTAATTGCCGCCGTCGGATTTAACATTTCCTGCATACCGGGCCCGCCTTTAGGTCCTTCGTAACGGATTACAACAACATCGCCGTCATGAATTTCGCCCGCCATAATCGCGTTTATCGCAGTTTCTTCAGAGTCAAAACATTTCGCCTTGCCCTTGTAAACGAGCATATCTTCAGCAACTGCGGACGCTTTGACAACGGCGCAATCGGGACAAATATTTCCTTTCAAAATCGCAATTCCGCCCGTCGGTCTGTAAGGATTGTCAACAGTGCGGATAACGTCGGGACGCTCAATTTCCGCGCCTTCAATTCTTTCCGCCAAAGTTCCCGTAACAGTCAATGCGTCAAGGTGTAAAAGATTTTTCTTGGAAAGTTCATGCATAACCGCGGTAATTCCGCCCGCTTCCTCAAGGTCTTGCATGTGATGAGTTCCCGCGGGAGAAAGTTTTGTAATGTAAGGAGTTTTCGCGGAAATTTCGTCGAAGAGTTCGGTGGGAATTTTTATTCCGCATTCGTTGGCAATCGCGGTTAAATGTAAAACCGTGTTTGAACTGCCGCCGATACCCATATCAACCGTAATCGCATTTTTAAAAGCGTCGAGAGTCAAAATATCTCGCGGCAAAATATTTTTTTCAATCAAATTCATCAAAACTTTTCCTGCACGTTTGGCAAGAATCAGACGCGCACCGTTATAAGCCGCAGGAATTGTACCGTTGCCGGGTAAGGCCATGCCGAGTGCCTCGCTCAAACAGTTCATTGTGTTCGCCGTGAAAAGTCCCGCACAACTTCCGCAACCCGGACAGGCCTTAGATTCGAGTTCAGTCATTTCTTCTGCCGTCATTTGCCCCGCCGCAAATTTTCCCGCCGCCTCAAATGCCTGACTGACGCTTATATCTCTGCCATGAAGACGACCTGCAAGCATCGGTCCGCCTGAAACAATCACGGACGGAATATTTAACCTTGCCGCCGCCATCAACATTCCCGGGACAATTTTGTCACAGTTCGGAATTAAAATCAGTCCGTCGAAACCGCTCGCCATTGTCACCGCTTCGATTGAGTCGGCAATAAGTTCGCGGCTGGCAAGAGAATATTTCATTCCCGTGTGCCCCATCGCAATTCCGTCACAAACGCCGATTGCGGGAAATTCAACGGGAGTTCCGCCCGCCGCCGCAACGCCCAATTTTGCCGCCTCCGTGATTGATTTTAAATGCATATGCCCGGGAATAATTTCATTGAACGAATTGCAAACGCCGATTAAAGGTTTTGAAAGTTCTTCCGGTCCGAAACCGTTTGCGTTGAATAATGAACGATGAGCGCAACGAGTCGCGCCTTTTTTAACAATATCACTTCTCATAAAAAATCTCTCCTTTGCAAATAAACTTTGCAGATTATAATAAAGTTTTTTCAAATGCGCAATAATAAACGCCCGAAGAAAACTTTTCGCTTTTTTAATCTTTCAGTGAAAAAAAATAACTTGTGTAAAAAAAATAAACGTGTTATAATCCGCACTTGTCAAGTCAAAAACTTGTGCTTCCCTGTTCGGAGAAAAACCGAACCAGAGTCCAAAGAGGAGGTGTATGTTGTGAGAAAGTACGAGATTGTTTTTATCGTGAAATCTCTTGAGGAAGAGGCAACAAACGGCGTTATCGAAAAATTTGCAAAGTTGATTGCGGCTAACGGCGGCAAAATCGACAAAGAAGATCGCTGGGGAAAAAAGCGTCTTGCTTACGAGATTAAAAAAGAGTCAGAAGGTTTTTACGTAATTTTTTACGTGACTTGCGAACCTGCCTGCGTCAACGAGTGCGACCGCGTCATGAAAATTACTGACGAAATCCTCAAACACATGATCGTTCGCTCTGACGAGAAAGAGGCTTGAGATGAACAAAGTTTTTCTTTCCGGCTATTTGATTCGCGATCCCGAAGTTCGTTACACGCCTACCGGTAAAGCTGTGGCAAAAACGGCTATCTCTGTAAATCGTCGCACCAAAAATGCCGAAACCGGTTATTATGACAGTGATATTTTCAATCTGACTGCGTGGGAAAAAACTGCGGAATTTTGCGGACGTTATCTTACAAAAGGTTCAAAAGTTTTGGTCGAGGGTTCTTTGCGTACTTCAAATTATGAGACCAAAGACGGCACAAAACGCTATATGACAGAAGTTTGGATTGTCAATATCGAATTCGCAGACAGTAAGCGGAATGGTAACAATGTCGGCGGACGTTCCGACTACAAAAATAATTCTCAAGATAACACCAACGAGATTGAAGACGAATTTTCCGGCGAATCGGTTTCAGATGACGATATGCCATTTTAACTTTGAACTAAACTGACTTTTTTGGAGGTTTGAAAAAATGCGTAGAGACAAAGGCAGACGCCCGCGCAGGAAGGTCTGCGCGTTCTGCGTCGATAAAATTGAGCAGATTGACTACAAAGATGCGGCAAGACTTCGCCGTTTCATAACAGAACGCGGAAAAATTTTGCCGCGTCGCATTTCGGGAAATTGTGCAAAACATCAGCGTCAAGTTACGATTGCAATCAAACGCGCAAGAAATATTGCACTTTTGCCCTTCACTGCCGAGTAAAATTTTTTTACGAAATAAAAAAATTCCGTCCGATTTTTTTCAGGCGGAATTTTTTATTTTCAAATTACGTCAATTAAATTTCTGCCTCTGCTCAAAAGTGCCGTCCGATTTATTTTTGCGTCGGTGATTTTTATTTGCAGACCAAATTTTTCGCTCAAAACTTTTAAAATCTCCGAAGGTTTCAAACTTCCTTCAGTCGTGATTTTTATCCCGAATTTCAAAATTATTTCGCCGTCAACCTTGTCGATGAGTTTTAAACGTTCGGCAAGGTATTTTTTTATTTCAATTTCTCGCATTTTTTTCGGCGTGATTCGCGTAAATAAAATTTCTTTCGCGTCGTTGAATTTTTTTACAATCTCCGCAACCGTATCGAAATTTTCTTCGCAGGGAACGGAAACTTCATAACGCGAAAAATCCACTGCCGACATCAGCGCGGGAACTTTTCCCGAAATTTTTTTCAGGCGCAAAATTTCCATTCCTCTCGGCAACTGTTCATTAAATTTTTTCATAACTTCCGCGTCAGAAATTTTTTCGCTCAAAACAAAATCAACATATTCGCAGTCACTTGTCACGCCAACTCCCAGAGCCGTCGCGAATGAAACTTTTAAATGCGGATTAAATCCCTCGGAATATGCGGCGGGAAGTTTCGACCTCAAAAGCGCACTCATGAAAACGTTCATATATTCCAAGTGCGAAAGAAAAGCAATTTCCTTTCCCTTGCGAATTTGCGCACGGTAGGAGGTCAATGCGTAATGCGTAGTGCGTAATGCGAAATTATTTTTTTCTTCGGGAAAAATTTTTTTGTCGTAATCAATTATTTTAACGCCCAAATTTTGACAAACTCCGCAACCCGTGCAAGAAGTTCGACGGCAATCGCGAGTAGTTTCACCGCGTTGAGATTTTTTAAACTCCTCAATCAAAAAATTTTTCCGCACGCCCGGCGAAGTGTGTTCCCAAGGTAAAGGCTCATAAATATTTCTTTCGCGTTCGGAAAAATATTTTCCGTCAATCCCGCAAGTTTCAAAAGCCTTCTGCCAAATTTCAAATTTAAATAAATCGCTCCAGCCGTCAAATTTCGCACCGTTTCGCCAAGCAGTTTCTATCACAGCGGAAAGTCGCCTGTCACCACGCGCGATAATTCCTTCAAGCACGGAAAGTTTCGCGTTGTGATAGTTGTACGTTATCGCCCGATCACGAATAGCATTTTTCAAAAGTTGTTGACGACGCTCAAATTCTTCAATCGAAATTTGTCCGCACCACTGAAAAGGCGTAAAAGGTTTCGGGACAAAACAACTCACGCTGACGGTAATTTTTACGTCGCGGCGATTGGTGATTTCTCGGTACAAATTCGCAACTTTTTGCGCAAGTTCCGCAATTCCCAAAATATCTTCGTCAGTTTCGGTAGGAAGTCCCATCATAAAATAAAGTTTGACGGTCTTCCAACCTTTTTCAAAAGCCGCCGCGCATGCCTGAAGTAAATTTTCTTCGGTGACGTTTTTATTTATCACATCGCGAAGTCTTTGAGTTCCTGCCTCCGGCGCAAAAGTCAAGCCGCTTTTTCTCACCGCCTGAAGTTTTTCCGCAAGGTATACAGAAAAACTGTCAATTCTCAAACTCGGCAGGGAAAAATTAACTTTCTCGGACGAAAAATCTTTCTGCAAATCGTCAACAAGTCGATTCAGACAAGAATAATCCGCACTCGAAAGCGAAGTCAAACTCATTTCGTCGTAACCGCTCGCGTCTATAAGTTTTCGCGCAGTCTTCCGCAAATTTTCTTCCGTACGCTCGCGGGCAGGTCGATAACAAATTCCCGCCTGACAAAATCTGCAACCTCGACTGCAACCCCTGAAAAGTTCCAACATCGCGCGATTGTGAACGATGTCGATAAAAGGCACAATCGGTTTTTCGACGAAAGGCACTTCATTTAAATCTTTTACGACGCGTTTAAAAATAATTTTTGGGGCGGACGGTTCAAGAATTTTCATTCCGATAAAATTTTTTTCGTCATAAATCGGTTGATAAAAACTCGGGACGTAAATTCCCTGCACGTCCAAAAGTTTTCTCAAAAAACTTTTTCTGCCGCCGACTTTGCCCGAATTTTTCCACTCAATAAATTTTTCGACGACTTCAATTAAAATTTCTTCGCCCTCGCCGACAACAAAAAAATCGAAAAAATCCGCCATCGGCTCGACATTATAAACGCAGGGACCGCCGCCGATGACAAAAGGCTCGTCAATTTTTCTTTCTTCCGCAAGCAAAGAAATTTTCGCCAAATCCAACATATTCAGCACGTTCGTAAAAATCATTTCGTATTGCAGAGAAAATCCCAGAAAGTCGAAATCTTTCACCGCATTTTTTGACTCAAGCGAAAACAGCGGGATATTTTTTTCTCTCATTTCCGCTTCCATATCTGTCCAGACCGAATAAACCCGCTCGCACAAAATTTTTTCATTTCTGTTCAAAATTCCGTACAAAATCGACAGTCCCAAGTTCGACATCCCGACTTCGTAAACATCGGGCAGAGCCAAAACAAATTTGCAATCGACTTCATCAAAATTTTTTGTTACGGAATTAAATTCTCCGCCGGTATATCTCGCGGGCTTCAAAACTTTTT
The DNA here is from genome assembly GCA_905236725.1 of uncultured Selenomonadaceae bacterium. Classification (GTDB taxonomy): domain Bacteria; phylum Bacillota; class Negativicutes; order Selenomonadales; family Selenomonadaceae; genus Quinella. The sequence goes on along the minus strand of CAJOCT010000044.1, from coordinate 13,228 downwards.
GCAAAACTTCATAAGGTACATTTACTTTCAAAAATCTTCACCTCGCCGAAATTTTATCACAAAAATTATTCGGCAATCAAATTCAGAGCGTCTTTATCGAAAATAATTTCTGTACCGAAAAAAATATTTTTGGTAATATTATGTTTGTAAAAAAATTTTATGTTGGGGGAAATTTTTATGAAAATGAATGAGCTGAAAAATTTAATCGAAGTGGCGGCGGGAAGAAAATCTGCCGACTTGCTGATAAAAAATTGTCGGATTGTGAATGTTTTCAGCGGCGAAATTGAAAACGGCGACATTGCCGTTGTTGACGGAAAAATTGCAGGAATCGGCGAAAATTATGACGGAAAAAAAATTATCGACGCGCATGAAAAATTTGCCGCGCCCGGATTTATCGACGCGCACATTCACATTGAATCAAGTTACATTTCGCCCGAAGAGCTCGGAAAAATTATTGTTCCTTGCGGCACGACGACGATAATTGCCGACCCGCACGAAATTGCAAATGTTTGCGGGCTGGAAGGTCTGAAATATATGATTGCGGCGGCAAAAAAAACTAAGTTGAAAATAATTTTTGCCATGCCAAGTTGTGTTCCTGCGACGGATTTTGAGGACGCGGGCGCAATTTTGAACGCGGAGGATATGGAAGAAATTTTTTCCGACGAAAATATTTTCGGGCTCGGCGAATTTATGAACGCGCCGGGCGTGATTAACTGCGACGAAAAAGCTTTGAAAAAAATTTTACTGGCAAAAAAATTTAATAAACTTATCGACGGTCACGGTCCGAATTTGACGGAAAAAAATTTAAATGCTTACGTTGCGGCGGGAATTTTGGGCGACCACGAATGTATGACGGTTGAAGAGATGAAAGAAAAAATTTCGCGCGGAATGTATATTTTGATTCGCGAAGGTTCAGCCTGTCACAATCTGCGAAAACTTTTGCAGGGTGCGACGGAAAAAAATTCCGGGCGGTTGCTTTTGTGTTCGGACGACTTGCAGACGAAAACTATTTTTGAAAAAGGTCACATAAATAATCATCTGAAAATTTGCGTCGAGGAAAAAATAAATCCGATAACGGCAATTCAGATGGCGACGTTGAACACGGCGGAGACGTTCAGACTTTTTGACAGGGGCGCGATCAAGCCCGGAAATTGCGCAGATTTTGTTTTGCTTAACGATTTAAAAAATTTTGTTGCGGAAAAGGTTTTTATCGACGGCGAAATCGTTGCCGAAGACGGAAAATATTTGCCGAAAATTATTTCGCAGGATATTTCAAAAGTTCGCGGCTCCGTTCGCGTGAAAAATTTTTCTGCCGAGCGTCTTAAAATGAACTTGAAAAAAAATTTCGTGAACGTTATAAAAATTTTGCCCGGCGAAGTCGTGACAAAAAAAATTACCGCCGAAATCAAAATTGATTCGGACGGCGACTTTATTTTTGATTCGTCGAAAGATATTTGCAAAATTGCGGTGATTGAGCGTCATCACGAAACCGGCAAAATCGGACTGGGATTTTTGAGCGGTTACGGAATAAAATTTGGCGCGATTGCAATTTCCGTCGCGCACGATTCGCATAACATAATTGTTGCGGGCGTGAACAATTCCGAAATGGCTTTTGCCGTCGAAAAACTTATCGAAATGGAAGGCGGAATGATTTTAGTCAAGGACGGTAAAATTATTTCAAAAATTTCTCTGCCGATTGCGGGAATTATGAGCGATAAAAGCGGCGAATTTATTGCGGAAAAGTTGGACGAACTTCACAAAAAAGCTCACGACGAACTGGGAATCAGCAAAAACGTCGAACCGGTGATGACTTTAACTTTTATGTCGCTTTCCGTCATCCCCGAAATAAAATTGACTAATCGCGGGCTTTTTGATTACGAAAAATTTAATTTCATCGACGTTGAAGCCGAATAAAAAAATTTTATATTATTTCGTCAACTTCTTTTTGAAATTACGCTCCACTGCGCCGCGATAACTCCCGCAAACATCAGTACGCAACCGAAAATTTCCCGCGCGGTCATTTCTTCGCCCAAAATTATCCAAGCAGATACCGCGCCGAAAATTGCTTCAAAACTCATTAAAATCGCCGCCGCAGAAGGTTCGGCGTATTTTTGTCCGTAAATTTGCAACGTAAACGCAACTCCCGCACTCATAACCCCGCCGTAAAAAATCGGGATTGCCGCGTTGAAAATATTTTCCGGCGTCGGCGTTTCAAAAATTATCATCGCGAAAAAACTTAAAATCAGCGTGACGAAAATTTGCGAGGTCGAAAGTTCAAGTACATCGACTTTTGACGCGAATTTATCGACGAGTAAAATTTGCGCCGCCCAAAAAAATGCGCTGAAAAATAAAATTACGTCGCCGCGATTGATTGAAAATTCTTCGTTGATTGCCAGAAAATAAAGTCCGATCAACGCCAATGCCGCGCCGATAAAATTTTCACGCAAAATTTTTTTCCCGAGTAAAATTGCGCCGAGCGGTACCAAAATTATATAAAGGCAGGTTATAAATGCCGCTTTGCCCGCAGTCGTGTACAGCATTGAAATTTGTTGCATTGAACTTGCCAGGAATAAAAATAATCCCGTTCCCACGCCGACCAAAAATCCGCGCGAATATTTTTTTTGCAACCGTTCTTTTTGCCGAGATTTTCGAGTGAAAATTAAAACGGCGGTCACTGATAAAAATCCGAGAAAATATCTTGTCGCCGCGTATGAAAACGGTCCGAGTCCGTCCATTCCGCTCATTTGCGCGACAAAAGTTGTTCCCCAGAAAAATGCCGCGCCCAAAAGCATTAACGTCCCGCGAAGTTGCATTTAATTTTTTCCCCCGATAAATTTTTCCGATAAAATTCGTGTCTCTCTGTCTTCTTCAAGTAAAATTTCGAGCGAGATATTTTTTTTGACTTCGCGTTTCAACATCGCATTTTCTATTACGTCGTAAATTTCCAAAAATTTTATCCGTCCGCGCAAAAAATTTTCAACCGCAATTTCATTCGCCGCGTTGAATGTGCAGGGCATTGTCCCGCCGATTTTCCCCGCCTCATAAGCAAATTTTAATCCGCGAAAAGTTTCTGTGTCAGGTTTTTCAAACGTCAAATTTTTTATCTCCCAAAAATTTAATTTTTTTATCGGCGAAATTTTTCTTTCGGGATAAGTCAAAGCGTATTGAATCGGCAGGCGCATATCCGGCGCGGCAAGTTGCGCGATTATCGAGCCGTCGCAAAATTCCACCATCGAATGAACTATGCTTTGCGGGTGGACGACGACTTGAATTTGTTCGTAATCGACGTTGTACAGCCATTTCGCCTCAATGACTTCCAGACCTTTGTTGACGAGCGAGGCGGAATCGACTGTTATTTTTTTGCCCATATTCCAAGTCGGATGCGCCAAAACTTTTTCCATCTTCGCGTTTTTTAAATCAGAAATTTTTTTTCCGCGAAAAGGTCCGCCCGATGCCGTCAATAAAAGTTTTTCAATCGACGAAAATTTTTCTCCCTGCAGACATTGAAAAAATGCGCCGTGCTCACTGTCAACGGGCAAAATTTTTATTTTGAATTTTTCCGCCGCCTTCGTGACGAGTTCACCCGCAACGACCAGAGTTTCTTTGTTGGCGAGCGCAATATTTTTTCCGCACTCAATCGCTTTCAAAGTCGGCTCGAGTCCCGCAAATCCGCTCATTGAAGTCAAAACAATTTCAACTCCGTCGAAAGTTGCCGCGTCGATAAAAGCCTGACGACCTCCCGCAATTTCCACGCCGTCAAAATTTTTTTCTGCGGAAAATTTTTTATAAGCAGTTTCGTTCGCAAGCACAGCCAATTTCGGCTTAAACTCTTCGACTTGCTTGGAAAATAATTCGACGTTGGAATTTGCCGCCAAAACTTCGACTGAAAATTCATTCGGCAAATTTCGCACAACGTCCAAAGCCTGCGTCCCGATTGAGCCCGTCGAGCCGAGTACAGAAATTTTTTTCATTTTTTATCAATTCCTCACAAAAATTTATTTTTCAACTTCAATATCTTTCAATCCGTAAAATTCGCGCAGACCGTCTTTTGTCACGCCGTTATCAAAGTCAACGAAAAAAACGTGTCTCAATGCGCGATTTTTTAATTCAATCGGCGGAAATTTTATGACTTCGCGATTTTCTTCGACGGCTTTTTCAATTTCCGCAATCCGCAAATCATTTTCCTGCCGCAATTCGTAAGTTATCGTCAACGCTGAAATTATCGTAAAACTTCCGAGTAAAAGCGCACCGAATTTTAAAATTACGCCCGGCGAACCTTCGGAAAGTTTTTTGCGAATAATCGGCAGGCGCAAAATTGCGATCGTCCCGACCAAAATCATCGCGACCGAACTGAAAGTTGCACGCGCGGGGAATGTCGGCGCGAATATCATCACGAAATTGTTAAAAATTGCCAGCGCAAATAAAAATAAACTGTAGCGAATTTGCGGGAATAAATTTGTAACGTCCGAGAAATTTACGTTGAGCGAAAATCTTTTCTGCGCCGTGCCGACAAGTCCGAGCGAATTTCTCAACGGCAGATAAATCGCAAAAATTATCAGCAGGTAAATTATCATTTCTTCAGATTTCATCATAAAATTGTCGAATCGCTCCAAAAATTTCGTGCTGACTTCAAAATTCGGGAAAATGCTGTTTATGAAAAAATTTTTTATTGCCGACGTGATAAAGCTGTCGTTGAAATAAGAAATTGAAAAAATTATTGCGACGGCGAGAAAAATTATGCTTGAGCGCGGAAAAATAAATTCTGTCACCGCGAAAGTAATTTTTCTTTTTCGAGCGGCGGAAATTTTCAGCAGACTGAACGCGCAGACTAAAATTAAAATCGCCGGCAAAAGATATAAAATCATTTCGCCGTTGCCCGCAAATTGATTGCCGATGTGCGAAAAAATTCCTTTGCCCGAACCTTGCACGTCGTAGCGGACGAAATTTCCCGGCGCGGCAAGTAAAATTATCAGCCCGATTAAACTGCCGAACGCTCCCGCAGGCATCCAAAATTTTATCGAGCGTTTTCTATAGCTGTAGAATGAAATCGCCGCCGTTAAAATTGTCACCGTCACGCCTAAATTTTCCACCGAACAGCCCGCGATTATTCCGAGAAAAAACATTGCAACGGCAAAAATTTTTCCCTGCGAAAATTTCCACGTCCGCGCCAATTCCAAATTGTACGGCAATAAAAAAATCGCCGCCGGAACTGCCGACCATAAATAAACAGTCGAGCCGCTTTTCCAGACTGCAACTTCGCCGAAATGCGGGAACGACAGCCACGCCAAAATTCCCGTCGTCGCCAAAATTCCAAATTCGCCGTCGATTTTTAATTTTCTTCGTGCGTGAAAATAAATTAAAACTGCCAACGCGACGAAAAGTGCGGCGTTTGCAATGTCGAAGGGAATTTTTCCCAGCCACAAAAATAAATTCAAACAAAATACGCTGAAAAATCTTCCCCCGTGCAAAAAATAATGTCGCCAAGTCGAATCAAAAACATCGGCGAATGAATTTATATGCTCGCCGGTTTTCCAAATCATCGAATAATCGTAGTCATCTCGGTGCAGGGGCATTAAATAATTTAAAGAAAACATCACGGCGAAAATAAAAAAAATCACTGTGAAATTCATCAGGCGATTTAAATTTTTTTCGTTCAAGAAAAATCATCCTCATCAAAAAAATTTTTCGGGGAATATTCTGCGCGGACAAAAAATTTTCCTTTACCGCAAACTAAAAAATCGCCGCTTAGTCCGCGACGATTGTCATTTTCAAAATTTTTGGTGCTCACTGAGAGACTCGAACCCCCGACCTCCTCCATGTGACGGAGATGCTCTACCAACTGAGCTAAGTGAGCAAATAAAAATGGTGGGGCTGACAGAACTCGAATCTGTGACCTCCTCGATGTCAACGAGGCACTCTAACCAACTGAGCTACAACCCCACGTGTTTCAAACAAGGCGTATTATAACCGCTCAAAACTTTCCTGTCAAGAAAAATTTTTGTCTGTTTTATTTTGTGTAATTGTCGATAAATTTAAAAACTCGGTCAAAATATTTTTTCGGATCTTGAGTTTTTGCTTCGGCGTGTCCTGCGCCTTCGACCGTCCAACTTTCTTTAACGGGCGCGGTTGAAGCGTCGAAAAGTTTTTTCATCATTTCATAAGGCACAAGTTTATCCGCGTCGCCGTGAATAAAAAGCGTCGGCACGTTAATTTTTGAAAGGTAATCAATCGGGGCCGCGTCGGAAATTTTCGCGCCGATTTTTATTTTGCTGACGATGTCAACTATCGGCATTACGGGAAATTCGGGCAAGTTAAAAATTTTTTCCAGCTGAACGGTAAACATTTCGTAAGCACTCGTGTAACCGCAATCCTCCACGACGGCAACAAGATTTTTCGGCTCAAGTGCCGCCGCCATTAAAACAGTTGCCGCGCCCATCGACACGCCGTGAAAAATAATTTTCGCTTCGGGGTCGCGTTCAAGAATTTTTTCTGTCCAAAGAAAAATATCTTGGCTTTCAAAAACTCCCATCGTGATAAAAATTCCTTCGCTCTCGCCGGCCGCTCGCAAGTCGGGAATCAAAACTTTGTAACCGTGATTCAAATATTCTTCGGCGTAATCGAAGGCAAATCGCCGATCCCTGCCGTAACCGTGAACCAAAATTGCCCAGCGATGAGTTTCGTTTTCGGGCGAAAAATAATCCGCGCAAAGCTCAAAACCTTCCGCAGATTTTATTGTCCAAGTTTCTTTCGGAAAATTCGGCTCGGGAGGAACTTTTATATTCGGATCGGCAATGTTGGAAGTTGCCGGCGGCGGAGAAAGATTTTCGGGATTTCTTTTAAGCGCGAAGTTTACAAAATAATTCCCGACAAAATACGCCGCACCGATTAAAATTAAAATTGTCGCGATAAAAATTTTTTTCATAAAAAGTCAACCACCCGCCAATTTGATTAAAATAAAAATTCCCAGACCGATTGCCGCGCCCATAATCGAGCCGTTTTGCCGAATCCAAACGAAATCTTTTTCTGCCTTGTCGTAGACCATACTGTTGAGCTGATCTTCCGTCATTTTTTCCAGCGCACTTTTCGCAACTGAGCCGACCATAGGTTGAGCGTAAAGCGCGGTTCTTGCCGCAAGTTCGTAGATGAATTTTTCGACGGCTTTTTTCAATTCGCCGTCCGATTTTAAATTTTCCGCGAGTTTGTCATATTCTTGACTGAAAAATTTTACAAAAATTCCGCCGAGATTTTTTTCTGCAGAATTTTCGAGTTCCGCCGATGAAATTTGTTTTTCGAGGTTGAGCAGAGATTTTTCGACGGCTTTTTCCAGCGGCAACTCATTCGCCAAGTCAATTTGCAACCGTTCCGCCAAGTCCCGAAAATCTTTTGTGTCGGTCATTTCGGAAATTTTTAATCGGCATTCATTGATTGTTTTTCTTTGCAACGGCGAATCTTTTGACAATTCGTCCAAAAATTTCAGCAGTTGTTGTTGCATGATGTCGGCGGCTTCTTCAAAGTTTACGAAGTCGAGCATTTGAGCAAGTCCCGCCGCCAAAATTGAAAATAATCCTGCCGATTTAGTTTTTTCTTGCGCGTATTCTTCCAAAATTTTTTGAAGTTTCGCCCGCACTTCGGGTTTTGCCGCCTCGCCGCGCAATTTTTTTATCAGCGTGACAAAAAATTCTTTGTCTTTGTCGTTGGTTTTTATCCAATTTCCAATTTCATCAATTAAATTTCGTATCGGAATATCGGAAAATTCGCGGCGGATTTTTTTTGCAAGGGTTTTCGACAAATTTTCTTTGTTCAGTTTTGAAAAATAATTTTTCGCGACTTTCAGGAGTTCGCCGAGCAAAAATTTTTTCGTTTCGTTTTTTTCGAGATATTCGACCAGAAGCGGAAGTAAATTTAAACCGCCGATTTTTTTGAAAATCGTTCGCCGTGAAAAAAATTCTCTTTGCACCATTTCAACCGATGCGTCGATAAATTCTTTGCGCCGATTGGGCAAAATTGCCGTGTGAAACGGGAAACCGAGCGGCTTTTTGAAAAGTGCCGTCACCGCAAACCAGTCAGCAATTCCGCCGACCATTGCCGCCTCTGTCACAAATAAAAATCCTTCCGCAAAAATTGATTCGGGATGCAAAATTTTAAATCCCGCCGCCGCCAAAAAACACAGTGCCGCGCAGGTTAAAGTTGTGTCCGCGTTATTCCATCTGTTCAAAAAAAATTCTCCTTTCAGTCGAATTTTTTAGTGGATAGTGAACAGTGGACAGGTTACAGTTTTTTTCGCTGTCCGCCGTCCGCTAACTCATAATTTTTTCAACCAACAGCGAAACGCCGTATAAAAACATTCCCGCCGCCGCGCCGCAAACCGAGCCGTTAATCCGAATCATTTGCAGATCGTCGGAAACTTTTCCTTCAACAAATTCCGTCAGTTCGTCGTCGCTGAGTTTTTCCAATCTTTCGCGAATCAGTTCGGGAATTTGGTCATGGTATTGCGCCAATAAATTTTCCACAAAATTTTTTATCAGCTTGTCAACTTTGTTTTGTTGGACGGGACTTTTGATAAACTCGTCAATTTTTTCGTCGATGAATTTATCCAGCGGCGAATACCAAACAGGCGTAACTTTTTCAACTTTCATAATCCGCCCGTGTTGAGGGTTGGCGGCGTACTGCCTTTGAATTTTTTCCAAAACCGCCGGATCGTCCTCGCCTCTAACGTTCACGTCGAACCAAGTTTTTATGTAATCGGCGATGTTGAATTTGTCCGCGAAGATTTTCTGGAACTCGTCCTGAATTTTTTGCGCGTCGAAAGTTGCGGCGGAATTTTTTACAAAATTTGTGAAAGACTCCAGCAAATTTTTCGCCGCCTCCGCCTTTTCTGCCTCAACTATTCCTTTGACGTTCAAAACCGCCGAAGTCTCAGAAATTTTTTGCTCAACGTTTTCATTCAAAATTCCCAAAACTTTTTCGTCGGTCAAATTCAAAGTTGACAAAACCAAAGCCCTGCCCGTCGAATCGCCTTCGTAAGCGTCGAGCAATTCCGCAATTTTTTTCTGCAACGCTTCTTGCATGTGCGGGGATTTCAAAATTTTTTCACCGATCTCAAGAAAAATCGTCAAAATTCTTCGGCTGTATCGTTCGTTCGTCAAAACTTTAACCGCCGCGTCGAGAATTTTTTTCGCGTCAAGGTTTTTAATTTCATCTTTCAAAATCGGCGCAAGTGATTGAGAAATTTCCGCGCTGTCGGTTTTTGCGAAAAGTTCTTTCAAAACATCGCGGCAAAGTTCATGGACCCTCTCTCTGCCCTGCCGATTTTCCAGATATTCAACCAAAAGTTGCGCCGCATTTTCTTCGCGCACGGTCTCCATAATATTTTCCGCGTTCAGCAAATCTTTTTCGACAAATTCAATAATCGCGTCGGTGATTCTTCCGCGATTACGGCGCAAAATTTCCGTGCGGTAACTGATTCCGAGCGGTTTTCTGAAAAGCGCGGTCACCGCAAACCAGTCCGCAAGCCCGCCGATTGTCGCCGCAATAAATCCGTGATTTAAGAAGTTCAAAAAAATTCCGCCGGCTTGGGGCGTTATAAAATTTGTCAGCGGTGAAATTCCCGGCAGAGTTCCCGCCGCCAAAAAAGCACTCGCCGCCAAAGTTGCCGTCGCCTTCGTCTTGTTCTGCAAGTCGGAAAAACCTCCCAAAAAAATTTTTTCGCATATTATATCAGATTTTTTTCAGATTGGGAAAATTTTTTGCAAAAAAAAAATAGTCGAAGAAAAATTTTCCTCGACCAAAAAATTTTCGGTTAAATTTTGCTTTTATCGACCGCCTCAAACATTTCGACAAGTTCGCGGGCAGGTTCTTTGTCAATTTTGCTAAAAATAAAAATCGCGATAAAAGAAAAAATAAATCCCGGAACAATTTCATAAAGTCCGAAAAGTGCCAGCTGTTTCCAAACCAAAACCGTCACGCCGCCTACGATAATTCCCGCGATAATTCCGAGCCGAGTCGTGCGCTTCCAAAACAGACTCATCAAAACCGCCGGACCGAAAGCCGCGCCGAATCCCGCCCACGCATAAGCGACCATATCCAAAATAAAGCTGTCGGGGTTAAATCCGAGATAAACCGCAATCGACGCGATAATTAAAACTGACGCGCGAGAAATCCAGACGAGTTCAGATTGGCTTGCATCTTTTCGCAAAAGAGTTTTGTAAAAATCCTGCGCGAAGGCAGAGGCGGCGACCAAAAGTTGACTTGAGGCGGTTGACATAATCGCCGCGAGAACTGCCGATAAAACTATTCCCGCAATTATCGGCGGAAATAAATTGTTCGTCATCACCAAGAAAACTTTCTCCGAGTCCGTGCCTTCCAGCGGTGTCGATAAATAAACCGTTCCGACCATTCCGACTGCAACCGCCGCCGCCAAAGATAAAATAACCCACGTCATAGCGATTCTTGTAGCTTGAGGAATTTCCGCCGTCGATTTTACCGCCATAAATCTGACTAAAATATGCGGCTGCCCGAAATATCCGATTCCCCACGCCATCAAAGAAATTATTTCTATCGCGCCGATTGTCGAGCCGTCCGGTTTCATGAACGGGTCAAACATCGACGCTTTGAAATTTGAAATCGCGGTGACTGTTTCGCCGAATCCGCCCATTGACATTGCCGCGCAAATCGGCACGAGTAAAATTGCGAAAAACATCATCACGCCTTGAATAAAATCCGTGCGACTGACCGCCAAAAACCCGCCGATTAAAGTATAAAAAACGACCGAGCCCGCGCCGAGAAAAATTGCGAGTTGAAAATCTATTCCGAAAACCGTTTCAAAAAGTCTGCCCGCCGAAACAAAGCCGCTCGACGTGTACAGAATGAAAAAAATTAAAATAAAAATCGCGGGGACAATTCTCAACAAATTCGACGTGTCTTTGTAACGATTTTGCAAAAATTCGGGAAGTGTCAAAGCATTGCCCGCAATTTCCGTGTAACGCCGCAACCTTTTCGCGACAAATTGCCAGTTTGCCCAAGTGCCTATCGCAATTCCGACGGCAATCCAGCCCGCGTTCAGTCCGGCGAGGTAAGCAAATCCACGCCCATAAGCATCCAGCCGCTCATGTCCGACGCTTCGGCGGAAAGCGAAGTCACCCACGCGCCTAACCTGCGATTGCCCAAAAAATAATCGCTCATATTTTTCGTCTGCCGATAATAGTAAACGCCGATTGCCATCATACAGCCGATATAAAATACAAACGCGTTGATAATCATCAAATCATTCGTCAAAAGAAAACCCCTCCTCAAAATAAAAAAACTCTGACACAAAGCCGTTGAATTATATCAGAAGTTTTTATTTTTGTCTTCACGGGAAAATTTTTTTGTGCTATCATAACCGCGCTACTGTTGCCTTTCAAAAAATTTTTTAATTTTGCGAAAGGAGGTGAGCAAAAATGCTTTCGACCTTGTTTGCATTTGGATTAGGTGTCGTGTCGTCGATTCTCGGCAACTTCATCTATGACAAATTTTTTAAACAGTAGTTTGGCAAACCCGCCGAAATCGAAGTAGTGCTCGATAAGGCAGACAAAAACTCCCTCTGCGCTGTAGTGCTTACGCTTGAGGGAGTTTTTTGTTTCGGTGAGAAAAATACTATCGACCTCTTAGTAACTTTCAATTCACGAGCAAATTATAAATTTTTATTTGCTTCCTGTCAAATTTCTGCAGTTTGTAAAATTTTTTTTCAAGACAAGAAAATTTTTTTGTGCTATCATAACCGCGCTACTGTTGCCTTTCAAAAAATTTTTTAATTTTGCGAAAGGAGGTGTATCGAAATGGTGTCTACTCTCATATCGTTTGGAGTAGGTGTGGTTGCGTCAATTATCGGCAACCTCATTTACGAAAAACTGTTTAAGAAGCAGTAGCCGATAAAAACCCTCGCCGAAATCGAAGTAGCACTCGATCAGGCAAACAAAAACTCCCTCGGCGTTGCAGCACTCACGCTTGAGGGAGTTCTTGTTCGGTGTAACTATAGTGTCTACTCAATGTTACTTTCGCGATATGCTGAAATATTATCACAGGAAAAAATTTTTTTCAAGACAAGAAAATTTTTTTGTGCTGTCATATCCGCGCTACTTTATCAAAAAACAGTAGTTTCGTAAATCTGCCTTAATCGAAGTCCTACACGATTAAGCGAAAACAAAACCCCCTCGGCGGTGTCCTACTTCCGCTTGAAGGGGGCTTTGTTTGGTGAAAAAACCGACTGCATCCTCAGTTATTTTCAATTCACGGTCGAATTATAAATTTTTATTTGCTTTCTGTCAAATTTCTGCAGTTTGTAAAATTTTTTTCAACTCATCGCGCGGATTTTTTCTTCGATAAATTTTATTTCATCCGCCGACAAAGAATATTTTTTATAAAGTTGCGCGTCGATTTCGGATATTTTTTTCGTCCAGTCAATGTCACTTGCCGCGGAAAAATCTTGCAACGGTACTTTTGCCCACTTTTCAGGCGTGTTATCTTGCGTAACTTTCAAAATTCCAATCATTGCCCGACAAAATTTTGTCTTAATGTATGCCAAGCAAGCCTCTGCTTCTTCGCGCGTATCGAACGCACCGACGCTTATAAAAGTTTCTGTAGAGCCGACAAGCGGTAAACCGACAAGCGGTGTACTCATCACTTCTCCAATCGCTCCACTGCCGTTTGCTTTTGGAATTAAAATTTTAAATTTTTCCAGTGGCTCAGGATTGTTGACCCACTCGCGTCGAAAAAATTTATAAATTCTTTTATTATTTTGTCTTCCAACAACTTTTATATATTCGTGTTCGTCGTCAGGTTTTTCATCAAAAAATAAATCGCTAAAATTATTCATCAAGGCAGTTGAAAAATCATTTTGATGACCTTTAGAAATTTTTTTTATTGCGTCGGGATTATCTTCATGAAACTTTTTTGTAAGTCTGTAACTTGTCTGCGAATAAACAATTTTGTTGAACGGCTGAAAATTTTTATTGTCAATGCAAACTTTATGAAGAATAGAATTTAATTCGGGGAACGGAGTGAAAGTATCAATCGCGCCGAAATTTTTTTCTTTGTCAAAATAAGTAATCGCGACACCGCCTTTAATATCGGCGCGGGGAAAAATTTTTGAGCTGTCGGGTTCGTAATCGACAACTTTCAAATGTTCGTTTTGCAAAAGTTTTTTGTTGAAATCTTTGGGCGTGGCACCGGCGTTGAAAAGACATCGGGC